>JAPYUI010000015.1:0-1290 GCA_029936175.1 Kiritimatiellia bacterium
CGAGGCAGGTCACCGGCGTCTGCATCCCTTCCACCGCTTTTTCAATCGTGGTGAAATCCTTGAACGGATTATTCGCATTGGCCGAGAACATAAGTACGGGATGACCCGACTCCAGGCCCAGTGAAGTGCGGATCTCCTCGCGATCTCCGGGCGTGAAAATATCCAGGCGAACACCATTGGGCACCACGCGCACGGGCCGGCCTTTAAACATCGACTGCCCTACCCGCTGCTTCAACCATTCACTCGGCGTAACCAGGTGCAGGTGGCTATCCGCGTAAATAGACGCCTTGCGCTGCCAGTTGAACGCGGTGCCGTCGGCCTCGATGGCCGGCGGCGTATCCAGGTGAGGGCATTCGCCACAGCCGTTTTGCCAGCGATCACAGCCCAGCGTATACGAACAATGGCCGGTGAAACTCCACTCGTCATGCAGGGTCACCATGATGGGCGTGTCCCGGCTGAGCCTGGGCAATTGACGTAAGTCAAAATAGAATCCGTGCAGGTTATGCGCATGAATCAGGTCCGGCTTAATCGGCGGAAGGAAGGGAATCCGGGAGGTCCCCACGTAATCGAAAAGTTCCTCGCCTCGTTCACGTGCGAGCTGGGTCTTCCGACCAGCGATCAACTGCAAGCCCCGGGCAAGTTGCCAGGAACCGCGCCACGTATGGGTTAACAGGCGGTCGGCCGTGTGCAGGGCACCAAAACGCCAGGATGCGGGAGGGGGATTCGGCACCACGAAAACGCCCGGGTCACGTGATTTCTTGATCCCCACCGACATCCAGGAGCCATGCCCTCTCGCTCGCATCGCCTCGAACAAGTCCCAGGCAACGCGCTCGGCACCACCACCCGCATCGGAGGAATTCAGCTGAAGAATATTCATCCCGCTCGTTTCAGGAAACGTCCCGGTGCCAACAGGAAGAGCATACAATTTAAACCGCTGCGCATAATCGCTCCCGCCGAGGCGGCCCGTTGCGTAAAGGCCAGGACCAGGCATGACCGATACACATCCCAACCCGGGCGAATGGCCGCAGGCAACTTGAAATACAGGGCCCCGGCCGCCTTGACCGGGGAGATCGAGCCCACCGGCCAAACCACGGGATGGTGCATGTACAGGTGCAGCAGGAAGGAGCCCAGCAAGGGCAGATCCACAAAATCCAGTTCGTCAAAATCCAGCTTAGCCCCCCGCTCCGCCAGGCGGTCCAGCTCGTGCAACCAGGCATCCCAGGACAGGCGGCCATATCGCAATCCCAGGAGCAGCAGGTTGAGATCCATGACCCAGCGGGCGGACGCACA
>JAPYUI010000015.1:1390-9714 GCA_029936175.1 Kiritimatiellia bacterium
ATCGCAATCCCAGGAGCAGCAGGTTGAGATCCATGACCCAGCGGGCGGACGCACATGCCGGCCGCGCAGGGGCTTCCGCCACGTCATCCACGAAGCGTACCAGGTTGACCAGGGCTTCGGTCCCGGTTGCCACCACCACCTTGGACAGGAAATCCCGGGCCTTCTCCAGTGTTTCCTCCCGAAAAGCCTCGTCTTCCAGCAGGCGCTCGGTCGTGGCTTCAAGGTCTTCGACCCGGTCCAGGACCACCGCCCCACCGTCTTCCATTTGTTCACAGGGCGGATACGCCACGGCATCTTTCAGGTAAATCACCGGCACCCGTTTCACCAGGATCTCGGGTAGTACCGCGGTGTGGATATTGATAATCATGGCCAGGTCGGCTTCTTCCAGGGCATCCTGGGTGGAAAGGTCGCGCCGCATACACACGTTCGGCACGTCCTGAAAGGCCGGGCTCTCGTAAAAACCAAAATGATCTGAATACGGATGCGGCTTGATGATCACCTCCCAGTCCGGGTGCTGGCGGAACAGGTCCAGCAGCTGCATCCAGCTCTGCTTGAAGGCCCGGGGATGAACCCAGGTCATCATGTGTCCATGCATCACGGGCTGTGAGGTGAACAGCACGATTCGCTTCTGACCCCGGGAAACATCGCGGGGTTCGCCCCACTCGAACTGCATGCCCTGGCGGAGGGTACCGAGGGCCCGGACCTGGACCTCGCTTGGCCGCCAGGCACGGTGCCCCGCCAATTCATATTGTCCGCACACCATCGCGTGATTGAGAGCCCCCTGGTGACGCAGGTGGGTTTCATCCATCTTGATTCCCCAGTGATCGATCGAAATCACCGGCACCCCTTCCGCGCGGAGTGCCCGGGTAAATGCCCGGACCGAGCCCGCGACATCGCTGCCCGTGACGACGGCATGGGGCCGATAAGCCCGGGCCGCGAGTTTACCCAGGTGGTAGGTATGCACGCCGGCTTTCAACCAGCGACCAAACGAATCCCATAGGAACGCCATGTGCGGATTTTCAAAGATGCAGGGCGGTCCATCTTCCCATTCGCCCCTGGCCTCCGCCACGACGGCATCGATCGCCGCCAGGGCCGCACGCATATCAAAGGGAAAAGATTGCAACTCGGCCAGGGACTGGGCGGGCATACCGCCACGTGAAAAGCGTTCACCCATTACCAACCAGGCCTTCTCCGGATCATCGTAGCTATCCAGCAACTGACCCTGCTCCACCCAGGCGCCGCCCTCCGCGTAGGAAAGAAAACGAATCGTTCGATGCAGCCATTCCGGGTCGAAATCGGGGCAACGGTCCTCCACCTCGAGCGGCTTCTCCCGGGTGGGCTTGCCCGCTCCGATTGCCCGCCCCCGATCGCCCGCCACCCAGGCTGCTATCGCGTTAAACGAGTCCGTCGGGGGCTCTGGGGAATCCCAATACATGGCTTCAGATAATTGATTCTCGTAGACCCAGTGGTGGTCGGGATACCGGTCGCGCACGCGTTCCAGGACCTTGGCTGCATTCATCGATGCGCGAAAACCCCAGAGTAAATCGTTGCACATGCCACGCACCAAATCCCATTCATCCAGGAGGACCCGCCCGGCAAGGCGGCGACCCACCATGTCGCAGAGTTCCCAGGCCTTCCCGATATGCGCATCGTCTTCCTCTACGCGGAAGAAATCCCAGAAATCAATGTATCGGCGACCCTGGTTTTCGAGTTTCACCTGGAGCTGGAGGTCCCCGGTCAGCACAAGCCAATCCGGATGAATGTCCAGCCGTTCAAACTGCTCGGCATAGACCAGGAACGCGATAGTGGGATGTTGGGGCGCACTCATACCGTGTACTGGTCTGGCCGATAGCCTTCCTGGTGCTTGCGCAACCATTCAACCGTTTCCAGCAGGCCGCTTTCCAGGTCGACCTCGGACTCCCAGCCAAAAGCTTCGCGCGCCAGGGATGCATCGGCCACGAGGCGCTCGACTTCGCTCCCGGCCGGGCGAAGACGCTGTTCGTCGCTTAGCACCTCAGCCTGTGCGCCGGTGACCTCGATAATCATTCGCGCCAGGTCGCCGATACTGGTTTCGCGTCCGGAACCCAGGTTGAAGGTCCCGCCGTGCACCTTGTCGCCATCGGCGTCGGCAGCCCTGATAAACCCATCCACCGTGCTGGCCACGTAGTTTAAATCACGCGTCGGGCTCAGGTTGCCCAGCTTAATCTCGGTGAAGCCGGCGAGGCACTGGCTGGCAATGGTCGGGATTACCGCCCGGGCCGACTGGCGCGGACCAAAGGTGTTAAAGGGTCGAATCGTCACCACCGGCGTCTCAAACGAGCAGAAATACGACTCCGCAATCTTGTCTGCCCCGATCTTGCTCGCGCTGTAGGGCGACTGTCCCTGGAGAGGATGGGTTTCCTTGATCGGCACCTCAATCGCGGTACCGTATACCTCGCTGGTGGAGGTGTGCAGGATCCGGCGAACCCCGCAATCACGAGCGGCGTTCAGCACGTTCATGGTGCCCTCGATATTCGTCCGCACATAGGATGCCGGTGCGGCATAGGAATACGGAATGGCAATCAAGGCCGCGAGATGGAAAACCGTATCGCAGCCCTCCACGGCCTGGCGTACGCTCATGGCATCCGTCACGTCGCCGGCCAGGATCTCCATGGCCTCGCGGTGGGGTGATTTCTCCAGCCAACCCCAGTTTCCGATGGCATTGTAGTGTACCATCGCCCGGACCTGGGCCCCCTCCTCAACCAGGCGTTCGGCCAGGTGACTGCCAATGAAGCCACCCGCACCCGTCACCAGCACCTTCTTCTTGCTTAAGCTCATAGTCGTTTCTCCAATCCATTGACGTCGTTTTGCGCCTGCTCGTATTCCTCGCGGCGGCCGATATCCAGCCAGTACTCGATGATGGGAAAACCGATCACCTTCTTCCCCTCGGCGATCAGGATATCGACGAGATCAGTCATGTTACACTTGTCCGCGGGCACGTATTCGAAAACCGTTGGCTCCAGCAGGTAGATGCCGGCATTCACGAAGAAGTCGTAGACCGGCTTTTCCTGCAGGCGGGTCACCTGTGCACCCGTGCAATCCACCACGCCAAAGGGCACCTCGACATCGTACTTGCTGACGGAAACCGTGAGGTCCGCCCCATGCTCCCGGTGGAAATCGAAAAGGGCTCGAAAATCCAACTGGGTTAGAATATCGCCGTTCAGCACCAGCATTGGGTTCTCGGGCTTTTTTGCCAGGAGATTCAATCCACCGGCGGTACCCAGCGGGGACTCTTCCTCCACATAGCTGATATCGATGCCGAACTTTTTCCCATCACCGAAATGATCCTTAATCTGGTCTGACTTATAGTGCGTGGTGATGGTCAGCTGCTCGATCTGTGCCGCCTTGAGCTGGTCGACAATCAACTCGAGCAGCGGACGATCGCCCACGGGCAACATGGGCTTGGGCATTTGCTCGGTCAGGGGCATGAGGCGCGTACCCGCCCCCCCCGCCATCACCACCGCCCCCATGGGGGCCATCGCTTCAGGCAGGAGTCCATCGATCACGACCAGGTCGACCACCACCCCCTGTTCATTCATGATGGGAATCTGGCGAACCCCCTTCTCCGCCATCAGGCGAAGCACATCGGAGGAACTGGCGTCCTGCGGAGCCGTAATCGGCACTTGTCCATCGGGATAGGTCTGCGAGAGGAAGGCCCCCGCGGAAATAGACAAGGATACCCCGGAAAGGATACCCCGACGCAGGTCGCCATCGGAAATGGTCCCGATCAGGCAGCGGGCTTCATCCACCACCAGCACAATGCCCCGCCCGGTTCGGTCGATGGATTCAAAACAGGCGCGCAAGGTGACCGCGGGCGAAACGAAGGAGGATTCAATCGGTACTTTCATGACAGGTAGCGGTAACAAAGGATACGATGGCCGTAGCGTTCAGCCATCCGGGGATTCGCCGCGCGCCAGGCATCACAAACCGCGGCATAGCGTTCCGGATGCACAACGCGTTTACTGATGTGAAAGACATGTTCGTCGGTGCACAGCGACTTCTTGAACAGCAGGAGCGAATCATCTTCCGCCGCCGTCCGCCCGCCGCCGAGATGAAAGCGCTCACACCCCATGGATTGCCCGAGGGATGCGGCTTCCTGCAAGAGCAGGTTTGTCGTCCCCGGAACCCGCGCCTCGTAGTCCGAGGCGGAGAAAAAATAGTGCAGGTAGGGCGAGGACTGGAGCAGGATCGATGCGGCCACCCATCGCCCGTCACGGATGCAGGCGAGCAGCATCCCCCGTTGGTCGACCAGCGGTGCCAGGGCCTGGAAAAACGCCCGGTCAAAGCGATAAAAGGAATCGGCGTCAAGGGTTTTCATGTTGGCGTCATACAAGGCGTGAAAGGTATCGACATGTTCCACCGCGCTGACCTGCTCGACAAGCACGCCATCCTTGGTCGCGCGTTTCAACATGTTTCGCACCTTGACGCCAAAGCCCAGTTCCCGCGTCAGGTCGATGGAACAGGTGGTCCGGTCCCGCTCGACCTCGGACTCGATATACTGCTCGTTCCGAATCAGGGGGTGCAGGCGAAGGAACTCGGCAATAACGCCCTGGGATTCCAGCCAATCCGTATACGCGGCATAGGCCCGGGAAATGAAGGCTGGGTCATCCGAGTTCGACCAGGGGCCGCCGTACCCATAAGCGGTCTCAATATCGTACAACTCTTCTCCATAGGGCTGCAGGAGAAAGGCGTGCAGCCATACCTGCTCACCCTGCTCAAAAACCGCGCAGGTTCCTCGCGTTCCCGGCTCGAAAGCAAACAGGGATACATAGGCCGGATCACCGTAGATATCCCGGGCGGGGGGCGGAAGCTTCGCCAGTTTTTCGCGCCAGGCTTCACCATCCCTACTTGCATCAAATACCTCAAACATGGCTTTTCGATGATCTGAACACATTCAGGAGAGGCTTCCGATAATCGGAAGAACAGAAAAATACGACAGGCATCCCATGCGGATTGGATGCCCGTGTTACCGCGCTAATAGCCGATCGGCATCCCGAGCTCCACGGCGGGCACACCGGCAACCGTCGTATTCGGCCGGACGTCGCGGATCACGACCGCACCCGCTCCGACCACGGCACCTTTACCGATCCGGATTCTCTGGCGAATCACCGCACCAATGCCCACGTGTACCCCGTCCTCGACCACGACCTCGCCGGCGAGCATCGCCCCGGTCGCAACGTGTACATCATCACCAACCACGCAACTGTGCTCCACGATGGCCCCGGTATTGATAATGCAGTTTTCCCCGATCTGGGAATGAGACTGCACGATGGCTCCCTGGAAAATCGTTGCCCCGGTGCCGATCACGGCCGACACCGCAATATCCGCACGGGGATCGATCACGTGGATGAATTCAAAGCCCAACTTGCAGAACTGCCCGTAGATCCGGGTGCGCAGGCTGGTAGACCCGGTGCTGCGGACGCCCATGAAGGCATGCTTTACCCCGCGCTGCAGGATCTCGGCCATCTTGTCCTGGCTCAAGATCGGCAAGCCGTACTTTTCCGTCTCCACCAGCTCCGGGTCGGTTTCCACCAGGCCAATGGGTTCGTACACCCGCTGCATCTTCAGCACATCCAACATCACGCCAACGTGACCGCCGGCTCCAATTCCTACCGCTTTAATCATCGTATCTCCCGTACCAATTGAAA
Source organism: Kiritimatiellia bacterium (assembly GCA_029936175.1). GTDB lineage: Bacteria > Verrucomicrobiota > Kiritimatiellia > SS1-B-03-39 > UBA6053 > JAPYUI01. The sequence continues at coordinate 7,078 of JAPYUI010000015.1, forward strand.
AGCTTCCGCATACGCCACGCTCACCGCCGCACCGCGCACCCGTGCCTGCGCCCGGAGCATTGAGAGACTGCGCGGCAACGGATCGGGATGCACCTCGGCCTCGTACAGGGCCATGATTTCCAGCTTGCGTTCCAGGTGCTCGGTGATGTCCTCATACACGTTCGGAAGAAAAGCGTTCTCGGCAAAGGGTGGTGCAGCCTCGGTTTCGCTGGCGACTTCCATCATCAACACCCGACGCACGCCGCGTTCACGCATATAGAAGGCCTTGAAGACCGCCTGGCAGGCGTCGAAAACCACCCGGTGATCCGAGTGTACGTCGCTGCGGTTCGGCAGGTACACCGTCTCTGGGCGCACGGCCTTCACCGCGGCTTCGATCGGCGCAATCAAGTCCCCCAGGGGCAGCGTTTCCAGCAAGGTAGCCGGCAAGCCTGCCCAAGTCATGGAACTGAACGGATACGCCGTGTTGGCCCGCTCGACCTGGTCCTTCTGCTGCTGATAAACGGAAGCGGCCACCCCCGGCGCCTTGGCCGCGGTAACAATGAGCCAGTGGACCTCCTCGCCACGGGCGAGGTGCTTGAGCAGCGTCCCCCCGGCGCCGAGCGTTTCATCGTCCGGATGGACGGCTACAACCAATACACTCATCAGTAACTAATATCCTTATTCAGCAATTTGGTGTCCAGCTCCAACTCAACCAACAATTGGGCGATCCGCGGACCGGTCTGAGCATCGCCAAAGGGCTGGGAACAGGTCGCGACCTGCTGCTTCATCGCGTCGTCGTTCAGGACCTGGTCGATCATCTCGGCGATCGCACCCCGGTCACTGGGTACAAAAAAGACGTTCTCACACTGGGTACGGTTCGTCTGTCGGGCACCGGCATTGATGGCCGGCAAGTGAAGGTACGGGGCCTCAAACAAGCCCATGCTGGAATTTCCGACCAGGGCCGAGGCCATACGAAGCAGGTTTACGAAGGGAATTTCGGGCACATTTCGAAAAATCTCAACCCGGGCGTGTCCCCGGTAGCCCTCGATCACCTCGATGATCGCCTGGCTGCCCGCATCGGAATTCGGGTAGGAGACAAAAACCTGGAGCCCGCTGGAAAGCGCCGCGGCCAGGGTCTCTTCCATGTGGGCCCCACTGTTTTCCACGTCGGAGGAAAGCGGATGCTGAACCACTACCAGGTACGTGTCATCCACCGCCTCCACGCCGAGGGCCGCCGCCAATTCCTCGCGACTCAATTCCGGAGTGAGGCGCAGGCGGTCCAGGCCCGAGCTCCCCACGTTGTGGACGCGAAAGGATTCTTCACCGGCCTGGATCAGGCGCGCACGCGAAGCCTCGTGCGTGGTCAACAGTACATGGCATAAGCGGGAAACCGCATGGCGCACCATGTCGTCCACGTTCCCGACCACGCGATCCCCTGCCCCGTAATGCACCGAAGGCAGGTGCAGGTAAGCCCCACAAAGGGCTATCGTGATCGCCTCCTCGCGATCCATCGGGACAAACAACACATCCGGTTCTTCCCGGGCTACGATTTCAGTCAACTCCACCAACTGCCGGGCCAGGCCACGCAGGCGGTCGACCCGTGCGTCGGAGGCGATAAGGTTATCGATGCGACCGACGATAGGGTACGCATCGGATTCGACATCCTGCATGGTGCCACCATGCTGTTCCGAGAGGTGCGCCCCGGCAACCACGAGTTGCAGCTCCAGTCCCGGGTGATCCATGATGGCCTGGTATACCGGGCGCAGCAGGAAATAATCCGATCGCCCGCCGGTAATGGCGAGGACCTTACGCATCGCTCAAGGGCCCCCGGTAACCCGCGTCCCATGCATAGGGCCGGAAGCGAATGCCCTGCCGGCGGAGCAGGTTGCGAACTTCATGCGCGATCCGGTCCTCGGCATCGCCGGTGAACGTGCGCTTGGCGCAATCGAATTGCCAGGTCTGGCCTGAATGCGAAAGCTGGATAACCCGCGTCTCCTCCACCTCAAGGGTAAAGCTGACCGGGCAGCCCTTTGCCTTAAGCGTTTCGCCCATGGATTGCACCAGGGGCTTCAACCGTAGCAGCTGCTGCTCCGGGCTCAATGGGCGCTTGATACCCCTGCGCATCACCTTGGCCGGGACCCCCCCGGCCATGCATTCCGGGGGGAGGTCATCGACCAGGGTGGAATTGGAAATCACCACCGACCCGGCACCGACCGTGACGCCGGGCAAAACCTGGCAGCCTGCGCCAACCCAGGCGCTTTCTCCCACCCGAATCGGCTCAAAGGTACAGTGATAGCCGTCCAGGATACTTTGCCAGAAGCTATGGGTAAAAAGGCAGGACCCGGGACTGAGCGCGCTCTCGGCCTCGAGAAGCACCTCGCGGCAGGTGTTAATGGATGCCCGGGAACCGACAAGGCTTGCGGGACCGACGAGCAGGCGCGAGTCGGCATGGGCCCCGCCTGCAAGGTCCACGACGACTTCGCCGCCGATGACAGCACCTTCGCCCAGGATAAACTCCTCGGTAACAATATGGGTTCCCGCGGCAATCCTGGCCCCGGCACCGACGAACACCTGGGGTGCATCGATCGTCGCATCGGGGGACACCGTTGCCTCGGGAGATATCCAGCTTCCACCCTGGGCAGCCATCTTTTCGCGGGC
>JAPYUI010000015.1:9814-43758 GCA_029936175.1 Kiritimatiellia bacterium
CCGTTGCCTCGGGAGATATCCAGCTTCCACCCTGGGCAGCCATCTTTTCGCGGGCAGCGAGCACCCAGTCGAGCTCGGCGCTGTCCACGAGGGCCGGTCGTGCATCAGGCGGGCGCACGGGCAAGGAAGAGCTGCGCCGGGCTTCGAGGCGCTGGCGGGCCGTCAGGCGCGGGGCGGCCACGGGTACTTCTGCCGGTGCCGCTTCCGGCAGGGCTTCATCCGCCGCATCACTCAGGGTGATTACGGACGCACCCACGCGGACCATGTCCCCTTCAACACCCAGGATGCTGCGGACGTATCCCGTCGATGCAGCACACAGGTCTTCCGCTGACTTGGTCGATTCCAGGCTGCAGAGCACATCACCCGGCCGAACCTGTTGGCCCAACTGCACGCTCACGGAGGCGAGCAGCACCTCGTCCTCGTTCGCGTTTATGCGGGGAATTTGAATGTCGGTTATCATACGTGATACCGGTCGACGGTACGGATGACCGCATCGATGACGTCCTGCTTCTGGGGGAGCACCTGCTCCTCGAGGCCACGGGCTGCGGGAATGGGCAGGCTGCGCGCACCAACCCGCTCGGGGGGTGCTTCCAGTGAAATGTCACTCAGGCCGGCGATGACTTCTGCCCCCCAGCCGTGTGCTTCGATGCCCTCTTCGACAACAACCACGCGGCGGGTTGTCATTACCGATACCCGCAGGGGCTCGAAGTCGATGGGCGAAACTTGGTGGACCATGAGAATCTCACCATTCAGCTCCTCCTCCTCATGGAGATAGGCCACCGCCTCGAGCACGAGGGAAAGGTTATCCCCATAGGTGATAATACTGAAATCAGGCCGGCCCCCGCCAATGGTAAGGGTCGGGACCTGTGCATCGCTTTTTCGCATGTCCAGCTCGCCCGGTTCAATGGCCTGGCGCGCATACAACAACTTGTTCTCCACGAAGAGGACCGGCGTATCGATTTCCTCAATCGCAATCCGCAACAAGGCCCCGGCATCAAGGGCCTGCGAAGCCGCCAGCACAGTCAACCCCGGCACCCCGAGGAAATGTTTTTCCAGGGTCTGACTATGAGTCGGCCCGTACCCGCGGCGGCCACCCATGGGGGTACGGACCACGATCGGCACAGCGAGGTCCCGGTTGTACATCCAGGTCATTTTCGCCGCCTGGTTCACCAGTTGGTCGGCAATCAAGGTGATAAAATCACCGAACATGATCTCGACTACCGGGCGATAACCCTGTAGCGCCAACCCGGTTCCCAGGCCAACGATTGACGCCTCGCTGATGGGCGTCGTGATCACCTGGTCGGGGAAGGCTGTTGAGAGACCCTTGGACACCTTGAAGGCTCCGCCGTACGGGTCGAGTACATCTTCACCGATGAACAGTACGTCCGACCGCTCCGCCATCACCGCGTGGAGGGACTGGTTCAGTTGTTCGAGAACACGCATGACCTTACAATTTCATCGCCTCCCCAGCCGCATCGCAGGCGGCCAAGGCACGGCCCAGGACGTCTCGCACCCAGGCCTCCGCCTCGTCGAGCTGTTCTGCATTCAGGCGCGCGGACTGGATACGCAAGGGGTCCTTCTCCTGGTACGCGCGTACTTCATCCTCGTCACGGGTGTCATCACCCTTGCTGTGGGCAGAAAACCGGTAGGTATGCATGACCGCCCAGTGGGGCTTGCGCTCGAGTCGCACCGCCTCGATCGCGCGGCTGGACCAGACAAGGAGTTCCTCCACATCGGTCGTGTCGATTTCGTCCGCCCGGATGCCGAAAGGCCGGGCGCGGTCGACGATCGAACCGGCCACCCCCAGGTGAAGCGGCGTGCTCTGCGCGTAGCGGTTGTTTTCCACCAGGAAGAGGATGGGCAAATCCCAGAGTGCAGCCATGTTTAACGACTCGTACAGGGTGCCCTCGCCCAGGGCGCCGTCGCCGATACTAACCACCGTGATCCCGTCGCCGCCCTTGAGCTTCTCCCCCATCGCCATACCGCAAGCGATGGGAATGCCGCCCCCGAGCACCCCGTTGGACTGGAAGCGATCATACTTGATATGCTGGCTACCTCCACGCCCTCCACACACCCCGTTGGCCGTACCCAGTATCTCGCCGAGCAGGCCATCGAGCGGGCCGCCATACGCGAGATAATGACCGTGGCAGCGATGGTTGCTCACGACGAAGTCGCGCTGGCGATCGAGTTGCCCGACCAGGGCGACGGCATTGGCTTCCTGGCCGATACAGGTATGCGTGGTACCGCCCACCTTGCCGGCAGAGAACAATTCCAGGATCTTCTCCTCGGTCCGCCGGATAAGCAGCATATCCCGGTACAGGATCTGCGAAAGATTTTCTGTTGCTACAGGCATGGCACTCAGTCGATGAAGTCTTCCAGTGAAATCTGCTGGCTCTTCGGGACGGGTTTCTTCAGGGTGCGGCCGAGGAGCTGGGACAGGAACGAGGCCGCCAAGCCCGTGCCCGGTTTCAACAATTCCATGTCCGTAGATGCCAGCAACGTGCCCGCGCTCAGGTCACGCGCGGCGACCAGGCTGCGCCGCGCCACCATCGCGATTTCCGCCTCCTTTTCCACCGGCAGCTTAAGACCGGAACCCAGCGCGGCTTCCACCTTGCGAACGCCCAGCACGAGTTCCCTGAGTTCATCCGGGAGGAGCGAGGCCTGGTGATCCGGCCCGGGCAGGTCGCGATCCAAGGTAAAATGCTTTTCGATGACACAGGCCCCCAGGGCGGCCGCCGCAAAGGCCACCTCGTTGCTCGATACGTGATCCGAATATCCAACGGGGACATTAAAGGCTCGGGCCATGGTGTGCATGGCCCGCAGGTTCACGTCTTCCGGTGCCGCCGGGTAGTTGGATACACATTGCAGGAGGATCAACTCATCCGCTCCTGCATCCCGGAGCGTGCCCACGGCGGTCTCGACTTCGGCCAGGGTCGCCATCCCCGTGGAGAGGATGATCGGCTTTCCGAAGCGGGCAATATGCTCCAGGAAGGGCAAGGTCGTGACATCACCGGAGGAGATCTTGAACACCGGCAGGTCCAGCTCATCGTTCAGGAAGGTGGCGCTTTCAAAATCAAAAGGAGTGGAAAGAAAGAGCACGCCCTTGCTCGCGCAATAGGCCTGGAGCTCGGCGAAGGCATCATAACTCAGCTCCAGGCGGCGCCCCATCTCGACAAAGCTCTCCTCCTCTCCGGTGTTCTTCTTCTGGTAGTTCGCTTTCGGCGTATAATCGGTGGTGACCTTTTCCGTAATGTAGGTCTGGAACTTGATGGCATCCACGCCGGTGTCGCAGGCCGCGTCCACGAGTTCCCGGGCGAGCGCGATCTCCCCGTTGTGGTTCCCGCCGGCCTCGGCAATGATAAAGCAGGGATGGCCGGGGCCGATCATGTGCTGGTTGATTTCAATCGTCATGGGAAAAGAACACCTCGTTCAGGCATCGTAGCCAAAAATCTTCTCGGCGAGCCCGGTGTACATGGCCGCCTGCTCCAGGGTGACCAGCGGGATGGCGGCCTCCAGGGTGGGCTGCAACATCACGGCAAGCTCTTCAGCCACGCCTTGCTTGACCCCGGGATAGGGAATCTCAAACGCAACCTTTTCCCAACTGAAGGTCCCCTTTCGCATGACGAACAGGTCCTCCATGGGAATGAGACGATAGGCGTTTTCCGGGGTCATCACGTCTATGCCCCAGCGTCCGGCGGACTGCCAGTCCGCCTGGTAGCTGAACAGGGCCCCGGACACGGTGCGACCCGCACCGTGGAAACGATCTCCACTGGGATGCCAATCCAGGCCGCCCGTGCGATAGGTCTGCCACTCCTCCGGCATCCCGATGAGTGCGTGCGCCATGGAAATAACATGCAGCGAGTTGCTGCAGCCCCAGCGCACATACGAGTCCTCCGGGTTATTCCCGAAAGGAATGGAATCCACGAGCTCGGTGACCTGGTAATGACAGGAGGTCACCCCGCCCTCCGCCTTGGCCAGGGCGTGCAGCCTGGCGAAATTGGGATAGGTCACCCGGTTATAGGCGACCCGCACACGGACACCGGACAAGGATCCGGCGAGGGCGTGCAAACGCTTCGAATAGAGCGAACAGGGCTTTTCCACCAGGATATTCGACTGCCCGTGGCGCACGCAGGACTCGACCGCGGGAATGCATTCGTGCTCGGGAAGTGAAAGGACAACGAGGTCAAAAGGTTCCAGGTCCGGCAGGCGCGCGGTGTATCCGCCGTGCAAGGCGCTAAACCCGTATTCCCCGGCGAGCTTTTCCGCGGTGGCAGCCGAGCGGGAGAGGACGGTGACCTGGTCGATACCCATGGCCCGGAAGGCCTTGGCGTATTCACCGGCCATCCAGGCGGCTCCCACGAGGAGGACCCGCTTACCTGCATAGTCGCGGTCCTTAATGGTCTGGAGATTGTCGTACATAGCTTGTTGTTTATCCTGCACGGGGCAGGTGATGTCCTGCGACCGGCTTACCAGGCGGTCCAGCCGCCATCGATGACGAGATTGTGGCCGTTCACGTAGGACGAGGCATCGGAGGCCAGGTACAACACCGCGCCGGCCATCTCATCCGCCCGCGCCATGCGATGCATCGGGACCCGGTCGCTGTACTTTTCCGTAAAAGTGCTGTTCTGCCCCGAACCCACCCCACCCGGGGTGATGCAGTTGGTCCGCAAGCCGGTCTCTCCCCAGTACGCCGCAAGGTACCGGGTCATGGAGACGACGGCACCCTTCGTGGCCGAGTACGCCATCGGGGTCCGGATCTCCCCTCCCTGCTCCTCGTACCGGGATCCTTCGTAGATCCGCTGGTCCGGTCCGACCACACCGTAAATGGAACTCACGTTGATGATGCTTCCCCGACCCCGCTCGGCCATCGCGGGTCCCAACTCACGCGTGGTGAGGAAGGGTGCGGTCATGTTGACCGCAACCATCTGGTTCCAGTCATCGAGCGGGAACGCGTGGTGCTTGGCAAAAATGTTCGGCGGGCGGGCGGCCGCGTTGTTGAGCAGGACATCCACCGCCCCGAAGCGCTCGTTCAGGGCCGCCGACCACTCGACAATGGATTCCTCGTCCGCGAGGTCCACCGGGGCCGCGAGGTGCTCACCCGGCAACTCGGCAACAAGCGCCTCGCACGCGTCCTGGTCGATGTCGGCGACCACAACGGTGCCGCCGGATTCCGCGAGGGCACGGCAGTATACCTTCCCGAGGATGCCGACGCCCCCGGTGACGACGATGACCTTTCCGTCAACGCGGAAGTCGGGTTTAGCTGAGTCGTTTGAATCCGCCATGACGTGCTCCATAGGGTAAGGCTGCATCGAGGGTATTTTCCTCGACATGTTTCTTCAGCGCGGCAAAAACCGGCTCGCTGTCACGCAAAAAGGTATCGACGATCTCGTCTGTATAGGCAAAGCAGGTGTACACGGCCGGGCAGACCAGGTAACCCGCCTTCAGCATTTCCTGGGCATAAAAGGTCTGGGCGGCCAGGGGATCGCCCCGGTCAAAGGTAATCACCGTGAGCGCGGGAATCCCCTGGCTGTGCAGCGGCATGCCGGTCGACGCCGAAAGGGCCTTCCACCCGGCATTCAGCTTTTCCCCCCACGCGGTCAGGTGGCGGGGTACGTCGTGCTTTTCCATCTTGTCCAGCGTGGCGAGTGCGGCGACAAACCCGATACGCTCGGTCCACAGGGTTGAGCTGATGAAGGTGTCCTGCGCCGCATCCATGACCGCGTGGCGGCCGATGACCGCGGAGATCGGGTACCCGTTCCCGAGCGCCTTGCCGAACACCGCCATGTCGGGCTCCACCCCGGTGAGCAGGTGGAATCCCCCAAGGTTCTGGCGGAACCCGGAGGTCACCTCGTCAAAAATCAAGACGGCCCCGATCCGGTCAGCGATGGCCCGGACACCGGGGAGAAACCCGGGCTCCGGGTCCTGGGAGCGGCGGGGTTCCATGATAATAACCCCGATTTCATCGCCCTGTTCCGCAACCAGGGCCTCCAGCTCGTCCAGCCGATTATAGGTAAAGGGGATGGCCGATCCCTGCAAACCGCGCGGCACCCCGGTCGGCTCCAGGCCCGGAAGCAGTTGGCCGTCCAGGTTGCTTTCATCCGCGATATTCGAGGCAATATACCAGTCGCTCCACCCGTGATAGCCACAGAAGGCGACCGTGTCCCGGCCGGTCGCCGCCCGGGCAATGCGCACGGCAATCGCGCAGGCCTCCCCACCCGTCCGGGCGAATCGGGCCATGTCGGCCCAGGGGTGCAGGCCGACCAGGCGCTCGGCCAGCTCGACCTCCTCGGCGCAGTTGAGGGTGCACATGGAGCCCTGGTCGACGGCGGCGTGGACGGCGGCATTCACATCGTCGTCCGCGTAGCCGAGCACGCAGGTTCCGACGCCGAGACAGGCGAAGTCGTAATAATGCTGCTGGTCAAGATCCCAGACTTCACAACCCTTCGCCCGCGCGTAATACGCGGGCCAGAGTCCCGGGAGAAAATTCTCGGGCTTCTTGGACAAGAGCTGTCCGCCTCCGGGAATGAGCCCCTTGGCTTTCTCCCAGAGGTGGGCACCGCTATGGTCGGGTGTTTTCATGGGTTCAGGACAGGCGCAGGGCGCAGAAATGCCAGGGCAGAGGTACCGCCCCGGAAAACTGTAGCCGGCGACCCTCATCGGTCCGTTGGGTCCAGGTACCTGCACCTCCCCCGGGCGGCGGATCGAGATCAATCCCGATCTCGAAGGGTTTGTACATAACCTCTTTCACACCAAGGCCCAGGCAACGCTCCCTGAAATGATCGGCGTCAAAGATACAAATTCGGTCCGGGGCACCTTTCACGTAATCCCAGAGATCCATGACCACGTCCATTTGGTGGTCGCTGACCAGCGCGTTAAAGAACAGCCATTCCGAGCTGATATGCATCAGGCTCCGCAGGACCGCATCGGTCTCGTCCGCGGAAAAGCGCATCATGGTCTGTATGAAGGTGGTGACCGCACAGGTATTTGCATCCACCCGCTCCGGGAGATCATAAAAGTCCATCCGTTCGTGGCGGCATCGGGCGGCCAGGTCCTCCGGTAAATGCGCTCGCGCATAATCGAGAAGTTTTTCGTCCAGGTCATAACCGGTTATCTGGCATTGGGGCCATCGTTCCAGCATATGTACAAGGTTTGCCCCTCCTCCACAGGCGACATCCGCAATCCGGCGCTCACCCATTTCACCGGCACATTCCTCCATGAAATCCAGCAGTCCCCGCGTGCTCTCGTACATCGTGGTGTACTGCCGGGCGTGATAATCATGAACCATCCTGGATCGCTCCTCCGTTTGCTTCTGCCTCGTATAACCAACGGAGGATACGGAGATCCTCCGCGAATGAATAAGGATAGGCCCCCTCGCCCTTGGCGGCCTTCACGAAGGCCCCCAGCTCCTCGACGTAAAAGGACTCCGGCACGTCGCAGGACTCATCGAATTCCTGCCAGCTGTCGTCCTCGGCCCGGTACAGGCGAACGAGGTTACCCGGGCAGTCCCACTCGATAATGCCCTGCTCAGAAACCAGGCGACCCTCGCGGTAGTATTTGCGGGCGACCACGTCGATCATCATGTGGCCCAGCACGCCGGATTCAAATTCCATGATAACCTGGTAGACATCATCGATATCGATAGGCAAGTCGGTGCGCTTCCCTTTAAGGGCGGTAATGTTCCGGACGGGGCCGAAAAGCCAGGTCAACCAGACCAGCTCGAAGGGAACGATCTCGCGTGCGGCCCCGGTCTCCACCTTACCCACGTAATATTCGGACACCTCCTCGTAGGGATGCCAGTCCGGGAGGTACTCGCCACAATGATAGGTAAAGGCACCGGGTTTGCCGATCGCCTGGTCGTCGAGGAGTTGCTTGAAGCGCTTGATAACCGGGAAAAAGCGAAGCGTACACGAGGGCGCGCCGACCAGGCCGCTGCCCTCCAGTTGATCGACCAGGCCCTGCATGTCCTCGTCGACCACGCTGGCCTCGGTGAAAAAGTGCAGATCCCGTTCCACCGCCAACCGGGCATACCGCATATGCGCATCCGGCGGGGTGGAAATAACCAGGGCATCCGGCCCGGTCGCCAGGCCCTCCTCCACGGTGGCGAAGGTCGGGATACCATGTTTTTCCACGGTTTCGGCCCGACGGTCCTCGCGCGGGTCAAACCCAACGATATCCGTCTCACCCATCGCCGTGAGGTTACGAATCCGGCGTTTACCCATGGATCCGAGTCCAATGATCAAGAATTTCATATGTGGTGTTCCTAGGTGAAGGGGATATCCAGCGCGTGATAGGCCGGGTCAAGCGGAAGGGCAACCGGGCGATGCCCCTCCTCGTGCGAGATATGCGTCGCCATGAGCATTTCCATGCTCTGGATCCCCTCCGCCCCGCCACAAGTGACCGGGGCCTCGCTGATAAGTTCAGTGATAGCTGCCTCGAGAATGTCGATTACGTCGACCGGTTTTGCCTCGAATGCAACGGGATCCAGGGGCAACCAATAGGTTCCGACGGGTTCCTGTTTATCCGCGTCCGAGCGCGCGATGATCTCGCAGACATCGTCGATCTCCCGGATCGTAACCCGCCCCATGCTGCCGATGATATCGATGTGCAGCGGGATGCCGATGTCCTCCAGGCAATCCAGGGTCGCCCGCATCCCGCACGCGAAGCGGAGTTGCACCAGGCATCCGGGATCACGAAACTGCGCGCCGCGCGGATTGGGCTTGGTGTTCGCATCCACGGTCCCGGTCACCGAGACCGGCGCACTCCCGCTGAGCATGCTCATGAGGTCGAGCACGTGCGACCCGTTGCAGGCATACATGCCGCCGCCGAACACGCCGAAAAAGTGACATAGCTCACCGATCACACCGCCGGCGAGGAGCTTCCGCAGCTCGATATAGGCCTCCGCCCAGCGCCGGCCATGACTGACTGCCAGGCGTACGCCTTTTGCCTCGCAGGCTTCGACCATCTTCACGGCATCGCCAACCGAGGTGGCGAAGGGCTTCTCGCAAAATATCCGCGGAACCCCGGCCTCGACAGCGGCCAGCACGATTTCCGCGTGCGACGGGCCGTTGGTCACCACGCTCAGCACGTCGAGCTCGGCTTCAGCCAACAGGTCCCGCCACGCATCGAATCGCCGGGCATCCGGCAATTCCTCAGCCGCCCGCTGGAGCGCGCTTTCCGAGCAGTCGGCGACCGCGTGGACGGCGACACCCTCCGCCCGTCCATAGGCCGTGCAGTGGCGGAACCCATGCCCACCCAAACCGACTACCCCGGCCCTAAACGTCATCCTGGATCCCTTCCTGCCCGGAATTAAAATGGGCAACGTATATTTCCGACAGCCCCGCATTCAGGGCCTTAACCTCCGGGTGACTGTTCACCCAGGCAATGATGTCGCGCATGCGCACCGGCATCCCCCGGTAGAGTCCTTCGTAAACCGCGGTGAAAAATGCGAGGTCTTCTGGATAATCGAGGGTCATGCGGATATCCGGATGACAAAGAGCGGGATCGGCTTCCTGGAGCACCTGTACCTTGAAATCGTCGGACTGCTCAAAATAGATCCCCCATCCGGTCGCGGTATCGCGCTGGTTCTTCCTTGCACAAACCCGCTCCAGTGCATCGCGCGTGAGTGCCAGGGGATTCGCCCCCAGGGGGAGGCCTTCGAGTCGCACGTAGTCGCAGTCGGTCTCGTGCAGGAATGCATGGATCTTGTCGACCTGCTCGGCATCCATCAGGATATCGTCTCCATCGCAGTTCACGATGTGGGTGACGGAAAGAGCCTTCGCCGCATCGCAATAGCGCTGGAGAAGATCTTCATTGCTGCCACGGAAAATGGCGGCGCCACTGCGCGCGCAGAGCGCTTCAAGCGGATCGTCATCCGGCAGGGTCGTGGTACAAACCACCACCTGGTCGATGGAGGCAGCCTGGCGCATCCGTTCGACCAGGTGTTCGAGGACAGGTTTGCCCGCCACCATGCTGAGCGCCTTTTGCGGCAAGCGCTCGGACGCGAGACGCACGGGAATAAAGACGGCGGTCTTCATGCGTAGGCCTCTGCGGAGGATGGACTCAAAAGCGTGGTCAACTGTTCACTGAGCGCGGTCGCGAGGCCGCGGTGACCTTCGCGACTCAAGTGAATACCGTCGATGGTCAGCTTGTCCGATCCCCCGGCATCGACCTGCGCCTGCAAATCCTGGAGGAATACGTGCTCCTGGTCAACGTACTTGGCCAGCCATGCGTTGTACCCCTCGACCTTGGACCGGAAGCCGGGCGAACGCAGCTCCATGGCATCCGTGGGCCGGATGATATTGACGAAGATCAGCTTCGCCGCGTTTTCCCGCCGGGCCAGGGTGGCCAACCGGAACACCTGCTCGTGAAAGCGCTTTTCCTTCACGTAGACACAGTCGGGGCGAAGCGAAAGGATGCGGCGACGATGGGTGTGAACGAAGGAAATGACCGCTTCCCGAAGGGTTTTCGGGAGGGCCGAAACCATGGCGTGCTGGCGACGGGAGAAAACCCGTGGGGCACAATCAGCGATCCCGACCTGGACGATGGCGATATCGGCCTGCTTGACGATGACCCCCTCGGGCCAATCGTCGACCACCTGGTCGATGGTGCGGAAACGCCTGCCCCGCTCGATGAAGAGCGGGGCTTCCGTGCCCAGGCGCTGGCGACACAACTGGTCGAGGAGGTAGGGATAGGTTTCCTCCAGGCGGAGATCGCCCTCCCCCGGGGGACGGGGCATGGCCAGGGAATCGGCGAGTATACTGACTTTTTGCAGCGCATTACTCATCCGTTGGGCATCCTTCCGCTCCAAGCCCCACCGCCGCATCCAGGTCCCATGTATAATCCTGGTGCACGATCCCGGCCTGCATCAGGAGACCTACCGGGCAGGGGCCATCCATGGGGATCGTATCCAGGCCTTCGGAGGTCACGCTGAAGTGGGCATCGCGATTCCAGTCGACCAGGTCGACAATACCACTGCTCTCCCGGATCGATGCGGCGACTTCGTAGACCCGGGGAAGCAGGTCCGGATTGCGTATGGTACAGGTCACCTGGCCCGGCCCCTCGATGGCCTCCGGGCAGTCCCCGTCTATCAACATGCTCGCGACGAAAACCAGGGTCTCATCCGTGTAGAAGAACAACTGGAATTTTGGGTCGGGAATCCGTTCCCGGGCCTCATACTTCACCCGCACCCGGATATCTTCCCCGTAGCCAAAGCGCGTCGCGGGGCTGCCGTCCGACTTGAGCAGCTCGACCTTGTGCAGACTGATCTTCTCACCGGATCCTCCGCCCGGGCGAGCCGGCTCCAGCGCCTGGCGATATTTCTCTATCTCCCATGCGCGGTATTGCTCGATGATCTCCTGGGTGTCGCCCCGCATCTTCACCTTGCCGTGTTCCAGCCAGATAACGAAGTCGCTCAAGGACTCGATGCGATGCATGTTGTGCGAGACCAGGGCAATGGCCATATTTTCCTCCCGCATGCGATTGATGCGGTCGATACACTTCTTCTGGAACTCCATGTCCCCCACCGCGAGAATCTCATCGATCAGCATGATCTCCGGCTCGAGGTGGGCGAGGACGGAAAAACCGAGTCGCACGTGCATGCCCGAGCTGTAGAACTTGACCGGCATGTCGATGAACTCCTCGACTCCTGAGAAGGCCACGATCTCGTCGAACTTCTTGTCGATTTCCTTGCTCCCCATCCCGAGTACGGCCCCGCTGATATAGATGTTTTCACGACCCGAGAGCATGGGGTGGAACCCGGAGCCGACCTCGATCAGGGAGGTCAAGCGCCCCCGGATGGCAATGGACCCGGTGGAGGGGGAAATGATACCGCTGAGAATCTTGAACAGGGTGCTCTTTCCCGCCCCATTGTGGCCGATGATGCCCGCACATTCGCCCGCCCCGAGGTTGAAATTCACGTCTTGTAAGGCCCAGAACTCCGACTTTCGGAGCGCCACGGGTGCCGCGGCCCGGGCATCCTCCTCAATCGACGCGAGACGCGTGGCGAAATCGACGCTTCGGTACCGCCGCGGAATGAAGGCCGACTTGGCGATGTCGGCAAGGCCGTAGGCCATCGCGTGCTTCAGCGACTTGGCGTACTTCTTGCCCACGTGATGGACTTCGATTAGCGGATCAGGCATGGCTGGAGGATGGAAAGATAAAGATGATTACAGGCGCTCGGCCAGGAGTGGTTCACAGGCATGGAAGAAACGCCAGCCCATGAAAAAGACGAGGAAACTGATCCCGGTTGCCACCCAGAATCCGCTGTCCAGGTAGATCGTCCCGTGCTCGAGGATATGCTGGATCGCGTGGATGACATGGCTGACCGGGTTCAGGTTGTGCACGAGATACAGCAGCATCTTCCAGGAGGAATCAACCGCGGCCAGGACCGGTGTGGGGTAAACTGTCGGCGCGAGGAACATACCGAATTGAAAGAACAATTCCAGCATGCGGCTGATGTCGTGCATCATCGTGTTGATCGGGGCGAGGAAAAGGCCCAACCCGACGGCAAAGAAGACGATCGGGACAAGGAGCACGGGAATAAACAGGACCTGCCAAGTGACCGGGTACACAAAGATGATAAAGCCCGCAATCACGGCCCCGATGCGGATGGCCGTGTTAATAACCGAGCGAATCGTGGCGCTGAAGATCAGGATCTCACGGGGAAAATATACCTTGGAAACCAGGTCACCCGAAATGGCAATACTCGAGGTCGCCATGATCGTTGTCTGCGTAAACAAACCCCAGATGGTCGTGCCGACGAGGACGAACAAGGCATAGGGCAAGGCATCATCGGCCATCGGCACATTGATGATATTGGCCTGGCGCAAAAGGGAGAAGACCACCGTCGTCGCAACCGGCGGCAGGAGAATCCACAGGTACCCCAGGAATGACTGGCGTACCTGGCTCGCCATGTCCCGCATAACCAGCCGGTTAATCAGCTCCCGCGACTCGGCCAGCTCGCGAAACATCACCGACCAGGCCCGCCATGACAGGCGCTCCTCGTTCGAGGCGTTGTATAGGGTGATCGTATTCATCCGTTTCAAAGCAATCCTCCCGGCGATGGGCGGGCTTCGCCCCGGTCAATTCCCCAGGGGAAATCTACACACTGTGCTAACATGTCGGGTGCGGTCGCCATGACCGTATGGTTCTAAAGGAGTTTTTGTACGATAGGATTGTTCAACAGTCCGCTGATCCGGTTTTTATAGCGTTCAGCCTCACTCAATTGTGCTTCAAAATGGGCCCGCTCTTCCGAGGGGCTGGTGCCGGATTCGGCATTCAGGATTTCCCGGCAACGATCGATCTGGACCTGGGCCGAATCTAGTTTTTTTCCCAATTCGCGTAATATACCGTTGTTCAGTAGGTTACGGAAATCGGTTTCGGCCTCGTAATAGTCCTTGCGATCGCCTTTTTTCCAGACCCGACGCAGGGCACCGAGGGCTTGGAGCTGGCGGCAGGCAATACTGACCGAGGCCTTTGAGACGCCCAGTGCCTGGACGATATCATCCAGGCTGGCGGAGTCCCGGCCAAGATATAGAAGCATATAAACCTGTCCAAGCAAATGGTTTAGCCCGAATGACTGGGCGGTTCTACCCCCGGCTTCGATCATTTCCCACTTAGCTTGGTGTACAGAGTCCAATAGCGTACCGTTTAGATATTTCTAAAAGTTCCAAATTTTAGATAAATTGTCAAACACCATGTACACCCATATAGCATATAGTAAAGACACCGACCCGCTCTAAAATCGAATTTACCAATAACATTAGTTTTATAAGTTATTCCGCTAGAACATGTTGTACTCGTTACAGAGTAGTCATACGCCACCCTCTTGATAACGCATTCATGCCATTGCCACTTGTCTTGACGATGGCTCGCCTGTAAATGCTTGTCGGAAGATGGATGCCCTTTTGCCATGCCCCCATCAATACCGATAGATCGATGCACTCCAGCTCAGTACTTTCACCAGGAAAACATGAATCGAAATACTCGGGATGGGTGTTTTGAACCGGCCAGGCCGCCTGGTTGTAACCGGCATCCTTGTCCTGCTGGTCGGTCTCGCCCTCTTCGCCCTACTCCATACGAAGGAATCGGAAGCGACGAGGCCCTACTTTACGATTTACCTGCTCGGGGGCTCCACCGCCAAGGGGGAACCCTACGATCCGGAACTGGACATCGCCAAGTTAGCGGCCTACGCCTACGATGACCAGATCGCCGGGCGGCCGGTGCGCACCGTAAACCTCGGCCAATACGGCATACCCATCCATGATATCATCACGTCCCTGCGCAAAGTCAGGAGCGATGCGGATGCCGTGTTACTCTACAGCGGCAACAATGAGTTCCAGCCCTTCGATACGCGTCACAATCTCGCGCTCCGTTCAAGGCAGCTCTTCGACCGGGCAAGCGTGACCCAGGATCAGCACGAGGAGGTGCTCCGGCGCTACGAGAAATCTATCGAGAAAATCGTCGATCATTTCGAAAGTCGCCACATACCGCTCTACCTGTGCACCGTCGCCGTCAACGTATGCGACTGGGAACCGAATCGTTCCGTTCTCGAGGACCCGGCCCATGGGCCCCGAATCGAGGCCTTGCTGAACGCGGGTGAGCGCAGCCTCGCGGATCAGCAACTGGAAGATGCCTGTACCGCCTACCGGGAAATCGTGTCGATGGAGCCCACGTTCGCGCTCGGCCATCAACGGCTCGCCGATTGCTACCGGCGGATGCGGAAGATGAAAAAGGCGCATGAACACTACCAGGAAGCCACCGACCTCGATGGCAATCCAGGCCGCGTGATACGCAAACAAAATGAAGCTATCAGACGTATCGCCCGGGAGAGGAATGTCCCGCTGGTCGATGCGGTCGAGATCCTCGAGACCGCTTCTGCAGACCGACTCATCGGGTTCGATATGATGCAGGATAATTGCCATCCGACCCTCAAGGGCTACGCCTTAATTGCCGAGGGCTTCGCTCGTGAACTGAAAGCCAGGTTGAATCTTCAAACAGCATGGCATGCCCTGGATCCGGACGACGTCATGAGCCATTTTGGACTTGGAAACCCCTTTTTGCTCAAGGTTTTCATGACCAGTGGACAGTACTGTTACGTGTCTTCAAGCCTGACCTACGACCGCACACATCGGCTGGAGCGCGCCCGATATTTCCTGGCGGCCGCGGAGGCGATTGCGCCTTCCGACGTTGACCTGCTGTGTAATATCGCCGTGCTGAACACGATGGCGGGAGATATCAAAGAAGCGCGTGCATCCTGGCTAAAAGCACACGGTGTTGACGCCGAGGTCACGAGAACCCGCTTGACCCATCCACGCGTACGCGAATTAATGAAGGGACTGGGAATGGACAACCCACTTTCCATTATCCGTTAATGAGGGATCTGGCTAAGGCAGGTACACGAGGTCTTTTCATCCGGGCAAATCCCGACCGAGACAGCGCGATCCCTCCTGCACCAAGGGAGGACACTGCAGGACGGAACTAGGGGACCGCCTTGCGGTTCTTGACCCAGGCGTGTAGGGCTGGCCGGAGAGCGGACCAGGCCTTTTTGTCACTGCGGACATCGACAAAGGCATCGTACAGCTCAAACAACATTTCCCGAAACTCGTCGATCTTTATCACGCGTCCCTGGAAGCGGCTCATAGGATCCAGCTTCTCTTCGTCTTCAGGTAGCCTCATCGTGCGGATGGTGAATTCGCTCGCGTCGAAATTTCCGGACCAAACCTCTTCACCACGGACGAAGCTGATCTTGCACTTGGCCAACTTCTTGCCGGCCATCAGGCTCGCCTGGGCTTCCATGCTCACGGTCGGGTTGCCTTTGCGAATCACCGATTCGTGGGCACCCTCCCCTTCCATGTAAAAGGTCAATGGGCCTTCAATGAAGACCGAGATATCGCCTTGCCGGGTCTTGATGTACTGCTCCTCGGTCTCGGAACGGTACCAGAGCCAGGTGGCGAAATCGTGCCCGGGATCCTCGCTCACGCAGGTGTCATCGACCTTGGGCGAAAAACTGCTCGGATACCAGTCGCGCACGTCTACGCGTTTGCGCGCACGTGCCAGCGTCTCCGGGCTAACCGGCTCAGGCGCAATACCGGTTGTGTGCCGCATATGCATGATGAACACATCCGCCTGCGTCTCGCTGATCGCATCTGTGTAGATAAACAAGTCTGCCGGATCGTGCACGAGGTCGATGCCGTTTAACTGCGGCGGCATCTGCGGCAGCAGGCGCTCCACCAGCTCCTGGCGAAGCTCCGCCCGCTCCTTGCGCGAGACGTAATCCGCTTGTTTCATCTCCAGGCGCAGCAACTCCTCCTGCTTCATCTCGGCTTTCAACAGCGAGGATGGAATCTTGCGCTCAGCCTTGACCAGGGTCAGGCGGAGATACCCCGAGGGATAGGCGGTATCCTCGGTGATTGTACGATCAAAAAGGTGGCGACCGGTGACCCAGCCAAAAATCACGTCTTCCCCGAGGGACTCAAGCGAAGGCAGGGAATGATCGGCAAAGCGCTCGATAACCCCTTCCTCGAACCTCCGGGGGAGGGTAAACATGCGCAGACTGACAGTGCCGGATTCAAAGGACATGGTATGGAAATGCCAAAAAGGATTAATGTACAATGACGAAGCTCGGGTGTCTATCCGAGACGCATAGCCTTGTCACTTAAATAGTGCTGCACTTATAACTGGTCGCCGCCAGGATGGGTGCAGGAAACCACTCAAGCCAGGCGATAGATACGACTGGCGTTGCCGCCGAAGATGGCTTCCCGTTCAAGCTCCGAACGCTCACCGATACAGGCGCGGAAGAACTGAAGCGCTTGTTGATAAGGCTGCCCGTCCGGAAAAACCGGCCAGCCACTCCCCCAGATCAAGCGGTGGGTGCCAAAGGTTTCCGCCAGGAACTGCATCAGGTCCCGGCCCCGGTCTTCATCGCCATCGCTGATTGCCTGGAGACCCGAACATTTGACCGCGAGCAGCTCATGCGCTGCGAGCAAGCGCAGCCGCTCTTCCCACTTCGACCGCTCCACCCCCTCCGCCGGCGGAGCCGCACAGGCATCGAGAATCATCCGGCAATCGGGCTTATTCTCCAGCAATATGCCAAGGCCATCCAATTGGTCGGCATCCACCTGGAGCTCGAGTACCAGGCCCTGCTCGGTCAACATGTCCATCGCCCGGGACACGGTGGGATGGCCAGCCCACTCTTTCACCGGACCGGCGAGGCGGGAACGGATACCCTTGCAGCCCGGCCACTGCGTGAACGCTTCAAGCCAGAGCTTAAGGCTGTCCTGCAGGAGATCTGCACCGAGCACGACCGCCTTTAAATACGGGCAGTACTCGGTGACCTCCAACCACCAGATATTGTAGGCGTAGGATGACTTATCCGCCTCGATGATGACCCCCTCCCGCACCCCCGAATCATGCAGCAGGGGCTGGAGATCAGGCGGAAGAAAACTGGTCTGTAAATCCGGGCGCGACGCCAGCCACTCCGTTTGGCGATAGGAGGCGTAATCCCATATATGAATATGGGCATCAATGATGCTGGCAACTGATGATTCCACGGGAAACAGGGAGGAGACGCGACTATTTAACTATAAAGCCCCCGCCCAGCACAATACATTTAAGCCGCATCGGGAAAACCCGCATCACGGGTGCCTGGAACAGGTTCGGTAATGCCACCGCTTGCATGGGTGGCCTTCCATGCCCAAACCCCACCCCATGGACCGGGCAATGGAGGAGCGCGCCGATTCACGAACTCCGATCACCTGCGACTACCCGACATATTTCTTCGCATCGATACCGTACTTATGGACCTTGTAACCGAAGATGCGCTGGGTCGTTTTAAGGCTTCGGGCTGCAGAAGCCATGTTCCCTCTCGTCGACTTGAGCGCGTCGACAATCAAGTCCCGCTCGAAGCTGTCCACGGACTCCTTGAGCGATGACTCGGGGCGCCGACCGGTCGCTTCAGCCGTCTGCAGGGTCGGCGGAAGATGATGCGGGTACACAACATCGCCCTCGGTGAGAAGCACCGCACGCTCAACCATATTCTCCAACTCCCGCACGTTGCCAGGCCAATGATACGAGTAGAGCATGTCGATCACCTCGCTACTTAGCCGCCGCACATCTTTTCCACTGTCCCTTGAGTACTTTTCCAGGAAGTGATCCGCGAGGAGCAGAATATCACTCTTGCGCTTGTGCAGGGGTGGGACAAAGATCGGGAATACATTCAGGCGATAGAACAAGTCTTCCCGGAACTTGCCTTCGGCGGACATGGCCTGCAGGTCCTTGTTGGTGGCGGCAATCAGGCGCACATTGACCTTAATCGTTTTTACGTCTCCGACCCGCTCGAATTCGCGTTCCTGGACAACCCGCAGCAACTTGATCTGGATGCTCGGAGGAATCTCGCCGATCTCATCCAGGAACAGGGTGCCGCCGTCAGCCAGTTCAAAACGCCCTTTTCGATCACCGGTTGCCCCGGTAAAGGCCCCTTTCACATGACCGAAAAGCTCGCTCTCGATAATATTCTCCGGCAGGGCGGCGCAGTGCGCCTTTACGAAAGGTTTATCCGAACGATCGCTGTTGTAATGAATCGCTGCGGCCACCAGTTCCTTGCCCGTCCCGGTTTCTCCCTGGATCAGTACACTGGTCGCGCTCGAGGAAACCTGGGCAATCTGGTCGTAGACCTCCTGCATTTCATGGGAGGTCCCGATGATGTTCGAAGGCCGAAAACGATCTTTCAACTGCTCGCGAAGCAACTGGTTTTCCTCCTCCAACTTGTGGCTGTTTTCCTGCGCCTGCCGACGAATCTCCGCGGCCTGCGCCACCAGGGAAGCGACAATCTGCAGGGCATCCGAAAGCGAATTCAAATCGGTGGTATCGTCGTAATCACGATCCACACTCAAGGTGCCAATGACGTTCTTTCCCGCCTTGATCGGCACACAGATAAACGACATTTCGCCGGTTGCCCGCTCGGTCCGGTTCAGGTACAAGGGTGATTCGAGCGTTTTCTTGATGATCATCGGATCGCCGGACTGGGCAACCTTTCCCGTGACGCCTTCGCCGAGTTTGTAACGCCCACGACTGGTCTGCTGCGGGGTAAGCCCCAGTGCGGCCTCGATCTGCACCTCGTTGGTTGCACGATTGAAAATCGTCATGGTTGCGTGGCGAGCCAGGAGATGCTTGCTGATACACTCCATAATCGGGTTGACGATCCGCTCCATATCGAGGGTCTTCTCAAGGATTTGTGCGATCTCAAGAAACAACAGCGTACCGTCCACCTTTCCGGGTTGGGTCACGCTTATCTTTTGTTTTGCGGCCACAACATTCTCCTCAATCCAACTCCCGATACCGGTTGGTGATGGGCATCCGACGGTCTTTACCGAAGGCTTTTGGGGTGATTTTTACCCCGGGCGGGGCTTGGCGGCGCTTGTACTCATTCAAATCAACCAGGCGGATCACCTGGGAGACGATTTTCGGGTCAAATCCCTCGGCAACAATCGCGTCGCGCCCCTGGTCCCGCTCCACGTAGCGTTCCAGGATCTGATCCAGCACGGCGTATTCCGGCAGGGAGTCGGAGTCCTTCTGATCCGGTCGAAGTTCAGCCGAAGGTGGCCGATCAATCGTGGTCTGCGGGATAACTTCGCGGCCCTCCGCTACATTTCGCCAGCGACAGAGATCGAACACCAGGGTTTTCGGAACATCCTTGATCACCGAGAACCCGCCGCACATGTCACCGTAGAGGGTGCAGTAACCCGTCGCCAACTCACTTTTGTTCCCTGTCGCGAGGACGAGATGACCCAGCTTGTTCGACAGGGCCATGATGATGGTTCCACGAATGCGTGCCTGGATATTTTCCTCGGTCACGTCGGTTTCGCGGCCCGGCCATAGCACCTCCAATTCAGCAAGGAAGGTGTCGACCAGCGCCTGGATTGGAACGGTTTTAAAATCGATACCCAGGCTTTGGGCCAGCAGACCGGCATCGCTCAAGGTGCCTTCGGAAGAATACTGCGAAGGCATGGTCACGCCGAGGACCCGGTCCGCGCCAAGGGCGTCGACCGCAATGGCCGCAACGAGCGCGGAATCGATACCACCGCTGATCGCGATAATGACCTGCTTGAAACCATTTTTGTTCACGTAGTCACGCAGGCCCGTCACCAGGGCGGTATACACTTCAGGAAAATCATCCAGTGGCTCAGGGGCATCGGTGCGATTCGCAAGGTCCGCCTCGAGAGCCGGCACCTGTTCATCGATGAAGATATACTCGACCTCCGGATTAACGGCGGGTGAAATCACCGATGGCACCGCCTTGTCATCCACGGCCACCAGGAGCATCTCCTCGGTAAACTGTCCGGCACGGGAAACGATGGCATTTCCTTCGAGCATGAGGCTGGCGCCATCAAAAACCAGCTCGTCCTGGCCGCCGACGAGATTGACATACAGCAAGGGGGCGTTCACCGCCTCGGCGGTTTTGCCAAGGATGTCGATGCGCTTGAGCAATTTTCCCCGGGCATACGGGGAAGCGGAAAGGTTGATCACGGCGTGGATGCCAATTTCGCGCACACCGGCCGCGGTTTGCTCGGGGAACCAGGAGTCCTCGCAGATGTGAACCGCGAGTTTATACCCGCCAACTTGCAGGCAGACTTCGCGGTCACCTGCTTCAAACACGCGTTTTTCATCGAATACGCCGTAATTCGGGAGTAGCTGCTTGTGGTACACGCCGGCCATTCGTCCGTCTGCAAACATGACGGCGGAGTTGCGTGCGCGCTTTTCGCCACGCGTCGGGCAACCGACGATGCAGATAATGTTACGCGGAAGCTCCCCGGCCAGCCGATCCAGTTGGCGGGCACAATCCGCCACGAAATGCTCCTTGAGGATCAGGTCTTCCGGGGGATATCCGCTGACGGCGAGCTCTGGAAACACGGCTACCTGCGCCCCCTGCTCGGCCGCCTCACGGGCACGCAGAACGATCCGGGTCGTATTTTCATCCAGGGCTCCCAGGGTCGGGTTAAACTGGACCAAAGCTATTACAAGGCGACTCATCATACACGAAGAACTGAAGAAAAGCCCTCCGGACACCCGGAGGGCTTTTCCTAATAAACGTGGTGCTTAGAACCAGGCGCTCGAGGCTTCCACCATCCAAGCACCACGCGGAAGAGAGCGGCAGTGCCGCCTTAGGCTAACGCTTCTTTTGTCGTCTTGATAATGGCGGATGCAATCTTGTACGGGTCACCATTTGACGCAGGCCGCCGGTCTTCCAGGCGACCCTTCCAGTCATCCTGGACCGTCGTCACCGGGATGCGGATTGATGCGCCGC
The DNA here is from genome assembly GCA_029936175.1 of Kiritimatiellia bacterium. Classification (GTDB taxonomy): domain Bacteria; phylum Verrucomicrobiota; class Kiritimatiellia; order SS1-B-03-39; family UBA6053; genus JAPYUI01. Next base: position 31,116 of record JAPYUI010000015.1, read on the forward strand.
GATCGGATTCACCGTAGCTGAACTTATCGATGGCCTGCGTTTCGTGCAGACCCGTCAAGCGCTGGTCGTTGTCGGCACCATAGACACTGATATGACGATCGATATTCTTGGCGAAAGCCTCGCAAATAGTGGTCATCATTTCCTTCCCGCCCTGGTCACGCATGGCACCATTGGAGAAGTTGGCATGCATGCCTGAACCATTCCAGTCGCCCTTGACCGGTTTCGGGTGCCAATCGACCGCGATACCGTATTTCTCGGCCGTACGCTCACAGAGGTAACGCGCCATCCATATCTGGTCGCCGGCGCTCCCGGCACCCTTGGCAAAGACCTGGAACTCCCACTGGCCCGCCATCACCTCCGCATTGATTCCCTCCACGTTGAGACCCGCCTCAAGGCAGTAGTGCAGGTGCTCATCCACGACATGGCGACCGAAGGTATTCCGCGCACCTACGGATGTGTAGTAGGGACCTTGCGGTGCGGGAAAGCCGTTCTCGGGGAAACCCAGCGGCTGGTTCGTGTCCACATCTATCAGGGTGTATTCCTGCTCAAAACCAAACCAGAAATCAGCATCATCATCGGTTATCGTCGCGCGCCCATTGGACTCGTGCGGCGTACCGTTATCATTTAACACCTCGTTCATTACCAGCCACCCGTTGCCCCCAAAACGATCCGGGTCCGGGTATACGGCGACGGGTTTGAGCAGCGTGTCGGACTCGCCGCCACCGGCCTGCTCGGTAGACGATCCATCAAAATTCCACATCTTCGCATCCTCCAGCTTTCCGCTGAAATCATCTGCGATCAGGGTTTTGCTGCGGAGAGACTGAGTCGGCTTGTAGCCGTCCAGCCAGATGTACTCCAGTTTATGCTTAGCCATTACTATTTTACTCCTCTTACTTGGTTCAGGTTTTGAAACGCAAAGAACACGTTCTGAATTAACGAGATTCTGTTGATATACCGTTTTGAAGGTATGACAAGATATTTATACGAAAAGGTATTAACAGGTTATCATGGATACATTTTTGTATCAATCAGGCGGTACCATTCCCCTGGTAAGGAACGCCTGGGGATAATGATCGTTCCGCGGAACTGAGCGCATCGCGGTGGCCTTCGCGTCGCTGCGGTTAAGACAACTCAGCCATTTGACCGGGCGATCAAGGTGTCCAGCTTGTCTCGCGCCGCGCCGCTATCGATCGATGCCTGTGCCTGTTCGACGCCTGCAGCCATGCTTTGCGCGTCCCCCCCGGAACAAATCGCCGCCCCGGCATTCAGCACCACGATGTCACGCCTCGGCCCCTCTTCCCCTTCAAGGATCGCCCGGGTGATCGCGGCATTCTCACCCGGCTCGCCGCCGACCAGGTCATTCGGTTTTGCACGCTCCATCCCAAAATCTTCGGGTTTGATTTCGAAATGGTTGATGCCGCCGTCGTGCACCTCGCCGATGATCGTTTCGGCCGTGTTGGTGATTTCGTCCAGGCCATCGCGTCCGTGAACCACGAACAAGTGCTCCGAACCCGTCGCCGCGGCGGCATCGGCCACCAGTTTAACCAAGTCCGAATGGTACACCCCCAGCACACCACGTTTGCTGCTCGCGGGATTGGAAAGCGGTCCGAGAATATTGAAAATGGTGCGAATACCCAATTCGCGCCGCGGACCGATAGCGTGTTTCATCGCTGGATGCAGGGATGGCGCGAACAAAAATGCGATGCCGATTTCGTCCAGACATTGTGTCATGAGCTCCGGGGCAACCGTGATATCCACCCCGAGCTCCTTGAGCACATCCGCGCTGCCACACTTGCTGGATACGCTGCGGTTTCCGTGCTTCGCCACGGGTACGCCGGCTCCGGCGGTGACAAATGCGGCCGTCGTAGAAATATTAAAGGTATGGGTCCCATCGCCGCCCGTCCCGCAGGTGTCGACGATGCGCGCGTGCTTGGTTACAACGGGGGTGCAGGCCTCGCGCATCGCCTCGGCGGCACCGGCGACGACTTCGGCGGTCTCCCCGACCATGCGCAAGGCGGTGATAAACCCCGCAATCTGGGCATCGCTAGCCTCCCCGGACATAATGGCTTTAAGCGAGTGGTAGGCCTCATCCCGGGTGATGGGCTGGCGGTCGACGAGCTTGGCGATGGCTTGTTTAATCATAGGGGGAATCTAGGGCTAAACCCCGGGAAAATTAAACCACGAAATACACGAAATGAACGTAGGCCGGGACGGCTACCTTTTCTCGCCCGCGAAGGACCGGGGCTACAGGCCAAAGCGCTTGAACTCTTCAATCGCATAGCGATCGGTACATCCCGCGACGTAATCACAAACCGTGCGCTCGAGGCCTTCTGACGCGATGCGGCCCCGGGCCTTCAAGCCCAGGTCCTCGGGGTGGTCGAGGTAATGGAGGAAGAGGCCTTTCATCATCTCAACCGCCTCATCGTTGGCGGATTTCACATCGGGGTGATAATACAGGTGGTCGAACAGGAAGGTCCGGAAGGGCTCGAGCATACTGCGCATCCCTTCGCTGAAATCAACCAGGCGATCGGGTGCATGCATGACCTCGTCGGGCGACCCGGGCTTCCAGGCATCAGCGCGTTCACGAACGAGCTCCAGCACGTCTTCGATCTGGACGGTAAAAAGGCAGCGGATGACGGTTGGCGCGAGTCGATCGGCGGGGCAAGCGGGATATTCCTTCATCACCCGGTCACGGGCAAAACGCCAGAGCTCCAGTTGCTCCAGCTCCGCTTCGTGGATGAGCCCGGCATCCAGGCCATCCGCGACGTCATGGGCCTGGTAGGTGATGTCATCCGCGATGTCGGCGATTTGACCTTCTGCATATTGAAAGGGACCGATCGGGTACCCGTCGAGCATGCGCCCGGCATCACGGCTCTCGTGCTTGCGCAATCCCGCGCGCACCTCCCAGGTCAGGTTGCAGCCGTCATGACCGGGATAATCGGCCTCCAGCAATTCTACCCAGCGAAGGCTCTGCTCATTGTGGTCAAAGCCCCCGTGGTCGGCCATCAATTCATTCAAGGCGCGTTCCCCACAATGGCCAAAGGGGCTGTGCCCGATATCGTGCGCGAGGCAGATACAGGCCGTGAGGTCCTCGTTCGCCCGCATGGCCCGGGAGAGCGTTCGCCCCACCGAGGCCATCTCGATGGTGTGGGTGAGCCGGGTGCGGTAATGGTCAGCTGTACCGTTGATGAAAACCTGGGTCTTGTACTCGAGCCGACGAAACGATTTACAGTTCACGATCCGGTCGCGGTCGCGCTGGAAATCCACCCGCCGGGAATGCCGGGACTCGGGATGAACGCGCCCGCGAGACTGGGAGCTCCGCGCCGCAAAGGGCGAAAGCCAGGCCTCTTCCAATTTCTCTCGTTCTGTTCTCGATTGTATCACGAAGGCTACTATATGTTGTCGCCATGATCGAAAAAACACTAAATTCGGAGATCGTTTTCGACGGACTGATCTTTGATGTCGAGCGGTTGGAAATCGGTCGCGAAGACGGCAGCCGTTCCGCACGGGACGTTATCCGGCACCACGGTGCGGTCGCGCTGGTCACGCGCAAACCGGATGGTCAGTATGTATTCGTCCGCCAGTACCGCAAGGCGGTCGAGCAGATGATGCTCGAGATCGTGGCCGGAACCCTGGAAAAGGGCGAAGACCCCGTGGACTGCGCCAAGCGCGAACTCCTGGAGGAAACCGGGTACATCGCGGACGAAATCACCCACCTCGGGGCCATCTACCCCTCCCCCGGCTACGTCGATGAGAAGATCGACCTCTATTTCGCGCCGGTCACCGGCGAAGGCCTCGGCGTACCCGACGCAGACGAACGGCTCGAATCGCTTGAGATGAACCACGCGGAAGTCGAGGCTGCGATCACGGACGGGACCTTCACCGATGCGAAGTCCCTCGCCGCATGGATGCTCTACTGCCGAAAGGTTTATGCCCCCTGATGGAGACGCGGATTGATTACGCAAACGAGTTAAACGCCGAGCAGTTTGCCGCGGTCCAGGCGCCTGACGGCCCGGTCCTGATCATCGCCGCGGCGGGTACCGGGAAGACCCGCACCCTTGTGTATCGCGTGGCCTGGCTGGTGGAACAGGGGGTCCCGCCCGGCAGCATCCTGCTCGTGACCTTCACCAACAAGGCCGCGCAGGAAATGCTCGACCGTGCCCGCACACTGGTCGGGCCCTCGGTCAGCGGCTTGTGGGGCGGCACCTTCCACCACCTGGCCAACCGTATCCTGCGCCGCCATGCCGAAGCCCTGGGCTACGGGACGGATTACGGCATCATCGATTCCGACGACCAGCGCAGGCTGGTCAAGCAAATCGTCGCGGACCTCGGGCTCAAGGACAAGCAATTCCCCAAGCCGGACGTCCTGCTCAGCGTCTTCAGCTATGCGATCAACACCGAGACCCCGGTCGAGGACGCGGCCTTTGATCGATTTGAACATCACCCGATCGAGATCCAGGACATCGTCCATGTGCACGCCGAGTACGAGAAGCGCAAGCGTACCATGAACGCAATGGACTTTGACGACATGCTCGTCAACTGCCTCGCGCTGCTGGAGGAACAGGAAAGTGTGCGCACCCACTACCAGGAACAGTTCCGCTACATCATGGTGGATGAATTCCAGGACACCAACGTGATCCAGTCCAAGCTCGTGGAACTGCTCGCCGCCCGGCACCGGAACATCCTCGTGGTGGGGGACGACTTCCAGAGTATCTACGCCTGGCGGGGGGCGGACTTCCGGAACATCATTGACTTTCCCGAGGAGTACCCGGAAGCAAAGGTCTACACGCTGGAGACCAACTACCGCAGCGTGCCGGAGATTCTCGCGGTGGCAAATCAATGCATCGCGGGGAATCCCGATCAGTTTCAAAAGGAACTCCGCGCGGTGCGCGACCCATCCGGGAAACCGCGTACGGTCTACGTGCAGAATGGCCATCAACAGGCGCATTACATCATTGAGACCATCCGAAACCTGCAACGCGAGGGCTACCCCCTGCGCAGCATGGCGATCCTGTACCGTTCCCATTTTCACTCCATGGAGATCCAGTTGGAGTTGGCCCGACAACGCGTGGCCCATGTCATCACCTCCGGCGTCCGCTTTTTCGAGCAAGCCCATATCAAGGACCTCTGCAGCCTCCTGCGCCTGGTTCACAACCCCGCCGATCAATTGTCCTTCGGCCGCCTGCTGGGCCTGCTGCCCGGCGTGGGGCCCAGGACGGTGCATAAGATCTGGCTCCTGATCGGGGAACGATTTGCCGTGAGCAACCCCTCCACCCGCACCCAGGTCATGAACGCCGTGCCGAAAAAAGCGCTGGCCCTATGGCAGAAAATAGACCCTATTTTCGACTGCTACACCGATGAGGATCTCCGCCGGAATCCCAGCGAAATCATTCACCTGTTCAACCGGGACTTCTACGATCAATTCGCGGTGGAGACCTTTGAAAACTACCCGCGTCGCAAGGAGGATATCAACGAGTTGATCGACTACGCGACCCGGTTCAGCAGCCTGGATGACTTTCTCAGCGAACTGGCCCTGGTAACCAACATCGAGGCCGAGGAGGCCCGGGCCAGCGGCGAGGAGGACGCGATCCGCCTCTCGACCATCCACCAGGCAAAGGGGCTCGAGTTCGAGGTCGTCTTCGTCCCCTGGCTGACCGAGGAGATGTTCCCCTCCGGCCGGGCGATCGACGATGACCCATCGGCCTCCGAGGAACGGCGCCTGTTCTACGTGGTGACCACCCGGGCCAAGGACGAGCTCTACCTGCTGATCCCGGAATACCGCCGCAAGCGCGATGGCGGAATCCAGTACTTCAACCCCTCACGATTTATCGAGGAGCTGGACGAGGACCTGGTGGAAAAATGCGAGCCCGGGTATTTCCACACGCTATAGCGGGGCCAGGCAAGCAAAGCGGGGCCTTCCCGCTCTTTAATGCCCAGCGGCAAGAGTCCACCCGCTGCGACGAGCCCTTTCGGGTCAATCATTTTAGTTGAAACAGCGTTCACTTTCCCCTAGGTTGCGCCCATGTCTTCAACCCTGTCCAAGGTCTTTTCAGGCGGCATCTTCGGGATCGACGCCTTCACGGTGGAAATCGAGGTCGATGCCGGCCATGGCGACCCGAAAATCGTGATGGTGGGCCTGCCGGACATGGCGGTCAAGGAAAGCCAGGACCGGGTGTGGACCGCCCTGCTCAACAGCGGATTCGCCCCGCCGCCGGGACGCACCACGATCAACCTCGCGCCCGCCGACGTGCGGAAGGAAGGGCCTTCGTTCGACCTGCCGATCGCCCTGGGCATGCTCGCGGCGACCAACCAGCTGAACCAGGGCGCACTCGAGCCCTACACCGTCATCGGCGAGCTCGCGCTCAGCGGCGAAGTCCGCAAGGTGAAGGGTATCCTCCCGGTGACCCTGAACGCCCGCGAGGCGGGGCGCGAACGGATCATCGTGCCGACAAGCAACGCGGAGGAGGCCGCGGTCGTCGAGGGGATCGAAGTCTACCCGGCGAACAACCTGCGCCAGGTCGTCGAGTTCCTGAACGGCAACGAGGATATCCCCGCCAAGCGGGTCGATCTCGAGAGCCTCTTCGACGTGGCCAGCCAGTACGAGGTCGACTTTGCCGAGGTCAAGGGCCAGGAGTACGCCAAGCGCGCCATCGAGGTGGCGGTCGCGGGGGGGCACAACCTGCTCAAGATCGGTCCCCCGGGAACCGGCAAGACCATGATCGCGAAACGCATCGCGTCGATCCTTCCACCCATGTCGCTCGAGGAAGCCCTGGAAACGACGAAGATCCACAGCATCGCCGGCACCCTGCCGGCCAAGCAGGCCCTGATCGGGAAGCGCCCCTATCGCTCGCCGCATCACACGGTGTCGGATGCCGGCCTGCTCGGCGGCGGTGCCTACCCCGTCCCGGGTGAGGTGAGCCTGGCGCACCACGGGATTCTTTTTCTCGACGAGCTGCCCGAGTTCGCGCGCAATGTGCTCGAGGTCATGCGCCAACCCCTCGAGGACGGCCAGGTCACGATCTCGCGTGCGGCCGCGACCGTGACTTTCCCCTGTCAATTCATGCTGGTCGCCGCGATGAACCCCTGCCCCTGTGGGTACCACGGCGATTCGCAGCGGGAATGTCGTTGCTCACCCAAGCAAATCACCAGCTACCGCAACCGGATCTCCGGCCCCCTGCTCGACCGGATCGACATCCATATCGAGGTGCCCTCGGTGAACTACAACGAGCTCTCGAGCATGGAACCCGGAGAGCCCTCCTCCGCCATTCGCGAGCGGGTCATCCGGGCCCGGAAAACCCAGCAGGAGCGTTTCAGCGATCTCCCCCACGTCCATTGCAATGCCAACATGGGCGCGCGTGAACTGGCGAAGTACGGTCTCCTCCAGCCGGAAGCCCAGGAGATGATGAAGATGGCGATCAACGAGCTGAATTTCAGCGCCCGGGCCTACGACCGTATCCTCAAGGTCTCCCGCACCATCGCCGACCTCGCCGCCAGTGAGACCATTGAGGGTGAGTACGTGGCGGAAGCGATCCAGTACCGCACCCTCGACCGGCAACTGTGGTAGACCGCGCCATCGCCAGGTGCGATCGGTCTGTTGGAAAAGACCAGGCTCAAGAAGGAAGCCTTCAAGGATTTGAAGCCGTTGTTTGTGAAGTGAGGGGGGCAATCAAATGGAATGAATGGAGCCCGTACCCCCCTCACTCCTTCTCATACGCGATGATCAACTCGGGTGGGGCTATGCCTTCTCTGGAATCGTATCGGATTCCATCGGTTGAGGTCGGACGTAACAGGATCGAAATTTCACTGAGCCCATCGAGTTGAATCGCGAGAGGACGTTCGACAAATTCCTTCTCCCCTACCATTCCGATGACCCCGATTTTCCTCTTCGCCAACGGCCGGTGGGCAAAAGTGATCTTCTTTTCATCCCATTCGCCTTCGACGGTATAGACCGCCCCGGCATCCTTACTGCCCGGTCCTCCACATTTCAGCCTCAATTTGACCGCGATTGGTTTACCGGGCAAATCAGCGAGACTGAACTTGATGAAAACCATCCCGTAGTCCACATCTCCCATGTTGGATCCACCGCCATCCACGGCAATCGACTTGTTATTACCCTCGTTCCGATCAGGGTACTTCTGCGACACCCGACTATCAGCAACCGGATTCAATGAGACCGTCGGCTTGCCCGCCGGCCATTCAGGCATGGTGTAGAGACTGGGTGGCTTTGGCTTATCCAGATCCGCCGTCCGAATGATTTCGATCGCGTTGATTGAAGGAACCGCTCCAGACCGGTCTGACAGGGCCAACTCCATTTCCAGGTAATCAAAAACCTCAATGCCCTTGATTTCCTTCACGACCTCCAGAAAGGCGCCACCCGCCTCTTGGTCGATCCTAAAATCAGAAGCAACCATTTCCTCCTGCACGAAGATATTGAAGGGCCGGTTGAGCTTGGCGAGCTTCTCTGTCTCAGCGAAGTAGAGCCGCACCGTGTAAATACCCGGCATGTCCTTCTTACCGATGACAGGAATACCAAAGCGAACATTGCCACGATAACCACTGGTATGCAGCCAGGGGCGTTTCGATCCGCGGACCTTGCCCACTGCGGAAAGTCGACGCTCAATCTTCAATTGGGTTCCTTCCACATCAAATCCGAGCTTCAATTCCAGCTCCCGCGTCTTGGAACTTCCTTTCGGCCGGGGATAAGCCAGCCAGAGTTTTCCATCCACATCACGACGATCTCCCGGTGCGCCGAGATTAACGCTCAGGTGCTTGATCGGCAGGGTCTCCCCTGGAGCATTGAAGACACCCCAACCCCGGTCCTGATCCTCGTTCACCGGCTCAAGAGTGACGGTGGATTGAATGGCAAAAAGACACTGGCAGCCAGCGCTTGCCTCCGGAATATGCACCAGACCATTGGCGGGAATCATATTGATGGTGCAGCCCGTGCGCATCCCGGCAAAGTGCGTCACACCATTGTCCTTGTTTAAATCGTAATAGGCCGTGGAAGCACTGCGGAAAAACATGATATTTTCCGTGGCTGCCACATGCCCGCAATGATGTCCGGAACGAATGAACCGCCATGGAGTCTCTTCGCCTGTGGTGGGGTGTTTCCTCATCTTGGGCTTCCCGGTGTAAAGGTCATACGCCCATGGTTCAGCGATGATGGTATCACCCGCCATGATCGGACGGATGCGATAGTCTGCCTCCCTGGACCAGAGTTCCTGACCCGTCCCCGCGTCCACCACCGACACCTTGCGCTGCTTGAATTCCCCGGAGATAAATTGATCCCAATAATGGCCATTGCCACTGGCACCGGCTAAAACCAGTTTCCCATTCTTATACATCATCATCAATTCACCATGACTGCGATGAATCCCCGTACACTCGGTAAGGTCGAGCGCATCGGTCCAAAGTTCCTTCCCTGTCTGCAAGTCCAGAGCCACCGCCAGTTGGAGATCTGCCGCCTTGATCCGAGCCTCCGCAATCCGCTTTTCCTCACCCTTGAGCCGCGCCAGCTCAGTCTTGTCCTTCTGGAGTTCCGCCTCCCTTTGCCAAGCGGTCATCTTGGAGTTGATCAAAAACGCCTTGTCATCACCCAGGGCAATGCAGAGCTGCGCAATGTTATTGCCCGAATAGGTCCACAACAGTTTCTTGCTGACCACGTCGTAAGCAAAAAGAGCCTTTGAATAATTGGCGCTCAAAAGGTCTGAAATACTCCCGACCAACACCTTCCCGTTCAGCCCCAAATATCCCCACTTGCTCTTACGGTTCTTAAGCGCTTCCGGAAGCGGGTAAACATGCAGGAGCCTACCCGTCGCTGGATCGAATTGCTGACATTCCGTCTGGGTGGCCAGAAACACGCCTTTCTCCGAAGCCACAATCGCCCCCGGAAAGGTCCGCGTTCTCAAGCGCGGTCCGCCGGTATAGGACTGCTCCCAAAGCTTGGTTCCATTGTAAGCGTCATAGGCAAGAACGACACTCCGCCCAACAATGAACATGCGTCCATCCAACGCGACAGGAGGTGAGCCCTGGGTATGACGATTGATCATGTCGGTGGGCCCCGGATCCCCAAACCACAAGACCCCGAGTGGTGCTTTCAATCGCGATTCCCGGCTTGAGGAGGTGTTCCCCGAATTGGCGTATTGATGCGTCCATGCTCCGGCTCCTGCAAGCCCTCCGCGCGTCACTCTCCCTCCTTCAACAGGACCGAGCTCCAACGAGTTCAGGAACGTAGCCACTTTGGGTTCAAACTTCTTTTCCCCCTTCGATTTTTTATCAAATAGCCCGAGCATCACCGTGCCTCCCAAAGGCCGCACCGTCCGCGCCACGTCTTTCGGGTTCCCTGGAATCCGTCCATCGAAGAACGCTGATTCGGACACCACCAAGTTGGCAAAATAGTTTGAGAAAGGAAGCTGGTTGGGATCACCATGAGCCACACTGATGCGCGAACCATAAAGCCCTGTCTTCGCCAATATTTTCCGAACCTTTGCGACAATGGATGCATCCGATTCGATGGCGATAATCTTTAATTCACTTTGCTTCGCCAATTCATAGGCCATTTCACCCGTTCTCAGCCCCAATACCAGGCAGAATCCACGGCCGGGGTTTGCCTGTTCCAGCATGGCAGCCACTTCGTTCCGAATCAGTTCGGACATGTCCCCGCTCGGGAAGTGAAGGGCTCCTGGATCATCTGCACGCACAACAGTGGGAGCTATTACATCACCCGCCTGAAAACAATAAATCCGGCCGGTATCAGAGCTCACCAACAACGAGCCATTGGCGACGGCCAAACCCGCTGCCTTCCCATCCACCTTACCGCGCCAAACTTCCTTTCCTGTCTTCGCATCCAGTCCCACGACAAACCCACCACCACCTGCGAACAACATGTCAGGTGTTCCAACCAATGAGGCATTCGCTTCGATCGAGGTCGTCCAGATAGTGGCCTTGCCTTTGGATTCCTTTTCGAAGGTGGCTTCCTCCCTGGTCAACCTGGCGAGCAAGGCCTTCAACTCGGGAACCTCCTTCTTCAAGGCCTCGATCCTGACCTCATTTCGCACCTTCTTCTTTTCCTCTTCCCGCAATTCTGCACGCCTGACCGCATAGAGATACTGTGGATCATCTTTTTCCCGCCCATCATGACGCTGCTTCATCTCCAGAAGCTTGCGCGTGGCTTCGGCATACTTGTTCCGATAAATCGCTTCAATGGTTTCGTCACCGACCATGTAGGAAATCTCACCATCAATCACCGTGCGACGCCCGGTAAACCAACCAAAGCCCGTGCGGCCGGTTTCAGCATCAAAGGCGACATTCTGATTGGCCCCACAAAGAAGCTGGCCATCCACCAAGACGCCATAGGTGCCTCCAATAATTCCCGACGCCCGCCAGCTACTGTTGGCCTGGAACTTCATGCGCCCATCCTTGCGATAAAACGCCGCCGGCAAATCACGACCGGAAGGCGAATACAACAACTCGTCCGTGGCCAACAAATACCCCTGCGGGGAAAAGCGGTTACGATTCGAGTTCTCTGCACCGAGCCCATCATTCATCCAGATCTTGGCTCCTGTTTCCGCATTGAACGCAGCCATCATTACGCCCTCATGGGGAAATACGCCTGCACCGCAGTAGGCAATTCCATCTTCCACAATCACATCGGTGCGCAATGGCCAGCGTGAAATCATGCGTCCATTGCCGAGCTGACGCCGCCCATCCGGCCCGAGATACGCGCTCCAGATCGCCTTGCCCGAAAGGGCATCCAGACAATAGAGCCGTCCATCATCCGAACCGAAATACAAACGCCCATCTGCAATCGTCGGTGCCAGGCGAACAGGACCCCCGGTGAAGAAGGTCCAACGGATCTTCCCTGTTTTTAGATTGAGACCGTAGACCTGGTCATCCGCTGACGAACCGAAGTAAACATGGTTCCCACCCACCGTAACCTGGAAGGCATTGTCATAATCCACGCGATGGACTTCTTCATGGCCTTCAACAACACCCGGGATCGGCGCTTGCCAAGCAGCAGCGGGCGCACTTGGGGAAACAAAGGTCCATATATTCACCAGTGACGACGGGATGGATTCCGAGGTTCGTCCACCGCGGGAGTAATCATGAAGGTGGGTCGGCCAGTCTTCTGAAAAAGAGGAAAAGGAAGTCGCAAAGAATAGGATAGCGATCAAAGCCGGGAAAAGCATATGGTCAGGATCCTTTCGCGAATCGACGGGAGGGGGCTGGATTGGGTGCATGAGATCAACGGTCTGGTTCAAAGTTGCCGGCAAGAGACGAGCCATCCGGGACCCGAATTCATCCATTCCAATGGAGTGAAGACCCAAACCCGGCATAGGGCAAGTTGTAGCGCAGCCTGTATGCCCTGAATGGATCTCACGCCCCCACTAACGGATAGGAATTTGCTTTTACCTGAATCACTCACCCGGCCCTCCATTTGCGGTTAACCACGCTTGATGCACAAATACTAGGCTCAAGGAGGAGGCGTTTCAAGGCTGGAACGGCCGCTTCGGGACCCATATAGTGATCATGATGTAGCAACACGCAGCCATGTCGGCCACAAGGCCTTTTCAAGGCAGGGCCCGCCCCTTATCGTCCATGAGCGCGATCAGCTTCATCCCGGAACCACCGCGTGGACAGTCAA
>JAPYUI010000410.1 GCA_029936175.1 Kiritimatiellia bacterium
GTGGTCGGCATGGAGGTGGACGCCCTGGCCAAAATGGATTTGTCCAACCAGGTCATCCTGAGTGGCTGTTGTTACTCCGGGGTGGGGGTGGCGACGGATTGCGCCATGGCCGGTCCGGTAGCCGGCAGCCTGGACCCGGAGCTCAAGCGCTTCTCCCTGGCCATGGTTGATCGGGGTGCGGTATCCGTTTTCTGTCACATGCGCTTGAACATGGGTTTTCCGCACGTGTACCCGGTGCTGGAATCGTACCTGGCCAACCGTTCCCTGGGCGAATCCTACCAGCGGCTTATCAATGCCCTGATTGAATCCCAGGGCGGTTTCAGCCCCCAATGGTACACCCCGGAAACATCCGCCCGTTCGAGCGCGAGCCGCAGGATGAACCTGTTCCTCTACCTGCAAATCGGCGACCCGGCCCTGGTCCCCATCCCGTCCAGGGAATAGGAAGAAACAGATCGTCCCAGGACCCAGATGAATAACCCGTGCATACCTTTTGGCCTGCTACTACTTGTCGCAAGTGCTTTTGATTTAACCAGCGGGTGCCCGGTGGCAGCGAGGCCCCATGATCACCTTAAGCAGCCAGCGGAATGGTTTCATGCACCGGCAGGTCGCGAACGGTTCGCCAACCTGCTGTCGCATCAAGATAAGGACGGTTGCTGGCCAAAGAACCTCGATACCACCGCGAAGGCCTACGCCGGTAAGCGGGATACCCTGAGGGGGACCTTTGATAATTCCGCCACGGTCCATGAGCTGCGGCTGCTTGCCCGCGCATTTCGGGTTACCGGGAAGGGGCGATACGAGGAAGCCTTCCTGGAAGGGGTCTCATGTATTTTCAAGGCCCAGTACGCGAACGGGGGTTGGCCCCAAAGCCCGAGAGCATCCGGCTACGCGCAACATATCACCTTTAACGATGACACCATGGTCGGGCTCATGACCTTGTTGCGTGAGATCTATGGCGAGAAGGACTACAACTTCGTGCCCGGGGAAACGCGGCAGCAGGCGCGTGAGGCTTTCGATCGCGGTGTCCAGTGCATCTTGGATTGCCAGATCGAGGTCGATGGGCGCTTGACCGCGTGGTGCGCACAACATGACCGGAAGACGCTGGAGCCATGCGGTGCGCGTTCGTACGAGCATCCGTCCATCAGTGGGGGCGAAAGTGCTGGAATCCTTTGCCTGCTCATGAGCCTCGACGAGCCAACTGACGAAATCCGCCGATCCGTTCGCGCGGGCGTCGCATGGTATGGGGAATCAACCATCACGGGGCTTCGCGCCGAGCGGAAGGATGGCAACCGCACGATTGTCCCCGACCCGGCTGCGCCACCCCTCTGGGCCCGCTTTTACGAAATCGACACCAATCGACCGATCTTCAGCGGCCGGGATGGGGTGATTAAGTATGCCCTTTCAGAAATCGAGGCTGAGCGCAGGAACGGATATGCCTGGTATGTGTCCTCCGGCAAGCGGGTCGAGGCGGCCTGGTCGCGTTGGAAGTGGAAGTAGATCATAAACGTAACCGGTGAGCTTCGCAAGGCGGCCGCTGACATCTACCGGAAAGTCTGGTAGAAACCGGAGCCCTCGAAGAGCGTGTAAAGGCAGATGAGACCCAAACCCTGAAAAACATGGCCGCACCCGATCGCCCCAACATCCTGTGGTACTGCAC
>JAPYUI010000181.1 GCA_029936175.1 Kiritimatiellia bacterium
CGTTTCCTCGGGGATTGCCACTGCTGGATGCAGCGTTTTCTCGTAAGGAATGGCCCGCTTGATCAGCGCCTTGACGTTGCCGGTCGCGATCGCGCCATGGCCCTTCCAGTATTCCAGGCGATCCAGTTTCATCACGCAGTCGCCCATCGGCCGCATCGGGTCGTAGTATCCGATGGACTCGATGATGCGACCGTTATTCGGGCTGCGCGCATCTGCCACCACGACCCGGAAAAAGGGACGATTTCGAGCGCCCATTCGGCGCAATCTGATTTTAACTGCCATGGTTGAATTCCTCTATAACAAGTAGCTGCTGCGGGACTTAGGTCGTGGCCCACGGTGCTTGTCCTATGAAAAAGCTCGGTAGTATGTTTATTTTGAGAAGCGAAGCAACTTCTTTTGCTGCTTTTTTAGCTTTTTCGTCATCTTTTTGGCCTGGTTGAATTGTTTGATCAGGTCGTTGACGTCCTTGACCCGGGTACCCGCTCCTCGTGCGATCCGTTGCTTGCGTTTAGCGTTGATTACATGGGGTTTCCGGCGTTCCTTGGGCGTCATGCTGAGGATGATGGCCTCGAATCGCCTACTTTGAACCTTCCCCTGGTCGGCCATGCGCTGGCGTTCTTCTGCGGATACCTGGGGCATCCCGGGCATCATTTCCATCAACTTGTCGATCGGGCCGAGTTTTTTCATCTGCTGCATCTGGGAGAGCATGTCCTCAAAGTTCAGGTCGCCCTTGAGGAGCTGCTTCTCCATCTTGGCCATGGATGTTTCATCGACCATGTCCTGGGCTTTCTCGACCAGGGTCACCACGTCGCCCATGCCCAGGATCCGGGAGGCGAGGCGATCGGGGTGGAAGTCTTCAAGGTCTTCCGTCTTTTCACCCACCCCGACGAGGTGAATCGGTACGCCGACCACGGACTGGATCGAGAGGGCTGCCCCCCCTCGGGCATCGCCGTCCAGCTTGGTGAGAATCAGGCCGGTCAGGTTCACGCGTTCGTGGAAGGTCTGGGCGACGTTGACGGATTCCTGGCCCATGGCGGCATCGACCACCAGGACCGTGTTCTGCGGGTTGACCATGTCCCTGAGTTCCTCGAGCTCGCGGACGAGCTCGTCATCGACCTGGAAGCGACCGCCGGTATCAAAGATGACCAGGTTGTAGCCCTGGGTCATCGCCCTGTCCCGCGCGCGCATCCCGAGCTCGGGAACGGATTCCCCGGGGTTGGGATTCACGACATCGACGCCCACCTGCCCGGCCAGGACATTGAGCTGTTCGACCGCCGCAGGCCGTCGAATGTCGCAGGCGACCAGCAGCACCTTGCGGCCGGCCCTGGAAAACTTCGCCGCGAGCTTGCCGGTGGTCGTCGTTTTACCCGCGCCGTGCAGGCCCAGCATCATGATCATGGTCGGATTTGCCGAGAGGTCGAATGCCTTGTGGTCGCGTCCGAGCAGCTCCGTCAGCTCATCCTGGACGCACTTGGTAAACTGTTGCCCGGGCGAAACACTGGCGAGCACCTCCTGGCCGAGGGCTTTTTCCTTTACCTGCCGGATGAAATCCTTGACCACCTGGAAGTGGACATCGGCCTCAAGGAGGGCGAGACGAATCTCCCGCAGGGCGTCGGTGACGTTCTTCTCGCTCAGCTTTCCGTAGCCGCGCAGGTTCTTGAAGGTCTTTTGCAGGGAGTTGCTTAGATGGTCGAACATGATGGGGCTTATGGTAGAGGCTGGTTCATGGTTTCAGAAGGGCCGCAGTTCGCTTTCTTCGAGCTGCTCAACCTTGTTCGTGGTCGTCGGTGGGGGTACCGGTTTCTGCTCAACCGGGTACTCCTCGATCTCGTCGGCAAACTTAAGGCCGGGGTATTCCTTCTTCACCACGCCGTAGCCGTTGCAGGAATTGCACGATTGGACGTGCCCACCGCTGCGGTATAACTCGCGTCCCATGCCGATACAGGTCGGGCAGATCGTAAGGTTTTTACCCAGTTGACGGACGTAGCGAAAGCCGACGCCAAAGCAGTAGGGGCAGTCCATCTTGCTGGGCACGTCTTCCGGGTTCGGAAGCCGGCCTTTTCCCTCGCAATGCGGGCAGGGGACTTTCTGGCTGGGCATTCGCTTGATCGTTTCCTTGTTCTCGCCCTGCATCCATTCAATCTGCATGTAGCCCGCGAGAATGAGCAGGGTGACCACGGTGATAACGATCATCCCCTTGTTCTCTATCTTTCCCTTGCTTTTTCTGGTTGCCATTTATTTTAATCCGTGGGCCATGCGTGCCTTCCCGGCCAGGTCGGGCCGGATGATGATTTCCCTGAAGCCTGCGGCTGCCAGGATCGTCTCCACATCCTTGGTTTGGTTTTCGCCGATTTCAAGAACCAATCGGCCGGATGAGCGGAGGACCGCGTGGGCCTGGGGCGCGAGTTTTGCCATGATTTCAGTGCCTGCACCGCCGCCGAGCAGGGCGGCTGCGGGTTCGTATTCAAGGATCTGGCGCTCGAGCTTCCGCATGTCGGTTCCCGCGACATAGGGCGGGTTGGATACGATGAGGTCGAAGGATTCACCGGCTACTTCGGCCAGGAGATCCGATTCCAGGAAGCGTACCGGGACCTGCAGGGCGCGTGCGTTTTCCCGGGCAAGATCCAGCGCCGGCTGCGATCGATCCAGGGCGGTGAGCTCCAGGTCCGGCCGAAGCCTGGCGAGGGCGATCGCAATACACCCACTGCCCGTCCCGACATCGAGGACCCGCCCGGCCTGGGGCGCCAGGTCCATGACCCACTCGACGAGTAGCTCGGTCTCCGGGCGCGGGATCAGGGCGCGTCGATCGGTGGTGAAGCGCAGGCCCATGAACGACGTCCAGCCCGAGACGTATTGCAGCGGCTCGTGTGCGCACAGGCGCGAGAGCCGGGAGGCCAGGGGTTCCGGGTCAAGGGGTTCCTCGCGCCGTTCGTGCAGGTCCAGTCGACCCGTTCCGAGCTGGTCAGCAAGCAGCCATTCGGCTTTCAGGCGGGCTTCCCGAACGCCCGCCTGCTCCAGCTGTGCCGTGGCTTCTTCCAGCCAGGTGTGCACCATCATGTCTCCAGCGCGGCTTTGACCTTGAGACCCATGTCGTTGTCATACAAGGCGGTGATCAATTCCTGGATATCGCCCCCCACGATGTGGTCCAGGCTGTAGAGCGTAAGGTTGATGCGGTGGTCGGTGAGCCGGTTCTGGGGGTAGTTGTAGGTGCGTACGCGCTCGCTGCGGTCGCCGGAGCCGATCTGTGAGCGTCGCTCCGACGCGAGCTTGGCCTCCTCCTCGCGGCGGAAGCGGTCCTGCACTCGGACCTTCAGGATGCGCATGGCCTGTGACCGGTTCTTGTGCTGGGACTTTTCATCCTGGCACTGGGCGATTTCACCCGTGGGCAGGTGGGTGATCCGCACTGCCGAGTCGGTTGTGTTCACGCTTTGTCCACCCGGCCCCTGGGCGCGGTAAAAATCGATGCGGATCTCGTCCGGCTTGAGCACCAGGTCCTCTGCCTCGGCGGTTTCCGGCAGGACGGCGACGGTGGCGGCCGAGGTGTGGATGCGCCCGCTGGCCTCCGTCGCGGGTACGCGTTGTACGCGGTGGACCCCGCTTTCGTACTTCATCTGCTTGTAGATCTCTTCACCCTCGATGCTGAAGATAACCTCCTTGTAGCCACCAAGCTCCGAGGCATTAATGTCCATCACGTTGATTTTCCAGCCGCGCAGCTCGGCAAAGCGGGTATACATGCGGTAGAGGTCCCCGGCGAAGAGGCCGGCCTCGTCGCCCCCGGTACCGGCACGGATCTCCACGATCGCGTTGCTGGCGTCTACCGGGTCCGGCGGGAGCAGTGCGAACTGCATATCCTCCTCCGCCTGGGGAAGTTTTTCCTTGATTTCCTCCAGTTCCGCCTCGGCCATTTCCCGGTAGTCCGCCTCGGATTCAGGATCGGCGATGATCTCCTCGCTCTCGGTTTTCGCCTTGAGCAGGATGAAGAATTCCTTTGTCCGTGCCTGGAGCTTTTTCTGGTGCGAATGCTCCTGGAGCAGGGCGGTGAACTTTTTTCGGTCCTTGCTGAGCGCGGGATCGGAGAGCCGGGTTTCCAGGTCAGCCACCCGTTTATTCACCTTTTCAATGTTCGATTCATCAATCATGCCGGTTCACCTGGATGGGTTCCGTGTGCCTGGTATCGCAGTGGCTCATGTCGGCCTTTTCTTTCCCGCTAAACCGCCTCCGCAGGGGTAAAAAAACGGGCCGGGATTCCGCCATGGAATTCCGGCCCGCAAGAAGGTGGCTGTGAAGCTACTTGTCTGTCTGGTAACGCTTCATGAAGCGCTCGACCCGGCCCTCGGTATCCACGTACTTGGCCTGGCCGGTGAAAAAGGGATGGCAGGCCGCGCAGGTGTTGATGCGCATATCCTTGCCGGTCGAGCGGATCGTGTAGGCGTGCCCGCAGGCACAGGTGATCGTGGTATCCTCGTAACTTGGATGGATTTCAGCTTTCATAATCGTCTCTTTTGCTGAGGGTATCGTTAAATTCAGCGGGGGAACCTAGCCCCGCGGGCCCGATGTTTGCAAGGGGAAAGATGGGATTTTTCCCGCATCATGGGCTTGTGCTGCGGAAGGGGGCCGGTTATCTTCATGGACTTGTTTAAGTCTTTGCAAGCCAAACATTAACAGAGGAGTTTCAAATGAGTGCCCGTATTGAATCAATCTATAGCCTTTTCGCCCTTGTTTTAATTGCCGGCCTGCTGCCGGCCCAACCCGGATACGCAGAACCCATGGATACGATCAAGACGTTCATCGCCGAAAAGGCCATTGACAAGTCAAACAAGCACTGGCGGGTAAAACTGGACAAGTTCCCCCCGGTGAAGTTTGCAGATGATGCATCCTATTTCTGGGAGCTCAAGACCACCAAGGGGAAGATCAAGATCAAGTTCCTGCCCAAGGTCGCCCCCAACCACGTGGCGAATTTCTTGTATCTCACCGAGCTGGGCTTCTTCGACGGCCTGACCTTCCACCGGGTCATCAAGGGCTTCATGGCCCAGGGCGGCGACCCGATGGGGAATGGTCGCGGAGGCCCGGGCTACAAGTTTGCCGGCGAGTTCGACCGCGGCACGCTGCACGACAAGCCGGGCATCCTTTCCATGGCCAATGCCGGACCGGGCACCGATGGCAGCCAGTTTTTCCTCACCTTTTTAGCCACCCCGCACCTCGACGGCCGGCATACGGTTTTCGGCGAGGTCGTCGAAGGGATGGAAACGGTCAAGGCGCTTGAAGCGGCGGGGAGCCGCAGCGGCGCCCCCTCGGAGCCGCTGAGCATCGAGACGGCGAAGATCACGACGAAGTAAGGCGGCCGCGGCGGCCGAGTATCGCCGTTGTGCCGTGTAAATACGGTTGTGCCCCGGGACCGGTTCACCCGGTCGCGGGTGGCGCAGCCTGCATGAAGCATGTCCAGCACCGGCATATCGGAATTTTCGCGGGGACCCGGCGTCGGGTTCCGCATCGGGGAATACACCATCAGGGGTATTCTCGGCCACGGGTCCATGGCCGAGGTGTACCTGGCCGAGGACCAGACCGGCCACGAGATTGCCCTCAAGCTCTTCCAGGAAGGTCCCGGCGTATCGGAGACCATGCTGGAGCGTTTCCGGCGCGAGGCCGAGGCGACCAAGAAGCTGCGGCGGCATCCCTTCATCCTCACCGTATACAATACCGGGAAGGAGGGGGACTACCACTTCATCGCCATGGAGCGGATATCCAAGAGCCAGACCTTCGAGGACATGCTGGTGCGGGAGAAGCCGCGTCCCCGCAAGCTGATCCACACCGTGGTCAAGATTGCCCAGGCACTCGATTACGCACACGACCACAACATTGTCCATCGCGACGTAAAGCCCTCCAACATCATGATCGACGAGTTCGGCGAACCCCTGCTGGCTGACTTCGGCGTGGCGGAGCTGGTGGACTGGCCGAGCTGCACGGTCAGCGGGGCCCTCACCGGGACGCCGATGTACATGTCCCCGGAGCAGGCACGGGCGGAGCGGGTGGGGCCGTCCACCGACATCTATTCCCTGGCCGTGGTGACCTACGAGGCCCTGACCGGGCATCTCCCGTACAACCTGGACCAGGGGATGCATACCGCCTCCGTCCTCGACGCGGTAAAGAGCCAGGCCCCGTTGCGTCCCCGTAAATTCAACAAGAAGATATCCAAGGACCTGGAGTACGTGTTGCTGAAGGCCCTGAACAAGGATCCGCGCGACCGCTATCCCTCCATCAAGACTTTCAGCCAGGATCTCGAGTGCATCCTCGAGGGCCGGCCCGTTCGCGCGCGCAAGCTCAAGCCGATCTACTACATCAAGTATGCGCTTCGCCGGCATCGCAGCCTCATGATCGCGCTTGCCGTGATCGGCGGTCTCCTCGGTTGCATCGGCTACCTGTACGAGCGCGACATGGCCGAGATCCGGAACGAGCAGGTGCTCAGCCGGGCGATGATCATCAGCAAGGAGCTGCAGATCGGCTCCATGAACAAGGGGGTGCGCAAGCGCGAGGACATGTCGCGCTCCCGGGTGGAGATTCGCGATGCGAGCAAGCTGATGATCGCCGAGAACTGGCACGACGCCCGGGAAAAGTTTGAAAATGCCGCAAGCCTCAGCACGGTGTACCGCGATGCGCGAACCGCCGCGATGGCGCGCCTCTCCCAGGCCCGCTGCGAGCTCATGCTGGGTGACAACGAGAGCGCCACCGAGAGCTTCACCAGCATCCTCGCGAACCCGGATGCCTCGCCGGCTATCGCCAGCATGGCCGTTTTTGAGTACATCATCACCCTGGTGTCTGAAAAACAGCACCAGCGGGCGCACGCGGTGTATGCCCGCCATGGCGAGAACCTGATCCTGCCGTACAAGGATTTCGTGCGCTGCCTGCTGGGCGAGGACCTGCCGATCAGCGAGATGGAGCGGCAGTTGAGCGGCTTCGCGGTCCATTTCCGCAACGACGCCTACCTGGCGCTGGCGGTACGTTCCTGGGTGGACGGTGATCCCGCCGGTGCGCGGAAATACATCAAGGACTGCCGCCTGAACTCCCAGCCCAAGAGCGATTGGCCCGCCCCCCTGTCCAAGCACCTCTACACCCTGCTGGAATTATGAGGCCGGCCCCCTTCCATCCGAGACGTCGCGCGGGTTTCGCCCTCTGGCCCTGGCTGCTGATCCTCTTCATGATCACCAGCATCGTCCTCCTGCTCCGCTATGCGCACCACAACCTGGCCCAGGCGAACCAGTGCCGCGCGCAGATGAAGCATATTTATGGCGCCCTGGGTCTCTACGAGGTGGAGAACGGCTGGTTGCCCGACCTGCTGTACTACCCGGATCGTCCGCGGGAGAGTCCCAAGAGCCTGGTCGTCGCCCTGGTGGAAAAGTACGGCCTGAGTGAAGCCGACTGCGTCTGTCCCAAGGCCCACCCCTTGATCAAGGAGAAGGGCTTGAGCTACATCTGGAACGTGAACCTCAACCACCAGGCCCTGGTCTCCGGCAGCCAGGCCGAGTGGATGCTCGGGGAGATCCAGATGCTCAGCACCAAGTTGGCCGGCCCCCATTTCCGCAACTACCACATCGTCTATACCGACGGGCACGTAAAGCGGGTCGATTCCGCCCCGCACGAGATCCCCGGCGCCCATTGAGGCCCCGGGTCCCGGCCCGCCCGCCGGGGAAAGGGGAGGAGCCGAGGATTCCCACCGCGGAAACTTGCCAGCGATCCCTGTTTATTGCTAACTGGTCGGGCAGCCGGAGCCCAGGTGGTGGAATTGGCAGACACAAGGGACTTAAAATCCCTCGAGAGCGATCTCATGCGGGTTCGAGTCCCGCCCTGGGTACCCCTGTTTTTGGGTTATTACTAATGTTTTAGTGAGGATAGCTATTCCCAAACGCTCTCTTCGTTTCCTTTATGTGCCAACTGTACTGTGCAGATAGGCCACACAAACGCCACACAAATTGTGGGAGTGGTAATAGTAGGATCTGATTCACCAGGCGCGATAGGTAAAATCAGACCTCCCTGGACGCACGTCCCGTTGTAGATCACCGCGGCCCGCGAGGCAGCGACCCCCCACCCACCTTC
>JAPYUI010000016.1:0-25591 GCA_029936175.1 Kiritimatiellia bacterium
TTAATCGCCCCCATCCTGCCAAGATTCAGCCAAAAATACGCTTTTGCCCCGTATTTTATGCCAAGGAACCGTTTGACATGCCCGGATGCCTCACCTAGTGTCCGCGGCTCGTTGTTTACAACGTCCTTAAAAATCAAAGGCTTACAGCAAATCCGTAAGCGCCCGAAGGGAGTGAATCAAAACCGTGACCGAAGTACGATTAAAGAAAGGCGAGTCCGTTGACCGGGCCCTACGCCGTCTGAAAAAGAAGCTGGATAAGGAAGGCACGATGCGCGAAGTCCGCGCTCACCGCCATTACGAAAAACCCAGCGAAAAGAAGCGTCGCAAGCAGGCGCGCGCCCGTTCACGCGTGAACCGCGTTATTCGCTTTGCCTGATCGGTTTGCTGATTCGAAGATCCACTCACCCCAAGCGGAATGTCGAGAATGCCCTGCTTGTAAAAGCTTGGGCATTTTTTGTGTGAAACGCGGTCAATCTTGCCTAAGACATTCGGTGGAATACGCGATTAAACCGCACCTGGTCCCTTGAATGGAATTTGCCCTTACAACCCGTTGGAACGCCGGTCGCCATACCACCGGCGAAGCCATGGTCGAGGAAATCCTTGAACTGGGATTTACCCACATCGAGCTGGGCTACGACACCCGGATGGACCTGGTGCCCGGGATTGAAAACATGGTTGAGCAAGGAGCGGTCACCGTCACCAGCCTGCACAACTTCTGCCCGCTCCCCATGGGCGCTCCACACGGTCATCCCGAGCTCTACACCTTTGCCAATAGCGACCGCCATATTCGACAGAACGCGATCCACTACACCAAGCAGACGGTGGAATTTGCAGCCAGGTTGGGCGCAAAGGCCATCGTCGTGCACGCGGGATATGTCGAAACCCGCAGGAGTACCAGCCAACTGCTCGACCTGATCGTGACCGGGAAACTGTACACGCCGGCCTATGACAAGCTAAAGATGAAACTGGCCGTGGAGCGCGACAAGAAGGCTCCCCGATTCGTCGCCTGGATGTATGAATGCATGGAGGCCATGCTGCCAACGCTCGAGGAGTACCAGGTCGCCATCGGCCTGGAAAATTTACCGACCTGGGAAGCCGTTCCGAGCGAAACGGAAATCGAGGCCCTCTGTAACCACTTCGACTCCCCCTATGTCCGGGCCTGGTGGGATATGGGCCACGCGCAGATCAGGGAGAACCTCGGATACATCAACCACGAGCGCTGGATGGCCAAGCTGCACCCGCGTATTGTCGGCATGCACGTGCACGATGTAAGCCACAAGATTGCCGACCACACCATGCCGCCACGGGGTGAAATTGACTTCAACCGCTTTGCAACACTGGGCGCACGACCCGACCTGATTCGGGTGATTGAGCCGACAACCAAGACGCCGGCCCAGGAAATTGCGGAGGCACACACCCTTCTGAAAGCCACTTGGTTTGACGACCCTGTGGAAACCGATAACCTTCCCCCGGCACCACCGGACGAGCGTGCTGAAGCAAGCACCGGACCTGAATCCGAAAACAAAACATCCACGGAACAAGCATGAGCCATAAACAAGCACTGATTACCGGCATCACCGGGCAAGACGGGTCGTACCTCGCAGAATTGTTGCTCGAAAAGGGCTACGACGTTCACGGGATGGTACGCCGTGCCAGCACCGAGACGCTTGACCGCATCGAGCACATCCGCGACCAGGTCAACCTGGTTCAGGGCGACCTGCTGGACCAGATCTCCCTGATCCAGGCGATCGAACAGACCCAGCCGGATGAAATCTATAACCTGGCAGCGCAATCGTTCGTTCCGACCTCCTGGAATCAGCCGGTCTTGACCGGGGAATTCACGGGCCTGGGCGTGGCCCGGTTGCTCGATGCCATGCGCATGAAAAAACCCGATGCACGCTTCTACCAGGCATCCAGCAGCGAAATGTTCGGGAAAGTGATGGAAGTGCCGCAGAGTGAATCAACACCCTTCTACCCACGCAGTCCCTACGGAGTGGCCAAGGTCTACGGCCATTACATCACGGTCAACCTGCGCGAGAGTTACGACCTGTATGCCGTGTCCGGGATCCTCTTTAACCACGAGTCGCCCCGTCGCGGGCTGGAATTCGTGACCCGTAAAATCACCGATGGCGTGGCCCAGATCAAGATGGGCGTCGCCAAGGAACTCCGACTCGGCAACCTGGACGCGGAACGCGACTGGGGCTTTGCCGGTGATTACGTGAAGGCCATGTGGCTGATGCTCCAGCAGGACAAGCCCGAGGACTACGTGATCGCCACGGGTGAGACACACTCGGTGAAAACCTTCGTCGAGAAGGCCTTCGGGGCCGCAGACCTCAAGTGGGAAGACTACGTGGTCATGGATGAGCGCTTTGTTCGACCCGCCGAAGTGGACCAGCTGCTCGGCGACCCCTCCCGGGCCAAGGCAGAACTCGGCTGGGAACTGGAGACCTCCTTCGACCAGCTGGTCCAGAGCATGGTCGAGGCTGACATTGAACGCTGGCAGAAACGAGTCGGCTGATACATGCACGTGCTGGTAACGGGGGCGAGCGGATTTGCCGGAAGATATGTCGTCCGTGAATTGTTGGCACATGGGCACCGGGTCAGTGGCCTGGATGCCCACGTCGAGCAATGGCATCCGGATGTCCCCATCCGCATGGTGGACATCACCGATGCGCTCCAGCTGGAAACGACGATCGCCGAGCTGAAACCCGAAGGCTGCATTCACCTGGCCGGCATGGCCTTCGTCCCCCGTGCCTGGGAGGCGCCCGAACTTGCGGTGAAGGTCAATGTCGGCGGGGTCATCCACCTCATGGAAGCCTTCCGCAAGCACAAGCCGGATGCACGCATCGTGGTGGTCAGCTCCTCGGAGGTCTACGGTCGGGGAACCCGTGAAGGAATGATCGATGAGGACTGCGCACTGGAGCCCTCGAACCTGTACGGGGTGACCAAGGCGGCGGCGGACCAGGGGGCCCGGGCCTACGCCACGCACTATGGCATGCAGGTATGCACGGCGCGTCCACAGAATCATATCGGGGTCGGCCAGTCCGATCAGTTTGTCGTCTCTTCGTTTGCAAGCCAGCTCGCCGATTTTGCGCAGGGCCGTACCCGTGGCGACATGTGTGTCGGCAACCTGGATAGCGAACGCGACTTCACGGATGCCCACGACATCGCCCGCGCCTACCGCCTCCTCATGGAATCCGGCGAGACGGGCGAAGCCTATAATATCGCTTCCGGCCGCAACGTGAAAATCCAGGTCATCCTCGAGAGCCTCTGCGTCATTGCTGGCGTCAGTCCCAGCATCCGGATCGACAAAGCCCTGTTTCGCCCAACCGATCGCCCGGCCCTGCTCAACATGCAGAAGATTGAAGCGGCCACCGGTTGGCAGCCAACGGTTCCGCTGGAACAATCCCTTAAGGATATCTAT
This sequence comes from Kiritimatiellia bacterium, assembly GCA_029936175.1. Lineage (GTDB taxonomy): Bacteria > Verrucomicrobiota > Kiritimatiellia > SS1-B-03-39 > UBA6053 > JAPYUI01. The sequence goes on from JAPYUI010000016.1 coordinate 3,425, forward strand.
CGCGATATCGCGGAGCGCCGTGGGGGCGAACACGCATGAAACGCAGGCTGGTCACTCAGCTGCTTCGTATCCTATTGTGTGCCTGTATCCTCTGGTGGATCTCCAGTCGGATGAACCTCGGCGCGCTCCGTGATGCCCTCTCGGCGAGTGGGCGCAATTGGCCCATGCTGCTCACCGGACTCATTTTCACCTTCCTCGGGCTCCTCGCCGGGGTATTCCGCTGGCACCGGATGCTGATCGGGCACGGATTCCAGATGGGCTTCGGCAAGGTTTTCCAGATCCTCTTTATCGGCCAGTTTTTTAACGCCTTCATGCCCGGGGCCTGTGGCGGGGATGTTATCCGTGCATTCTATGTGACCCGCGAATCGGAAAAGGGCACCCGGGCCGAAGCCGCGACTACGGCACTTGCTGACCGCCTGATCGGCCTGCTGGTGCTGATGGTTTTCTGTTCGGTGATCATCGGTTTGCGCCTGCCCTTTTTCCTCAGCCACGCGGAAACCAAAATCCCGGGCCTGTTGATGCTTTGTTTCTTCATCGGGGCCCTGGGTGGATTGCTGGTGTTTTTCCGAATCAACCTGTTCGAGCGATCGCGCCTGTTCCGTCGCATGGAACAGGGCCTGCGCATCGGCCCGGTGATCCGGCGTGCCTATGACACCCTCTACAATTTCCGCAACCGCCCCGGCATGATCTTTGAAGCGGGCATCTACTCCCTGCTCAACATGATCTTCCTCACCCTGGCCTGCGTAGCCTTCGGCAGGAGCCTGGGACTCGAGGTACCGATGATCGACTATTTCACCTTCTTTCCGATTATCACCATACTCGCATCGATTCCGGTCACGCCCGGGGCCCTCGGCATCCGGGAAGGCTTGTTTGAACAGATGTTCGCGGCGGTCGGGGTTGCCAGCACACATGCAGTCCTGCTCTCCCTGCTGGTCTATTTCGGCGGCGTAGCCTGCAGCCTCTTCGGTGGAGTGATCTTTATATTTTACACCACCTCCGCAGGAAAAAGCGTGAAAGAGGAATGGGAGGCGATCCGGGACAAGGACTGATTCCTCGCCAGAAAAAGCCCGGGACTTCTTGAAAAGCGCCCGGGCAAAGACGCATCCTGCACCATGGAACCCGCGCAAATCCCTACCCTGTATTTCCTCGGCGTCAGTACCGCCGGATCATCCATGATGAAGATCTTTCCCGGCTGGGCCAAGGAACTCGAACTCGGAGAAGCCCGGCTCGTCGGCCTGGATTTCAAGCTTAACGATGACCCAAAACGCTATCGCGAAACAGTCCACTTCATCAAACATGATCCGCTTTCTAGAGGGGCCCTCGTAACCAGCCATAAATTGAACCTGGTGGAAGCCTCCCGCGACCTCTTCGACGAGCTCGACGTCTTCGCAACCCTCATGTCGGAAGTGAGTTGTATCGCCAAGAATGGCCCCCGGTTGACCGGCACCGCGATTGACCCCATCACGTCCGGCATCGCCCTGGACAGCTTCCTTCCGGCCGATCATTGGGAGCGCAGCGGTGCAGAGGTGCTGCTCCTTGGCGCGGGCGGGGCCGCGATCGCCCTGACCTGGCACTTGATGCACGAAGCGCGCGGATGCAACCATCCGAAACATATTCACGTTACCGATATCGATGCCGGGCGGCTGGACCACATGCAGCGCATTCACCAGGCCTTCCCCGTGCAGATTCCGGTGAGCTATCACCTGGTAAAGCCCGGGTATCCGGCCGACGAACGGCTGGCCGCCCTGCCCGCGCACTCCCTGGTCGTGAACGCCACCGGCATGGGCAAGGATCAGCCGGGATCGCCGATTTCGAACCGGGCCAGGTGGCCGGACTTCGCTTACGCCTGGGAACTCAATTACCGCGGCGAGCGCCCGTTTCTGCACCAGGCAACAGCCCAACAGGAGGCCCGCAGCCTGGTCATCCGCGACGGCTGGCTCTACTTTATCCATGGCTGGGCCCGGGTGATCGCCGAGGTCTTTCACCTGGACCTTCCCCTCGATGGCGAGCGCTTCGAACGCCTCTGCGAAGTGGCACTGCAACATCGCTAAGCCCTATCGCGACAAATCCTGGTCATCGCCATGCCGCATCTCGGGTCCCGCACGAAGGAATGTATTGGCCGAAGGATTGAAACGGCCGTGAACATCCTGCTTAATGCGCTGATATGCAAATAGCTGATATGAAGATCCATTCCATCGCAATGGCGGATCCGCCATTGCGGAGTTCCTATGGACTGCACCAGCCTTACGCCTTGCGCACGGTCATCGAACTGGTCAGCGACGAAGGCGTGGTCGGGATTTCAGAAACCTACGGGGGCGAAAAACCCGCGGCTGCGGTAGAGGCCCTGCGCGGCCAGGTCATCGGCGCGAATGCCTACCGACTCACCGGCAGCCTGGTCGACCTGATCGAAGGCGAAGGTGCAGGCATGGCTCGATCGCAGACCCACCTGGTTCCCGGGGAGAATCCGCTGGACGCGGATACGCGGACCTTTGCGGCCATCGAGATCGCGTGCCTTGACCTGATTGGGAAATCGACCGGCCAGGCGGTCTGCGACCTGATTGGTGGACGGGTACGGGATGCCGTCCCTTTTTCAGCGTATCCTTTTTACAAGCATGCCGGCGGGGGGGGCGAAGGCGAGGATGCGCGCGAAGACGAATACGGCGAGGCGCTTTCGCCCGAGCAATTGGTGACCCAGGTGGAGCAGATGATTGCGCGTTACGGCTTTGGCTCGGTAAAGTTCAAGGCGGGCGTACTCGATCCGGAAATCGAGATCGAAACCATAAAACAATTGCGCAAGACGCTCGGGCCGGGGGTCCCGTTACGCATTGATCCAAACGGTGCCTGGTCGGTGGAAACCTCGGTCAAGGTGGGGATCGCACTCGCAGAAGAGCTTTCCGGTGGCGGATATCTCGAGGATCCAACTGCAGGCCTGGAGGGGATGGCCGAGGTGCGGAAGCGCCTGCTGGCCGAGGGTATTGATACCCCGCTGGCGAGCAACGTCGCCGTGACCTCGTTTGCGGACCTGCCCCGCTCGCTCAAGCTCGATGCCGTGCAAATCGTGCTCTGCGATCACCATTACTGGGGGGGGGCGCGTCAGGTGCAGCACCTGGGCAAGATCTGCCAGACCTTCGGCCTCGGTTTATCCATGCACTCGAACAGCCACCTGGGCGCATCGCTGCTCGGCATGGCCCATGTCGCCGCGGCAACCCCGCATTTGACCTATGCCTGCGACACGCATTATCCGTGGCAGTCCGCCCTGGATGAAATAACCCTGGGCGGACCTGTACCGATTAGCGGAGGCTGCGTGCGGATTCCAGATGCGCCGGGTCTCGGGGTGGAGCTGGATGTCGACCAAATGGCACGGGGGAAGGCCCTGTATGAGCGCATTCCGTATCGGAATCGGGATGACGAGGCCGAGATGCAGAAACAGGTCGATCCCAACTGGAAGCGCGTGCTGCCGCGGTGGTGATTTCCCGGCATGAAGGTATGTCTTCACTGCAGCACTATTGCCCGGTCGATTCGTCCGGGGTTAAGTTGAAAACATGTTGAAAGGAAGGCAACCCATGGACCGCCAAGAACTACGCGCAAAACTGGAAGGAGTTGTCGCCTTTCCGGTCACCCCGTTCAAGAGCGACCTGTCCCTCGACCTCGACGGCTTGAGAAACAACCTCGAGTCCCTGCTCAATCACCCCTTCTGTGCCATCGTCGCCGCCGGGGGCACCGGCGAAATGTATTCGCTGAACGCGGAGGAATTTGCCGCGGTGATAAAAACCACGGTTGAAGTCGTCGGCGGGCAGGTGCCGGTCATTTCCGGTGCCGGATTCAACTGGACCATTGCCCCGCACATGGCCTCAAGCGCAGCCGACATGGGCGTCGATGGCATTCTCGCCTTTCCCCCTTACTACCCGAACGCGGCCTTCGAGGCGCTGAAAGCCTATTACCTGGCCATCGCAAACGCCTCCGATCTCGGCCTGCTCATCTACAGCCGGGACTGGGCGGTTTTCACGCCGGAACAGGTAGAGTCGATGACCGGGATCGAGGCACTTATCGCCTGGAAAGATGGACAGGCCGATATGCCCCGCTACCGGATGATCATGGATCACGTCGGCGACAAACTCCGCTGGATCGGCGGGGCCGGAGACGACCAGGTGCCCGCCTATTACGAAAGCGGCATTCGCACCTATACCTCCAGTATCTCCAACGTAGATCCTGCACTATCGATCAAACTCCATGAATGGGCCGCGAAGGGCGATCCCGAGCAACTTGAACAAGCCATGAACGACTTCGTCATCCCCCTCTACGCCTTCCGCCGCCGCGGCAAGGGATACGAAGTCTCCGCCATGAAACGCATGATGGATCAACTCGGCCTGGTTGGCGGACCGGTAAGGCCGCCCCTGCTGGATGTGCGGGAAGGCGATCGGGCGGACCTGAAAAAACTCGCGGATTGGATCTCCTGAGACCCAAGGGCTCAGGGTTTTTCCCCTTCGCCCGGCGGTTCCAGCAAGAGGAGGTTTTCCAGGTAATTATACAAATCCTCGGCAATCGGGGTGACCCCCAGGGCCACACGCTTCCGGCTGATCAACTTGGGTACCGAACCGAGCTCGAGCTTACGGTAGAGGGCGACATTTTTGCGGAGGCTGCGGTAGGCATCATCCTGGTTAAACGAGCTGTTGAATATCTTTTCACCCAGGAGCTTTAGGACCACGGCCTCCACCTGGTACACCGGTGGAGGCGGGGTGGTCTTGGTCAGGTATGCCTCAAAGGCAAGGTAGGTGTCAGGCCGCTGACGCCAAACCAGGCTGCTGAATGTACAATATTCACACGAGTTGGTCTGCGGATCCTTGGTGTACACCACCCAGTCGTTGCAATCCTTGTCCATCGGCACGGGTATCAGCACCACCGCCACTTGCCCCCGGTATCGTTTTACCACCTGATCCATCATGCGATACATCGTGACCGAATTCGTATAGGTGTAGTCATACATCAATCCGATGACGTGAGTGGCATTCGTCAAACCCATAACCGGGACCGTCCCCACTTTCAGCCTGATCTTTCCCTCGGCCAATTCGTAATGGGTTCGTTGCACCCGGGTGCCCATGGTCCCATCTCCATCGACCATCTCGTCAAACACCTGCGGCGGGGTGAGCACGGGTGCCGGTGGCAAGATGACCTTGTCGTTCAAACCAATCTCCTGGACCTTGGTGACCGTCAGGCCGACGGTATCGAAGACCGGTTCCCGGACATCCTTTTCCTGGACCTTCCCCGCTTCGGGGCTTACCGCGATTGACGCGATGCTGCCCAGGAATTCATCCACGGGATCGGCCACCTGGGCCGGTGCGGTTTTCGTGGGTTTCGGCTTTCCGGATCCACCCGGAACCGGCTCCGAAAACCCGATGAAATGTCCTGACATCACCAGAACCATCGCCAGCAAGGCCCAAAGCGACGAAGCATAATTACGCAGGAACCAGCTGATATACAGGATCATCACCAGGATGCCACAGAGATTCACCAACACGCAGTAGGGACAGATCGCACGCATCAGGCCGATCTGCACCACGAGCAGCCAGGCGCCAACGAAGGCGGTCAGGGCGGCAAGAAAGACAAATCCGCTTCGCACCTGGGGCGAAGCGATCTCCGTCGTGTAGGCTTTGATCTGGGTGGAAAGAATAAACAGGATGCCGTAGGCAACGGCTCCCGGCACACCGATCGGCAGTCCAAACCAGTGTCCCCAGCGGGTGCGCAGTGGCAGGTAACACGCGGGCTCCCCGATGCATCCGTAGACCTGCCCCTGCTTAAGCGAGGCGATAGTCAGGTAGATGGAGAGCAGGCAACCCAGGGCGAGGGCAATGCGGGTGATCCAGACGGTGGCGCGGGAAACCTCTCTGCGATAATCGTCCATTAGTTTCGTGGTTGCTTGGCAGTCATGGTTACGCGGAAAGGTAGCCCCTAAAGCCGCATCGGTAAAGAACGGCTTGCGTCATCCGCCTCCCCGTTGACGCACGGCCTCATACGTGAGAATGGCCGCGGTGGCAGAAACATTCAGTGAATCCGCAAGGCCCCGCATGGGAATCGCCAAGTGAACCGAGGCAGCGGCCTGCCACTCAGCCGAAAGGCCGTCCTGCTCCCGCCCCAGGAAAAAGGCGATCGGCCCACGCAGGTCTGCGGCGTAAAGCGATTCCCGCGCACCGGGAAGCGCGGCGATTCCACAGACGCCCCGCTCGTCCAGCCAATCCCGGATGGCCGAGCCCTCGGCGACGGCCAGCGGAACGGAGAACACGGTGCCCGTACTGGAACGAATCACGTTCGGGTTATACAGATCCACGGCAGGCTTCGAGACGAGGAGGGCATCCACCCCAGCCGCGTCAGCAGTGCGTAGCATGGCCCCGAGATTCCCGGGCTTTTCGATCGATGCCGCCACGAGGATCAGGGGGTTCTCGGAAATCGTCAGTTGAGCGAGCTCGTGCGTACGCATGTGGGCCACCGCAACGAAGCCCTCGGCGTTATCGCGGTAGGTGATTTTCTCCAGGATGGACGGGCTGACGCGAATCCCCGGCCCCAGGCCGGAGATGGAGTCGGGCTCCACCTGGTCCGGGCAAAAGTAGATCGCCTCGATCTCCACCCCGGATGCAACGGCTCGCTGCAGGTCCCGCAGCCCATCGATGAGAAAACGCCTTTCGCGCTCCCTGGCACTTCGTTTGCGCAGGCGCAGCAGCTCTTTAACCTGCGGATTTTGCGTACTGGTGATTTCGATGGACATTGACTTCTGATTTATCTGAACGAAATTAGGATGTACAGGGTCTGTAATAAAGTGTTTAATCGGGACAAGTTATGAAAGCTTTCTTTACCATGCTGGGCTGGGTTCTCCCAATGCTTGTATTGGGCGCAGCCCCGTCGGGCTTTGACCGCTACCAGGTCATTATCGACAAGGCCCCGTTTGGAACGCCCCCGGCACCGGTGAAGCCGCCGGCGGTCCGACCCCCCGCCACCGGCCCCTCCTGGGTGGAATCCTACCGCATGACCATGCTTATGGAGGATAACCAGGGCCGACCCCGCATCGGCCTGATGCAACTCAAGGAGAAAAAGAATTTTACCCTGCGGCCCGACCAGGATATCGACGGCATCGTGCTCATATCCGTTAATTACGAGGAGGAAAGCGCGGTCATCGCCAGGAACGGCGATGAGAAGTCAATCACGATGCAGACAACGGCCCTCGTCAGCGCGACCAAACCCAGAGGCAGCATCGGTCGACCCTCTTCCAGTTCCGCACGAAGCAAGTACCTTGCCCGCAAAGCGGAGAACAAGCCGCCGCCAAAACCCCCCGTGATGAAGCAGTCAAAATATACCGGCGAAGAACTGGAAAAGCACCTGCGGAACTACCAGATGGAGGTCTTGCGAAAAGGCCTTCCTCCCCTGCCCGTCCCGCTGACCCCGGAGATGGACAACCAGCTGGTTGGCGAAGGCGTGCTGCCACCGCAGGCCGGCCAGGAGAAGCTGGCCCCGCCCGGTGGAGCCGGGCTTCCGGTTCCACGCTAGGCGGGTACCGCACCACCGGTGGGTAGCTGCAGACACGGGTTTCCCTGGAAGCGGGAACCCGAGAATTCTTTACACGGCCCTATTTGCCCCTATATTTTCCCGGATGTCGCTGAAGTACAACATATGGACCATCGGTTGCCAGATGAACGAGGCGGACTCGCGTCACCTCGGCTCTCAACTGGAATCCCTGGGCTACCTGCAAACCGAGCAGGCGGATGAGGCCGATCTCGTGGTCATGAATACCTGCGTGGTTCGCCAGCAGGCGGAGGATCGGGCGGTCGGGCGGCTGCAGTACATTTCCCAGCTCAAGATGCGGAACCCGGACCTGAAGGTGGGCCTCATGGGCTGCATGGTCGGGATGAAGGAATCGGGCCGCCTGAAGAAACGCTTCCCCTACGTCGACGTCTTCATGCCACCCTCGGATACGAAGCCCCTGATGCATTTTCTCGCCGAGGAAGCGGAACTCGACGCGGACAAAGTGGCGGAGACCCTGCAAAAGGCGATCGTGAATGCCATCCAGGATGAAGAGTACATCCTCCCCGCCCTCCAAAAGACATCCACGGTCATCGCCAATGTGCCTGTCGTGCTCGGCTGCTCACATGCCTGCACTTTCTGCATCATCCCCTATCGCCGGGGCGTGGAACGAAGCCGAACCCCCGAGGAGATCCTTCACGAGGTCGAGAAACTTACCGCGCAGGGCGTACGCGAAATTATGCTTCTCGGCCAGATTGTCGACCGATACGGCTGTGACTTTGACGAACCCTACGACCTGGCCGACCTGCTGAAGGACGTGGCAGGGAATGACCAGCTACTCCGTATTCGCTTCCTCACCGGCCACCCCAATTACATGACCGACAAGCTCATCCGGGCGGTCCGTGACATCCCCAAGGTCTGCCCCCACTTCGAGGTCCCGGTCCAGGCCGGCAACGACAAGGTACTTGGGGACATGCGGCGCGGGTACACCGCCCAGGACTACCGCAGTGTCATCGCACGCATCCGCGCCATCCTTCCTGATGCAGCGATCAACACCGATATCATCGTTGGCTTCCCGGGTGAAACCGACGAGGAATTTATGGATACCCATGCCTTGCTCAAGGAACTCGAACTGGACAAGGTGCACCTGGCCAAGTACTCGGAACGACCGAAGACGGTCGCGGCACGCACCCTGCCCGATGACATCGCCGACGAGGAAAAAGAGCGGCGGCGATTGATCATTGACGAGCAGGCGGAAGCGATTATCACGCGCAGGAATCTTCGCTACCAGGACCAGGTCGTGGAAGTCCTGGTTGAGAGCAGGGCCAAGGACAAGTGGCGGGGTCGAACCCCGGACAACCGGCTGGTGTTCTTCCAGGATGAGCGCGAGCTTCTCGGCGCGCTGGTGAACCTGACTGTAACCCAAACCGGGCCCTGGTCGCTGCAGGCGGAGCACGCGGAAATCCTCGTGCCTCCGTACCAACCGATCGAACCCGTCGAGGTGGCTCGCGCGTGATGAGTGAAGAATCCTCGAAATCAACTTCCCCGCCACCACCGCCCTTGGAGTCAGGCGCCCCGGCTGCACGCAAGGAAAAGCCCGGAAAACGCCGCCTGCTGCCCATTGCCCTCTCCGCCTTCGTGCTTCCAGGTGCCGGGCAAATTGCCCAGAAACGTCCTGCCGTGGGCGTTTTCTACATAGTTTGCATCCTTTCTTCCTTCGTCCTGTTGATGACCGAAATCATGCGACCACTCGTCCACAACTGGCAATATATCTTCGGCACGCGATTTGATGAGCCGGCTAAAATCGACTGGGGACGGATCGGCATGGGCTTGCTCTATTTTATCGCCGTATACCTGGTCAACCTGCTGGACGTCTGGATGGCCGAAAAGCGACGGGCACGGAAGGCATGATGCGAGGCATTGTCCTGTGCTGCCTTTCGAATCTCCTCCTGCTCGGGGCGGTCGATGCACGACAAACAACCCTGATCGACGATTTCCAAACGGCCGGGTCCTGGAGCGCCATCTCCCCGGCCTCGAAACCCAGCCAAGGCTCACCCGGGCTCAACTTCGACTGCCCGATGAGCCGTTCCGGGGATCGATTGCACTGGGACCGGAAAGGCCACTTCGATTTCAGCAAGCTCAGCAGTTTTTCTCTTTCGTTCACCTGTCCCGACCCCACCGCGATTCGCCTGGTGGCCCTCTACTGTAAAAGTGGAGACGGTTGGTACGTGATGAACGCACCGATCCAGCGGGCCGGCATGAACACCCTGCTGTTTACCAAGGGCCGGGCATCGCGTGAAGGCAAGCCCGCGGGCTGGAACCAGGTTTCGCAGATTCGACTGGCCCTGTGGAAAGGCGCCAGTCGCGACACCCACTTCACCGCTAGAACCTTCAAAGGGTATGCGGATCGAGTCTACCTGGTTCATGCGACGAGCTCGGCCCGCAATACGGCTGACCGATCCACCGCGCGGCAGGCCAGTGAGCGCATGGATTACTGGCTGAACGATGCAGGCATCACGCATGCCTGGATTTCCGATGACGAAGTCGTTGCGGGTCTTTTGCAGGCACCGGGCACCGCGATTCTTCCGTACAACCCTCGGCCGGAAACCGGGGAGCGCCGTGCACTCGAAACCTTCATCAAGCGCGGGGGCCAATTGATCGTGTGTTACGGGGACGATGCAGGCCTGGCCCAACTCATGCAGGTGCGCATTGGCCGATATCAAAGCTCCAAGGAATTCGGGCGCTGGAATCAACAGGTCTTCTCCGCCGATGGATTTCCATCCGTGGTTTACGATCACGCCTGGTATATCATTCCCATCACGCCGGCGAACAGTACGGGCCGCGTCATCGCCGAGTGGCAACATGCCAACGGCCGCCATCACGGCATCCCGGCCTGCGTGGAAACGCCGTCCGGCTACTGGTTTTCGAATATCCTGCGTGCCGGAGATAAAGGCGGGAAGACCCATATGCTGACCACGATGATCGCACGGAAGAATCCGGACGTGCCGGGCATCCATGCGGCCTGGATGCAACATCGGGCGGCCGCGCGCATCATTCATCCCGGGCGGGCAACGAATCCCAGCGCGGTGACAAGCCTGCTCAAGCACTGCCGCGCGTTGAACGACCAGGGTGCCAAACAACTGCAAGGCGGGGCAACGGGCGAAGCACTGAACACTTTTCGCATGCTGGAACGCCGGCAAATCAACGCCCTCGCCCTCGCCCAGGAGCCGGCCCAGACCGAGTGGCGCGCGGTTTGGGACCACAACGGCACCGGCCTGTACGCCGGTGGCTGGGAGGAAACCTGCCGCGAACTAAAGGCCCATGGCATCACCGCCGTCCTGGCGAACATGATGTGGAGCTCGAAGGCGCATTACCCGAGCAAATGGCTGCCGGCATCCCAGACGCTCGAGAAATTCGGCGACCAGGTGGCCCAGTGCACGAAAGCCGCGCGACGACACGGACTCGAAGTCCATGTCTGGAAGGTCTGCTGGCAGATAAGGCCGGACTCGGCGTTTTACAAGCGCTGCCTGAAGGCCGGGCGCCTGCAAACCCGGGCAGATGGCCGCCCCCTTCCCTGGCTCAGCCCCTCCCACCCGGAAAACATTCGCTTTGAAATCGAGGCGCTTAAGGAAGTTGCAAGCACGTATGATCTCGCCGGCATCCATCTTGATTATATTCGGTACAAGGATCGGGATGGGGATTATTCAAGTGCCGCACGCAAAGCCTTTGAAGTGTACCTGGGGATCAAGGTGGCGAACTGGCCGGCAGATGCCTGTCCCGGGGGCAAACGCGCCGGGCAATTTGAACAGTTCCGGGCACGCGAAATAAGCCGCTTCGTCTCCCAGGTTTATCGCGAGATCAAAGCGATCAAGCCGCAGTTGAAAATCTCCGCCGCTGTCTTCGGGAGCTACCCCGACTGCATCAGCAGTCGCGGCCAGGACTGGGCAGCCTGGCTACGGGAGGGTACGATCGATTTTGTCACGCCCATGAACTACACCGTGAATCCTTACCAGTTTGAGGGCTGGGTACGGAACCAGCTCCAGCTCCCCCAGGCCCGCGGGCGGATCTTCCCCGGCATCGGCCTGGTCGCCAACGAATCCGAGCTGGGTCCGGATCAGCTGTTTCAGCAGATTGAGATCACCCGCCGACTGGGGGCACCGGGTTATGCCCTGTTCAAGCTGGATATGCCCTTCGTGAAGAGGATACTCCCCCTCATGAAGGTGGGAATGAACCGCCAATGACCCTCTGATACCGTCCGCGGGCCTGCCGGTACTCAGCGAAGCGATACCCCGAGACCCTAGGTGCCCGGCGGGGCCATTCTCCCGAATCAAGGCATGGAACAAACTTTCTTGGGCGCATTTCCAAGCAATTCGGTGACAATCTTCTTGATCGCGTATATAGCTTTTTCTGATATCTACGCGGATACGAGGTACACCCCATTTCAACCGACCGCTTAAAAAACCGAAAAATTCTTATTTTGGAAGACGAAACCGTTTTCCAGAAACGCCTGACGGCCCTGCTGATGCAGGAAGGTGCCCAGGTGGTCGCAACCGCCACGATTGCCGAGGCCCGGAAAGCCCTTGCGGATACGGATTTTGATTTTGCCCTGTTCGACATTAACCTACCCGACGGAAGCAGCTTAGACGTGCTGGAAGAGGGGATTATTCCCTCCTCCACCTCCGTGGTGGTGATGACGGCTGATGGCGGGGTGGATTCCGCCGTGCGCGCGATAAAACATGGGGCCGCTGACTACCTGACGAAACCCTTTGATCCCTTTGAGCTTCCACTGGTGTTTGAGCGCTGTCAAAACGAACGGGAAGGAAAGCGGCGCCAGGAACACGAGAACACCCGAATCGCGCATGCTTCGGGAGGCCTTTTCTGGAGCCCGGGCCTGAAAGCCTTCAAGGCACAGATCGACCGCATCCTGGAGACCGACCATCGGCTGGATGAGCACCTGCCCCCGGTCTTGATCCAAGGTGAAACCGGCACCGGGAAATCGACCTTCGCACGTTTCCTGCATCACGCGGGTCCACGGGCCGATCAGCCCTATATCGAGCTCAATTGCGCGACACTGCCCGAGAATCTCGTGGAGTCCGAACTCTTTGGTCATGAACGCGGGGCCTTCACCGATGCTCGCGAGGCCCGCATGGGTTTGTTCGAGGCCGCAAATCAAGGCACGCTGTTTCTCGATGAAATTTCCAGTTTGCCCGCGGCAGCGCAGGCCAAGTTGCTGACCGCCATTGAAGACGGGGTCATCCGTCGCGTCGGCAGTAACACCTCGATCAACATCGATGTCCGTTTAATTACCGCCAGCCTCGAGGACCTGGAAGCCATGGCGGCCGCACAAAGCTTCCGCCTGGATCTCTACCATCGTTTGAACGTGTTAAAAGTCGAGATCCCGCCCCTCCGGAAACGACCCGGGGATATCCGTCCGCTGGCCGGGCATCTCCTGCGCCATCTCAAGCGCCGGTACCGCCTGCCCGATGCATCGATCGCCCCGGAAGGAGAGGAACATCTGCGGGCCTACCCCTGGCCGGGCAATGTGCGGGAACTCAGCCATGAGATCGAACGACAGTTGGTCCTGCACGGAAATGACGAGCTTCCCTTCGACCAGTTGCACCTCAAACCGGTGGGCGATGCGAAGGACTGGCTGGTGGATGGCTGGTACTTTCCTGAAGAAGGCTTCACCATCGAAGGGGCCAACCTGCGACTGATCCACCTGGCATTGGCGCAGGCCGGAAACAACGTCTCGGGTGCCGCCCGCCTGCTCGGGGTCAACCGAGATTACATTCGCTATCGGCTGGAAAAGGTGGGAGGTGGGGAATAATTCCCACATATATTGGGAAATAATTCCCAAATCCGTGGCTGTGGACCGCAATACAAATCCTCACTCATATGTATCCACCTTTAAATAAGCAACTTAGGTAATCCGTAAAAATATTGGCATCACGACTGCTAGTAAAAGAGGTAGATTGAAATAACGAAACACGTTAAACCTATGACGAACATGCGCGCTTTCATAATTCTTTGTTTGGTTCTGCTCACTTCGACCCTGCTGGCCCAAGGCCCGGTGATCGGCGGTGAGACCGCCGTTGATGCCCATCCTCCCAAGCGGGAGCATCCCGTACTGCCGGAGGAGCTGGAGCAGAAACTGGAAAGCATCCGGGATAGCAAGCAAGCCCTGGTCGACGCGCTGAAAAAGGTACTGGAAGATTATGCTGACGCTTCTGCGGACCAACGAAAAGCTGCTGCCGAAGCCTGGCGTGATGCCCATGTAGACCAACTCGCGGCCCAGCGCGAACAGGCACGTATTGCACGGTTGGAGGTAAAATCCTGGCTGGAAGAGAACCGCCCCGAACGACCCCTGCCCCCGGAAGTTGAACCCGGAACAGCATTAACGGCCGATCAACGCGAGGAACAACTGGCAACCCTGAAGCAGAGCCAGGCCGAAATTCTTGAGAGTAATAAGCAGCTGGCTGCGGCGATACAACAGGCAGCAAGTGAAGACGAGCGCCGCGAAATTATCGCCCAGCACCGCACCCAACGCCTGGAACAGATTCGGGAACAGCAACGCCTACAGGACCTGCGCTCCCACAAACTGGACCGGGCCTCTTCGCTGGCCGCTATCCAGGACAGCTTGCGCCGAAATGCCGAGAGCATACGTATACGCAATCGTATCGAGGATCGCAACGCCGATCCGCGTCTGAGTGCCAGCACGATACGCGACACGGCGGCATCGCTTCGTGATGCGGCCGCGCAACGCACCACCGATTCCGTGGTCCGGCCCGATCAGCCTGATCGCCCCGTGACCGTAGACCGTGAGACGCTCAATTCTAATCGGCCTTCCACCACAAATGGTGATGCGGATAGCCGGCGCGATTTGTTGCGCGAAACCCGCAATTGATGCAAACAGGCACCGACCGGTGCCGGAACAGGAGGTGACGGTGCGTAGCAAGCAACGCCCACGCATCACGCTTCCCACAAAATATCAGTGATCAGGCGGTTGATACTACTAGGGGGGTTGCTGTCGTGGCATGCAGCATTGGCGGAAGACCAGGAGAGCGACTACGGTCCCGAGGCAACGGCAGAGGACCTGCTCGATATGTGGCTGAACCCAGGTGCCACCACCCAGGACCAGGAACCGGCATCAAAATGGGAGGGGGATACCAGCCTGAACCTGGGTATCGGCTACAAGGAAAATGTGCAGTTCAGCGCCTTCAACCCCAGGAACAGCACCTTCAGCATGGCGGAAGTGGAAGGATTTCTCTTTAACCTGCATCCGGAAATCAACGAATTCTACGTCTATGCCTTTGCCGACCAACATCACTATTTTGACCTCAAGCGAGGGGAAGACGAGCAGACCTTCACCGGCCAGGCCGGCTACAAACGCCATCATCACCGCTTCGGTTCCGTCGGCAGTGAGGTGCATCTGTTCTATATCGACCAGTTCTTTGACGCGGCCTTCTCGGAGATTGAATTGAATGCGATACGCTTGAAACAGTACGAAATTGGAGGCGTGCTGACCTACGGAAGGCGTTTCGGAGAACGGACAACCCTGGGTGCGGAAGCAGGCGGTTTTCGCAGCCAGTTATCCGATTCACCCGACGATTACGACCGGGGCCTGACCCGCCTGGACCTCAAATACGTTTTCGACCGCGCTACCGTAAAAGCCGAACTGCAACGGGGGAACTACGATTACGACAACCGGTTACGCCGCGAGGCCCGCGGGGGACGGCTTGATGGGTCAACCGATATCCGTTCGGACCAGGCACGGATCACCACGAGCTGGCATTGGGACACGAAGAAGGCCTTTTACAATCGCCTGCAGGGTACCCGGCGACAAGTCGACGACAATGGAGGCGGTTATTACAATTACAACAGCTGGCAAATCCTGTACCGCCTGCAACATCGCAGGGGGCCCTGGACATCCAGCCTATCCGCGAGTTACCGGGAAGCCGATTACGGCAGCCGGCCGGTCAACATCTTCAACCTGGACAACGAGGTGCTTTATCGCCGGGTCTTTCGCGGCAGGCTTCGGATCGAACGGGCCTGGGAAAACTGGACCGCCTTTGCAGAGACCTCCTGGGAGGATACGACGTCGAATGACCCGCTCGATACCTACCAACAGCTTGCCGCCTTGCTGGGTATCGGGTATACTTTCGACTGAACGCCCGCGCATGAGCCGCCACGCATGAAAGCGAAACAATTTATGGTTATCCTGTTTACCCTGGTGATTTTTGCCGGGGTCGTGGCACTGGTCACCCTGCAGTTGCGACAGGAAATACGCCAGCAGATGCTCGGACGCGATGCGTCGATATTTTATGCGGTTGCGCAACGTGAAGCCTCCTTCGCCCGCCAGTCTCCACTGAACCTGGTCCTCCAGATGGTGGACCTCAAGGGCGTGCTCGGCATACGCACGTATGATGTGGATGGCGAAGCCCTCGACGCCTTTCCCGACAACCTGGTCGCGAGCAAGATCGCCCCCGAAGCCCGCAGCCTGCTCAAGCAACGCAAACCCTGGTCCCGCCTGGATGAGGCGGTCATCCTCGACACCTTGTTCTCCGATCCCTTCGATGAATTGAGCGACGAACCGATTCCCCTCCTCCATGTCATCGTCCCCCTGCACACGCCCCTGGGGGAGACCGGTTTCGGTCACGCTGAATTCCTCATCGATGGCCAGGCCACGATCGACGATTTTGTCTCCCTTGATCATCATCTTCGCACCCAGTCCCTCTTCGCTTTTGCGATTGGCAGCCTGATTATCGGCCTCGTGCTATTTCTGTCATTCAGGCAACTGGCGCAAAAAAACCGGGCCCTCGTCCGGGCCAACCAGGAACTCACCCTGCACGCCAAGACGGCCGCGATCGGTGCAATCTCGGCCAACCTGTTCCACGGCCTGAAAAATGCCGTTTTCAACCTCAACCTGTCCCTGGATGAGCAATTCCCCGGAGACACGGTTGACCCGGCCACCTCCCGCCAGGCCGCCGCGCGACTGCAGGACATGATCCAGGAGGTTATTGAGGTCATCAAGGACGAAAAGGAGGGCCTGAGCTACAGCTTGAGCAGCGAGGAGATTATCCACCTCGTCCTGGACAAGGTCCGGCCAAGTGCGGAGGAAAAAGGCATTCCACTGGAGTACTTGAACGGGACGAAAGCTGAATTTTCAGGCTACCAGGGCAACCTGCTGCTCTTCGTCATGGAAAATATTTTGCGTAATGCGGTTGAAGCGTCTCCGCAAGGACAGCCCATCGTCTGCCGTTTCAGCCACGGTGCTGAGACCTGCAGTTTCTTCATCAGGGACCGGGGCGAAGGTATTCCGGAACACCGCCAGGAGAATCTGTTCGAGCCGGGACTCAGCGGGAAAGCCCATGGAAACGGCATTGGCCTCAGCATCAGCAAGCAGCTCTGCCGTCACATGGGCGGGGAACTGCGCCTGGTCGATACCGGGCCGGGGGGCTCCGAGTTCGAGATTCGGGTCCCGCTGGCTACTGGGGAATGATCCGGTAAAACCCCATCCATTCAGCTGGCATCGGGTCATCGTAGAGCAGGTTTTCACCCGTACCCAGTTGTAGGCTCTGCTGCTGGGGAAGTGTCCCGGAAGGCGCATTCGTCCAGACCCCGCTGACCAAATTGGTCGAGCGTTCCACCTGGTACGGTAGCTGGTCGACGCTCGACCAGGTCATGCTGATGATGTTGGATATCACGTTCAGCATCTCGATTTCCTGGATAAAAGGGAACAGCGCTATGTCCACTTCGATGCGCACGGTGCCATCCTCAAGGGTGATCATGCTTGCACCGTCTGCAAACGGGTCCAGGATCTGGGTGCGCAGTATATCGTTGTACCATTCATCCTGAAGGAAGGCCAGAGCATCCGTTCCAACATACCAGTCGCCCGGCGGCAATAGCTGCAGGGCATAAAAGCCTTCTGAACCCGTGATGACGGAATCGTAAAAGGTTCCGCTGGCATCGAACAAATCGATGACCTGGTCGCTCAAGCCCTCCCCGGTCACCTGCTTGCTCAGGTTGCCTTCGATATCCGCCCCCAGCCCCAGCTCAAATACGAGGTTGCTGATCGTTTGGTCGACTCCCAGGACGACCGGCGTCGCCCCGTCCGCGGGGGGGTTCCCCTGGTGGTAAATGTAGACATCGGCGTACCACTCGTTAACCAGCGCCAAGGGGGTATCCGTGCGAAGGTAATAGGTCCCGGCCGGGAGTGCGGTGACGGAAAAATAACCACCGGTATCGGTCTGCGCCGAGGCGTACAAATTCGTATCCCGGTAGACATCGATAAAGGTATTTGCGATGGCCGAACCGTTGGTGAACACGGCGCGACCCGAAAGCATTCCCCCGGCATTCACGGCGAAGTCGACATTCGTCACGCTTTCGCCAAGAGCGAGCGGGTAGACCTGGGCCCCATCCGCTGAGGGGTCGTTCATAGAAAGCACGACCTGGTCATCGTGCCACTCGTCCACAAAAGCACCCTGGGTATCGGTGCGCACATAGTAGGTGCCCGCATTTATTCCCCCGAGATGGTATTGGCCATTGGTATCCGTCTGGGTAAAAAACAGGCGCGTGCCCATTGCGTTAACCACGTCGACATACATACCCGGAAGCGGGTTGGAAAACACATCGGTGAGGCGCCCGGAGAAGGTCGCACCCAGGACGAGATCAAAGTGGATATTAGAGACGGTTTGAAAACCTGAGAGGGTGAAAAGGGTCGCTCCATCTCCCTGGGGATCCAGCGGATCCTGAAGGATTATGTCATCGTACCATTCATCGAGGAAGGCTCCAAGCGTGTCCACCTTCGCATAATAATTCCCCGCCGGCAAACTGGGGACACGGTAATGCCCGCCCGCATCGGTGAGGGCGAAGTCAAAGAAGTTGGTTTCCAGGTAGACATCCACGTACACGTTACTCACCGGGACCAGGCCCGGGCCGCGTACCCGACCGGTAATCATTCCGCCGAGGGTAAGGGCAAAGTCCACCTGGTTGATCACATTGGTCCCGAGCACCTGGATCCCACTTGCACCGTCACCCAGGGGATCGCGCGGATCCACCAGCAGGGCCTGGTTGTACCACAGGTCCACGTACGAGCCGGATGTTTCGGTGGAGGTGAAATACATCCCATTGGGCAGCCCGCCCAGGCGAAAATCGCCATTCACATCGGTGCTCGAAAATTCGAGCCGCTCCCCCGCCGAATTTACCAGGTCGACAAATACACCCGGTACCGGTTTATTCCCATTATCCACTACGCGTCCGCTGATCTCCGCACCCGCCTGAAGGGAAAAGGTGACCCCGGTGGTCGTGCCTCCGCTCTCCAGTGAAAACGGGGCCACCCCCGCCTCGAAGGGAGAGATCGCGTCAAAGGCGACCGTGCCGTCCTGCCACTCGTCCACGAGCATGCCCAGGGTATCCGTTCGAACCGCGTAGGTGCCACCGGGCAGTCCCGCAATCGTGTACAGGCCGTTGGTATCACTCAATGCGGAAACCAGGCGGGTGCCATTGACGAGATAGGAATCCACAAAGGCGTTGGTGACCGGAAAGCCCCCGGACATGGCCTGCCCAAGGATCCTGGCACCCGGTTCCAGGTTGAAGTCGATCCCGGTAACCGTATCAAGGAACTGCACGGTCAAGGGCGTCGCATTCGCCTTGATCGGATTGAAGAAGAGGTTGTCCGCAAAACCGGGGACCATGTCCCACCATTCGTCCACATGCGTACGCTGCGAGTCCGTATGCAGGTAGTAGGTCGAACCCGGAAGGTTTTGAAACAGATACGTACCATCGGACCGGGTGACGAAAAAATCAAAAAAGCCCTGGTCATCATACAGGTCAATAAATACCCCGGACAACGGCGTGCCGGTATCGTTGCGCACCGTCCCGGAGATGGTCGCCGCGCTGACCGGACGGAAAAGTATAAGCAGGGCGATCAGGTGTATAAATCTGTTGTTCATCTTCAGCAGGCCCGGGCAACGGGTTCGGAACCTTAATCATACCCAAAATGAAACATTTTGGAAGGTTTACGGCGATTAGATGGGGACTAAAATGACAATCTGGAGGACCTGCCGGTACAAAATCCAGCGCAGATTATAATCGCAACCGGACAAAGCCTCAGGCAAGGTTTGCCCCGAACGAAACCGGAGGTTTTATGTTAAAGAAAAATGCCAAACGAAACGGGAACACCGATCCTCGCGTAATAGCCGCCCTTATAGTGATTTTCGCCGCGGCTGTTCTCTCCCAGTTCGCCATGTACTCGGTACAGCCGGAGTCGGTTGCCGTGGTTACGCGCTTTGGAAAGTACGTCAAGGAAACCAAGCCAGGCCTCCACTTCATGATTCCCTTTATCGACCGATACGATGCGGTTCCTGTCAAGCGACAGAAAAAGCAGGAGTACGGATTCGGCAGCGCGGGGAATACGAACGAAAGCCAGTGGAGTAGCCAAGGCGAATTCTCCCTGGAGAAAACCATGGTTACGGGAGACCTCAACTCGGTCGAGGTCGAGTGGATTATCCAGTACCGCCTGATCCACCCCAAAGAATTCCTGTTCAACGTGGTCAAACCCGAGGATACCCTGCGCGACCTATCGGAATCGGTCATGCGCGAGGTCGTTGGCGACCGGACCGTGGACGAGGTCCTGACCATCGGGCGCCAGGAGATTGAGGCGGAGGGCCTGACCGGCATGCAGGAGGTCGTGGACAAGTACGAGATGGGGCTGCACATCGACCAGGTCCAACTGAAGAATGTGAATCCCCCACAGCAGGTGCGGGCGTCTTTTGACGAAGTCAACGAAGCCCAGCAGGAACGGGAACGCTTCATCAACGTGGCCAACGGTGAATACAACCGTACCGTTCCGCGCGCCGAGGGTGCGGCGAACCAGAAGATCCAACAGGCGGAAGGGTATGCGCTGCAGCGCGTCAACGAGGCCGAGGGTGACGTCGCCCGGTTTACCGCCATGCTGGCGGAGTACCTGAAAGCCCCGGAAGTGACGAAACGCCGCATCTACCTGGAAACCATGGCCGTAGTCCTGCCCACGGTTAAATCTAAAATTATCATCGAGGGGGGAACGGAGCACATCCTGCCATTCCTCTCCCTCGGCGAGGCCACGAAGGGCGGTGCCAAGTGAAAGACGTCCGTCAAATCATAATCAGTGTCGTCGTCGTCATCATCCTGATGGTGCTCTTTTCCGCCGCGTACACGGTGAGCGAAACCCAGCAAGTGATCATCACCCAGTTCGGCAAACCCGTGGGGGAACCCATCCAGAAGGCCGGGCTGAAGTTCAAACTTCCCGTGATACAGGAGGCGAACGTGATTGAAAAACGCATCCTTCCCTGGGACGGGCCGGCCACGAGCATGCCGACCAAGGACAAGTTATATATTACGGTGGACACCTTCGCCCGCTGGAAGATCAAGGATCCCTTGCAATACTTCCTGCGCTTGCGGGATGTACGCAGTGCCCTCTCCCGGCTTGATGATATCCTGGGAAGCGAAACCCGGAACGCGGTGGCAAAGCACGAGCTGGTCGAGATCATCCGCACCACCAAGGACCGGAAGGCCCAGGTGGATGAGGAACTGGCCGAGCGTGATCCAAACCGTAAAGCGGATCAACTGAAGCCCATCCGCAAGGGACGGCAGATGATTGAGAAGGAAATCTTTTCCGAAGCAACGAGCAAGCTTGAGGAATTCGGTATCGAGTTGCTGGACATTCGCTTCAAGCGGATCGACTACAACCAGAGCGTGAAAACCGAGATTTATCAGCGGATGATCAGCGAACGCCAGTCGATCGCCGAGGGTTTCCGGTCGGAAGGAAACAGCCAGGCCCTGCAGATTAATGGAAAGATGGAAAAGGAACTCAAGCGGATCGAATCGGAAGCGTACCGGACCGAGCTGGAGCTCCGTGGGGATGCGGATGCCAAGGCAACGGAGATCTACGCTAAGGCCTATAACCTGAGCAGCGAAGCCATCCACTTTTACGAATTCCTGCAGACGATGGAGACCTACAAGGACGTGTTGGATCGGAACACGACCCTCCTGCTGTCAACCGAGGGCGACCTGTTCAAGTATCTCAAGACCATCGACCCCAAGGGAAACGAACCCGTGCCTCCACCGAAGTGATCCAGGCCACGGTATTCGGCGCATCCCACAAGCAACTCGAATACACCTCAATCCCGGGTGAAAGATCAAGGTGCTGGTCTATACCTGCACGTCGGGAACAAAGGCCGTGGTCCGGCCACCGACGGTGATGAAGGCAACCTTGTGTCCATTGGCGGTCTCGGCCCCGGCTTGCTTGCCCCACCGGTGATGAAACAACCAGGTCTTCGGGAAACGCTCCGCATCGGCAGCAACCGCCACCGCCTTCCGTATGATCGTGTTCATCTTGCTGCGGATGCGCTTTACTTCTTCATCCGTTAGCTCGTGGCATCGTTTTTCGGGATGAACACCGGCCTGGAAAAGAATTTCGTCAGCGATCCAGTTCCCCACGCCGGCCGCGAATCCCTGGTCGAGCAGGATCGCTTTCACCGGGGCTTTGCGGCGGGTGAGCCGGGCCTGAAATTCCCGCGGGCTGGGCATGTCCAGGAAAGGATCAAAACCGAGTTTGCTCACGGGCGGGACCGCGGCTGGATCGTCCCACAGGCGAACCTTCCCGATGCGCCGGACGTTGCGGTA
>JAPYUI010000016.1:25691-42023 GCA_029936175.1 Kiritimatiellia bacterium
CTCGGCTAAACGCCGCCAGGTCTCGACTTCGGGCAACTCGGGCACCAAGCGGTCTCCCTTCTCAACGGCGCGGCAGATCCATGCCGTCCTTGGTCGGCAATTCGGTCGCACCCATGAGATATTGGTCGACACCACGCGCGACTTCCCGGCCATCGGAAATGGCCCACACAATCAGGGATTGCCCGCGTTGCGCATCGCCTGCGGCAAAGAAGCCGGGGGCCGAGGACATGAAATTCTCATCGACTTTTACGTTCCCGCGCGGATCGAGTTCCGCTCCATATTGACTGACAACCGTATCCGTTTCCGGCCCGACAAAGCCCATTGCAAGGATGACCAGATCGCAATCCCATTCCTTATCTGTTCCCGGGATCTCGATGATCTTGCCATCCTGCAGCTCGCACTCGGCAGTGAGGATCTTGGTAACTTTTCCCTTTTTGCCGACGAACTTCTTGGACAGGGCACTGAACTGGCGAATACCCCGGGCCGCTTCTTCCGCCTCAACGTGGGAGCTACTATTGCGCAGGCGCATCGGCCAATACGGCCAGGGCTGCGACTCCGGTCGGCCCTTGGGCGGCTCCGGAAGCAACTCGAAATTGGTCACGGACGTGGCGCCCTGGCGAGTCGAGGTGCCAATGCAATCGCTACCGGTATCGCCGCCCCCGATCACCACGACATGTTTGCCCGTCGCGAGAATTTGATCGGCCACGGCATCACCGGCGACCACTCTATTCTGCTGCGGCAGAAAATCCATTGCGAAAACCACCCCATCCAGCTCGCGACCTTCAATCGGAAGGTCACGCGGCCGGGTTGATCCGCCACAAAACACCACTGCGTCATAGGTCGCGTCGAGTTCGTCCCGGGTTAGATCAACACCCACCGAGACCGAGGTCCTGAATTCGACCCCCTCTTCCTCCATGATCCGGGTGCGACGATCAATGATATTCTTTTCCATCTTGAAATCGGGGATGCCGTAACGAAGCAAGCCTCCAATACGATCAGAGCGTTCCAGCACGAGGACCTGGTGACCCGCACGATTCAACTGCTGGGCGGCGGCGAGGCCAGCCGGGCCAGACCCGATTACAGCGACCTTCTTTCCCGTCCGGCTTAGCGGCGGCTCCGGCTGGACCCAGCCTTCCTTGAAGGCACGCTCGACAATCTGCTTTTCAATTTCTTCAATAGCTACGGCGGGCTCGTTGATCCCGAGCACGCATGCTTCTTCGCAGGGAGCCGGGCAGAGACGCCCGGTGAACTCCGGAAAATTATTCGTGGCATGCAGCCGGTCCATGGCCGCTTTCCATCGACCCCGATAGACGAGGTCATTCCAATCGGGGATGATGTTTCCAAGGGGACAACCGGTATGGCAGAAGGGCACGCCGCAATCCATGCAGCGCGCGGCTTGCTCCTTGAGCTTCTCCTCGCCGAAGGGCTTGTAGAACTCGCGGTAATCCTTAATCCGATCCGAAACGGGACGCTTCTTGGGAAGGGTCCGCTTAAAATCTATAAAACCTGTAATTTTACCCATAATACTGCTTAAACGGTGGTTGAAAGCTTATCGTACATTCCAGCGTCCTACTCCTGGCGCGCCATCGCTTTTTCCTGCGCCTGGTGCTGACGTTCCTCTTCCTCGCGCGCCTGCCGTTCAAGCGCTGCTTTATATTCGATTGGCATGACCTTCACAAACTTGGATAAAAAGTCGTCCCAGTTGCCAAGAATTTCCTCCGCACGGGCACTTCCCGTATACCGGTAATGCTTTTCGACCATCTCCCGGACTTCTTCGACGTCTGCACCCTTTACATCGGACAATTCGACCAACTCAGGATTCACGTGGTACCGGGTGAAATCGCCGTCTTCATCCAGCACATACGCAACGCCGCCACTCATCCCCGCCGCAAAATTTCGCCCGGTCTCCCCAAGGACAACCACACAGCCGCCGGTCATGTATTCGCAGCCGTGATCCCCGATGGCCTCGACAACGGCCCGCACCCCGCTGTTGCGCACGCAGAAGCGCTCGCCTGCAATCCCGCGGATATAGGATTCGCCACTGGTCGCCCCGTAAAAGGCAACATTGCCGATGATGATATTCTCCTCGGCCGTAAATGTTGACCCGTCGGGCGGCGTAACAATCAACTTACCACCGGACAGTCCTTTTCCGAAATAATCGTTGGCATCGCCCTCCACGCGAAAGGTGATGCCGTGGGCAAGGAATGCCCCGAAGCTCTGGCCCGCGTTCCCGTGAAACGTTATGCGAATGGTGTCATCATTCAGCCCCTCCGGCCCATATTTCAGGCTGACTTCACGGCTGAGCATCGTGCCCACGGTACGATTGGTATTCACAATCGGCTTCTCGAGAACAATGGGTTCCCGGTGGTCGATGTAGAAGCGGCATTCTTCGATCAATTCGTTGTCAAGGGCATCATCCAGCCCATGATCCTGCGGCTCCATACAGTAGGTGCCGAATTCGTCGGGCACATCCGGGCGATAGAGAATTTTCGACAGGTCGACATGCCTCGCTTTGTAGTGGTCGACGGCATCCGTCATGTCGAGCTTGTCCGAACGTCCCACCATTTCATTGATGGTGCGAAAGCCGAGTTGGGCCATGATTCCCCGCAACTCCTCAGCCACCAGGTGGAAGTAGTTGATAACCTCATCCGGCGTGCCCTGGAACTTCTTGCGCAATTCTTCATCCTGGGTGGCGATACCGACCGGGCAGGTATTCAGGTGACAAACCCGCATCATGATGCACCCCATGACCACCAGGGGAGCGGATGAAAACCCATACTCCTCCGCACCCAGGAGGCAGGCGATGGCCACATCGCGACCGGTCATCAACTTGCCGTCAGCCTCAACGACGATCCGGCTGCGCAAATCGTTCGCGAGCAGGGTCTGGTGCGCTTCGGAAATCCCCAACTCCCAAGGCAGGCCACAATGCTTGAGGGAGGTCTCGGGCGAAGCACCGGTCCCGCCGTCCCATCCCGAAATCAGGACCACGTCAGCCTTGCCTTTGGCGACGCCGGCCGCGACGGTCCCAACCCCGACCTCGGCAACCAACTTGACGTTGATACGCGCGTCGCGATTGGCATTTTTCAGGTCGTGAATCAATTGGGCCAGGTCCTCGATGGAATAAATATCGTGGTGCGGGGGCGGACTGATCAGCGTAACTCCCGGGGTGGAATTCCGCGCCTTGGCAATGGTCTTGCTGACCTTGATGCCCGGCAACTGCCCCCCCTCGCCCGGCTTTGCGCCCTGGGCCATCTTGATCTGGATTTCCTTGGAGTTCGCCAGGTAATAACTGCTTACACCAAAGCGGCCGGAAGCGACCTGCTTGATCGCACTGCTGCGGGAGTCTCCATTCTCCTCGACAACATAGCGATGGTCTTCCTCGCCGCCCTCGCCGCTGTTGCTCTTGGCTCCCATGCGGTTCATCGCGATAGCAAGCGTTTCATGCGCTTCGCGACTGATCGAACCGTAGGACATCGCACCGGTCTTGAATCGCTTGACGATCTCCGTCCAGGGTTCGACTTCCTCGATCGGAACCGGTTCGTGCTGATGAAAGACAAATAAGCCCCGAAG
Source organism: Kiritimatiellia bacterium (assembly GCA_029936175.1). Taxonomy (GTDB): domain Bacteria; phylum Verrucomicrobiota; class Kiritimatiellia; order SS1-B-03-39; family UBA6053; genus JAPYUI01. Next base: position 29,262 of record JAPYUI010000016.1, read on the forward strand.
CGTGCAAAGCTTCTTGTTCTGACTGTCAATCATGTCCGAGAACTTCTTGAACTCCTCCGGGCTTTTCACCCGGGTCGCCTGCTGCAAGGTCGCAATGGCCAGCGGATTCAATGCGTGGTGTTCGCCACGACGGCGCCACTGGTAAACGCCGCCCACATCGAGATCAAGCGTCTCCGGGATATCCTTGGACGAAAAGGCATGGTCATACCGCTGTTGCAAATCAGCTGCCAACTCGTCGAGGCCCGCACCTTCAATCCGGGATGCCGTGCCGACGAAATAGTGACTGATCACATCGCTGTTCAGGCCGACCGCTTCAAAAATCTGGGCACCGCGATAGCTGTGCAAGGTCGATACGCCAATTTTCGACATGACCTTGAGCAGGCCTTTTCCAATGGCCTTGATATAGTTCTTGCGACGGTTGATAGCTTCCTCTTCGGTGAAGTAACCCTCCTCGGCCATCTGGTCCAGCGTCGCCAAAGCGAGATACGGGTTGATGCCTCCCGCACCGTACCCGATCAGGGCGGCCATGTGGTGAACTTCACGTGCCTCGGCGGTTTCAACCACCAGTCCACATTTGATCCGGAGGCCTTCCCTGATCAAGTGGTGATGCACGGCACCGGTAGCCAGCAATGCCGGAATTGGCATGTGCGCTGCATCCGCTCCACGATCGGAAAGAATTAATACGGTGCAGTTGTCTGCAATTGCCTCTACCGCATCCTCGCACAGGCGATCGAGGGCTTCCCTTAGCCCCTGTCCACCCTTGCCTAAGTCAAAATGCATCTTGAGCGTTGCCGCCTTCAAACCCGGCAGGTCCATCTGGCGAATGTGCTCGAGATCGTAATCACTCAGGATCGGCTGCTTGAGCTTGAGCAGGCGACAGTGTTTCGGGGTTTCCTGGAAGAGATCGCGCTCTTCACCGATGTTCGTGATCAAGCTCGTCACCAGCTCTTCGCGTATGGCGTCAAGCGGCGGATTGGTTACCTGGGCAAACAGCTGTTTAAAATAATTATAGACCAGCTGGGGCTTGTCTGAGAGCACTGCGAGCGGGGTATCCACCCCCATCGACCCGATGGCTTCAGCTCCGTTCGAAGCCATGGGGCGCATCACGATGCGAAGATCTTCCAGGGTGTAGCCGAATAGTTTTTGTTGCGTGACCAGGCTGTCGAATCGCGGTGCCTCGGACGGTTTCGGCTTGGGTAACTCTTCCAATTCCGTCAGGTTTTCCTTGAGCCATTGGCGATAGTTGTGTTTCCCACAGATGTCGTCCTTGATCTCCTCGTCCTCAACGATGCGGCCCTCCTGGATATTGATCAAAAACATCCGGCCGGGCTGAATCCGTCCCTTGCGCGCAACATTTTCCGGGCGGATATCGAGCACCCCGGTCTCGGACGCACAGACTACCTGGTTATCCTTGGTCAGGGTCCATCGAGCCGGACGCAAACCGTTCCGGTCGAGAATGGCCCCGACAAAAGTACCGTCGGTAAAGGGCATGAGGGCAGGACCATCCCACGGCTCCATGAGGCAGGAATGGTACTCGTAAAAGGCCTTCTTTGCATCGGCCATGGTCTTGTGGTTCTGCCAGGCCTCAGGGACCATCATCATCATCGCGTGCGGAAGCGAACGACCCGTGTGGTAGAGCAATTCCAAGGTATTATCGAGGATTGCCGAATCGGAGTTCCCCGGAATACACACCGGGAAAATACGGTTCATCTTGTCACCAAAGTGCTCGGATACAAACTGGTACTGACGTGCGTTCATCCAGTTGGCATTCCCACGCAGGGTGTTGATCTCCCCGTTGTGGCAGAGGAACCGGAAAGGCTGGGCAAGCTTCCACTTGGGAAAGGTGTTGGTGGAGTACCGCTGGTGCACCATGGCCAGGCAGGTCTTGAGGTCCGGGTCCATCAAGTCCGTGAAATAGGGAGCGAAGTCCTCCGGCTTGAGCAGGCCCTTGTAGATCAAGGTCTGCGAGGAAAGCGTGGGGATGTAAAAGGCCTCCTGCGCTTCTTCAAAATCGCAACCGGCTACCTGCTGCTCAAGGGTCTTTCGGATGATGTACAGCTCGCGCTCGAAGTCACGCTGGCTTACTGCCGCTGCATTCCCGATGAATATCTGCATGATGCGGGGCTCGGACTTCGCCGCGATGGGACCCAATACCGAGGAGTTGACAGGGACATCACGCCAGCCGAGGAAGTGCTGACCCGCTTCGGCGATCACCAACTCGAACTGCTCCATGATCCAGGTAGCCTGGGCTTCGACTTTCGGAAGGTAGACCAGGCCGGTGCCGTATTGCCCGGGTTCGGGCAGACGGATACCGGATGCCCCGGCGACCTTCACGAGAAAATCATGCGGCAGCTGGATGATCAGGCCGGCACCATCCCCGGTCTTGTTGTCACTCGAGCTGGCACCGCGGTGGGTAAGCTTGCAAAGGATGTCCAGGGCCTGGTGGATAATCGGGTTGGATTGCTCCCCGTTCATGTTACAGATAAAGCCTACGCCACAGGCATCGTGCTCATTCCCCGGGTGGTAGAGGCCCTGGGCCTCAGGGGGAACCCCCGCTTCGATGCGTTTCGATTTGCTCATCATACTTGCCTGTTTCTGCGAAAAAATTGATCTTGGATGCACGCCTGTCGTGACGGGCGTAAAAATGGCCCCAGAGCCTCCCAAATACGGCCGTTTTACCGGTTCCGTGCAAGCCAGGGTCACAACCTACGGCTTGCGCAGGGCACGGCATTATAAAGGCTGGGGAGGGACTTGCAATAGGGATATTGAGCAAAAAATGTATTCAAGAATGTATTAAAATACATTTTCGTTCCCGTCGTGCAGAATTGCTACGGTTATGTGCTTATCGGCCAGTTGCGCGGTTAGCGGCCTGCTGACCATGGAGGGGGCGGGTAATGGGCATTCAGGCTGGGGCATTCAAACCCGCTTGAACGACCAGGCCATTCATGAAGCCCCGGTCCTCCTCTACCAGGGAGCGATAGGGCATCCTCGCCACGCCCTTAACGGCTGGCTTGAGCCAATGCCAGCCGTCTAATCAGGAATTCCCGAGCGGCAGCTTCAAATCAACTGCGGCGGCCTGCTCCGGGGGAACGACCTCCACGGCAAGGTCCTTGATCGTCGAGAGCTGCTGGGCGGCCGTCAGGAGCTGTTTCGCGTGAAAGATCACCTCATAGCCTTTTCGTGTGACACGAACATTCCGGCTGTTCCGCTCAAATATCTTTACGCTGAGCAGGTCCTCCAGTTTTCGGATCTGGTTGCTCAATGCCGGCTGGCTGACCGAGCAACGTTCAGCCGCTCTGCTGAAATTTTTCTCCCTGGCGAGTGCCACCAGGTAATACAGGTCCCTGAATCTTAAACTCGATATGATCTTGTCCATTTTGCCAAACCTTTCAAGCCCACGGTTCTATCGCACTATTACAGAGTACCCGGACAAGCAGGTTCTTTCAAATGCGCCGGGACAGGATTAGGGATAAAATCTTATCCCACCCTTTTTACGTGGTTTACGCCATACAGGATAAACGAAACATCAAAAACGAGTCCTTCATGCATATTTATCGATACATCTTATACTAATATTACGAAAAATATGTGCCCCGCCCCTGATGCAGTAACAAGGAAGAAAATACAAAGGATTTGTATGCTCATGAACACAAGACCAAAAAGTGCAGACTATATCCAAGCTCTTTTACAAGGATGTGCGTACAATAATTCTGCGCTAGGCACGTTATTATTTATATGAATGCCCATGATAAACAAACCCGGGACTACCCGATGAAACCTCGTAAGATCGCCCTGCCGGTTGTCCTCACCCTCCTGCTCGGGACCTGCCTGCCCCTTGACGGGGCTTCGCCCCTTGAGCTCCACGAGGAAATCCCGCCTGCCACCGCACGTGACAAGATCGACCAACTCATGTCGGCCTACCACCGCGAGCACGGCATCAACCCTCTTCCCCTGGTGAACGACGAAACCTTTGTGCGCCGGGTTTACCTGGACATCGCCGGGCGCATCCCGACCTACGATGAAACCATGCAGTTCCTCGAATCCCGGAATTCTGACAAGCGTTCGGACCTGGTGACCCACTTGCTCGATTCAGATGCCTATGTTCACCATATGTACAACTGGTGGGCCGACCTGCTCCGGGCCAAGTCCCGCCTGGAGATGCAATTGCCAAGCGGCAACGAATACATCGAGTGGATCAAGAACAATATCCGCGACAACCGCCCCTATGATGAAATTGTGTATGACCTTATTACCGCAGAGGGCTACCCCCGTGACAACCCCGCCGTCGGCTATTACCTGCGCGACAACGGCATGCCGCTCGACAACATGTCCAATACGGCCCAGGTCTTTCTGGGTACCCGCATGCAGTGCGCCCAGTGTCACGATCACCCCTTCGACAACTGGACCCAGAAACAATTCTACGAAATGGCTTCGCACACCTACAACGTGCAAACCCGCGTGCCCCCTCAGAACAATCCGAAGTTCCAGGCCGTGCTCTCCTCCGAACGACGCGATCGGATGAAAGGAGTTGCGCAGGCCCGCGCCCGGGGCGAGAAGGTGGATCGAAGCATGATGCAGTCAGACCGTTCCCTCCAGCGCGCCTACAGGGAAATCTTCGCGCCTTTCAACTTCGGTGCCTTCGAGGGAGCGCGCCAACTACGCCTGCCCTCGGACTACCAATACGATAACGCTAATCCCAACCAGCACGTGGAAGCACAAGTGATCTTTGGGCCGCAACCGGAAGTCACGCAAAAAGATCTTCCGCGGGAGGTATACGCCCAATGGATGACCTCACCGGATAATCCCCGCTTCACCACGGTTATCGCCAACCGCCTGTGGAAAAAAGTTATGGGCCGTGGGCTTATCGAGCCCATGGATGACCTGAATGACAAGACCACGGCCTCCTACCCGGAACTCATGGAATTTCTCCGCACCGAGATGATCCGGCTCGATTACGACATGAAGGAATTCCTGAAGCTTCTCTACACCACGAAGCTGTACCAACGGGAGAAATACGAGCGGGATATCACCAGCGGGGAAACCTATCACTTCCCCGGACCGGTGATGAACCGCATGAGCGCGGAACAGATCTGGGACTCGGTGATGACCCTCGTGGTTGAAAACGTAGATACCCGAAAAGGACCACCAGTACAACAGCGCTACGGGAACCAGGCCGAACGCGCCAAGGTCCTTGAGACAAAAACCACCGAGGAGATTGTCCAGATGGCCAAGGATCTGGCCGCGCTTCAGGATAACTCCCTGCAACGCATGGTCGACATGCGTAAACAGGCCGAGGCCATCGAGGATCCCTCGGCACGTCGACGATTCATGATGCAGCAAGGGCGCTCCAGGCGCGAAGTCCAGAAGAAGACCGATGCGATCCTCGGGGGCGGCAGCGAGATGAGCATGATGGGGGAGCGCCCGGGCGGAAACAGCCGCACGGCGTTCCTAGTTCGAGCTTCTGAACTTTCCTCGCCCATGCGGCCCGGCAGCTTCCTCCGAAAGTTCGGGCAGTCGGATCGCGAGGTCATTGAAAATGCAAATGCAGAAGCATCCGTTCCACAGATCCTTTCCATGATGAACGGCCAATACTCACAGATGTTGCTCATGGAAAAATCCAAGTTGCGGAATAGCCTTGGATCCAGCGCAAAAGAACCCGGTGCCATGCTGGACAAACTCTTCATTACCCTGCTCAGTCGGCGACCCGATGCGGATGAGAAAGCGCTGCTTTTTGAGCAGCTTCATGACAGTGGAAAAATGGGCATCGCCAACATTGCCTGGGCCATCTTGAATACCAAACAATTCATCTTTATCCCCTAAGTGGAGCATGACCATGAAATCCTTGAGCAAACAACCTGAAGAATGGACCCGCAGGGATTTTGTATCCCGCGCTGCGAAAAGCCTTCTCGGCCTCAGCGTCCTGCCCATCGGGACCCATGCCGCCCTGAAGACGATCAAGCCGGCGAAAGCAAAGAACGTGATCTACCTCTACCTGGCAGGGGGGATGAGTCATATCGACACCTTCGATCCCAAGCCGGAAAACAAGGATATCCAGGGTCCGGTCAGCACCCTCAAGACCAATGTGCCCGGGATCATCGTCAGCGAATACTTGCCCCGCCTCGCCCGGCAGATGGATCAGCTTGCGGTCGTTCGCTCGTTGATGAGCACGCAGGGGGCCCACGAACAGGGTACCTACTTCATGCATTCGAGCTATGAGAAACGCGGCACGATCCGGCACCCGGGCATGGGTTCATGGATCCTTAAGCTCGATGGCCTGCACAACGAACGCCTGCCCGGAAACGTGAGCATCAACGGCGGCAGCCGTAGCATCGGCTCGGGCTTTATGGAATCCAAATACGCGCCCCTGACAATCGGCAATCCGGAGGAGGGCCTGCAGGACAGCAAACGGCCGAGCTACATCTCCGAAAAAAGCTTCCGCGAACGCCTGGATCTCGCCGAGGCCCTGGATGCGAAGTTCGAGCGGAAATACGACCTGAAAGAGGTCCGTGCGTATAAGGATATGTATGCCGACGCACTCCGCCTGATGAAGAGCGAGGACCTCGACGCTTTCGACATCAACAAGGAGCCCAAGCACATGCAGGAAGCCTACGGCGATAACAGCTTTGGCCAGGGCTGCCTACTCGCACGCCGGCTGGTTGAAAACGACGTTCGCTTCATCGAGGTGAACTCCGGAGGATGGGACACCCACACCAACAACTTCACCACCGTCCCGGATAAAGCCGAGGAGCTGGACCAGGCACTATCCGCCCTGCTCACCGACCTGAAGGAGCGCGGCATGCTCGACGAAACCCTGGTGGTCGTCGCCACCGAGTTCGGGCGCACGCCGGAAATCAATTCCAACGATGGCCGGGATCACTCGCCAACAGCCTTCACCAGCCTGCTCGCCGGGGGCGGCATCGCCGGGGGGCAGGTCTATGGGAAAACGGATGCGGCGGGCAAGTATGTTACCGAGAACGAGATCAAGATCCCGGACTTCAATGCAACCATTGCCCATGCCGTCGGGCTGCCCCTGGACCAGGTTGTCACCTCCCCGTCCGCCCGCCCCTTTACCGTTGCCCACAAGGGCAAGCCGGTGATGGCGCTGTTTGGCTAAGGTGCGCGCCGAATGAACGCCATGGCCGTGGGGCAGGCTACCCAGCCTAGCGCTTGAGACGCTCGAGCTCTCGGGCTTGCCGCTTGAGCGTGGAGAGTTCCCCCGAAAGCTGCTTGGCCTTTTCCTTCAACAACGCGGCTTCTGCTTCGAGATTCTTGACTTCTTCGGCATTGGCTTTCGCCCAGGCATCGAACTGGCTTTTCCTGTTGAGCGCCTGCTCATAACGCAGTTTTAACCGCGTTTCCGCCGGCCCTCCGCTGGTAACGGTCGAACGCGTCCGACCTGTACCCAATTTCACCACGGAGCGACCACTCCCACGGCTATTCGTCCGGGTTTGGTTTCGATGCTTTGCCAGGTTGTCTTCCGCGATATCAACCTCACCCTCGATGATAGTCTCAAGCCGACGTTCCTTTTCCTCCAGGGAATCCCCCTTGCCCTCAAGTGCCACGATCCAGTACTTGTAGCCACTCTCCTCCACGGTCGCGAGCTCCATCCGGGCGAGCAGGTTGGTTTCAACCTTGCTCGCTTCGTATGCTTCATCGACGACAGATTTATACAAGGCAATGGACTCGTCGTACTTCCCGTCCTCCATCAAGCTTTTGTTCTGGCGCAAAAGGTCCTTTAACTTGGTCAGCGAATAGGTGGCTTTCACTTCTTTCGGAGTGTCGCTTCTCAGGCGGGAATCTTCGGTGATCTCAGGCAGGATTTGCGGCTTAGGGGTCGTACGCGATATCTTCTTGATCAAGTCGTGAGAAACAATCAGCACGTTGCGGAAGGAGCGCGAGCGGGTGCGACTGATCTCGAACTCCAACTCACGAGCGTTTTCGGAGAGCATCTCACCCTCTAGAACCTCGCCGGAAATCAGCTCAAGGGTATCCGTCCACGCGACGGGTGCAAAAGCCAAAAATATAATCAAGTACCACTTCATGATGGGGTTCCTTTACTATAGGTCAGGTGTTGCACGCTTGCCACCTCAATCAGGCAATAGCTCCTTGAAAAAGGCCAGCATATGCTCCTGGAAGCGATCCATCGAGAATTCTTCCTCAATAAAGACCCGGGTGCGAACTTCGCTTACATATTTTCCCCGGTTTTCGATCAGATCTTTCAGCACATTCTTGATTTCTTCGTGCCGTTCCGGGAAGGCGAGCACGCAATGACCCAGGTTCCGAAGGCGTACGGCAAAGGGACAGTCGTGCACGCAGACGACAAATTTATTGCAGGACATGTATTCCAATACCTTGGTGGGTATAACCATCTGGTAGATTTCCTGATCAATGGTTGAGGAATAACAGAAATCCACCGCGCAGACATACCTGACCAGGTCCGCCCGGTCCTGGTATCCCAGAAAAGTCACCCGGTCCTCCAATTGATGCTCACGGACAAAGTTCACAATGTGACTCTTCTCCTCCCCGTAACCGATCAGGATAAAATGAAATTTTTGCGTTTCCCGGTTGAGCAGGTCGATGGCCTTCATGAGGCCGATCAAGTCCATGTACACCGCGTGTGATCCGGCGAAGAGGAAGGTGACCTGCTCGGGGTCGCTAAACAGTTCCGGGTGTTCAGCTCGAAAGGCGACCACCTCCGCATCCGGAAGCGGTTTCAACAATTCCAGGTCCACCGGATTATATATCAGATGACTCTTCTCCGGGGCGATCTGCTCATCCAGGTATCCACAGATACCCTCTACGACCCCACATGTTTTCTCCGCGCGACGGTAAGCGGCATGGGTCCACTTCAACAGGATGTTGTATATCCAGGTGTCTTTCCGGAGGAAGCCCATCCCCACCACGATCTGCGGCATGAGGTCCCGGATGTCGACGGCAAAGCGGAAGTTGCGCTTGAAGGTTGAAAGCCAGGTCACGATGTACATGGGAAAGACCGGGGGGGACGTGACATAGATCAGGTCGCCGGGCTTCATGCGTTTGAACAGGAGGTAAACAAACAGGCTGGCGGAAAAGGAAAGGAACCCAATAGTTTTTAAGATAAAGCCACGATTGGGCGCCGGGATTTCCCACAGGCTCAACACCCTTTCCCCCCGCGAACCTGTGCGACACTTCCAAAGGCGACCCCAGTATGTGGGCGGGAGTTTACCGGAAGGATGATTGGGAAACCCGGTGATGACCTGCACCTGATCCGAACCGTAGCGATCCACCAGGATTCTTGCGAGGTCCCCGAACCGATTGGCAGGCGGATTGGTTTCTGGATGGTAGTAATGACTGACCAGGTAGATCATTCAGACGAATCCTGCGGAACAGCACCCATCCGTTGCGTGCGCTCTTTTTCGCGTTGTCGCTGCACGATCAAGCGCCCCTGCATAATGCGATGCATAAAAATATGCCGCCCGACCAACTTGTCCGCGATGTTGACCAATGGACGGAATGGCGAGTAGCGCAAACGGAGACGCAAGATCGCCAGAAGCATTTCCCATGAGGATTTCACCACCTTGATCTTGGATCCGGCTACATCGTGCCAGGTGGTCGGATACTCGGTCACCTTGAGGCCTGCCCGGGCTACCTGGAAGAGCAGGTCGACATCGAATGCCCAGAAGTGGCTACTGACCTTGAATACCGCCCGGTCCACCGCTTCCCGGGTCAGGAGCTTGGCCCCGCATTGCGTGTCATGAATATGGATCCTGAAAAGAATCTTTACCATGCAGTTGAAGGTGCGGGAGGCAATGCGGCGCAGTAGCGGCTGCTTAAAGGTGACCTTCGACTCCGGCAGCCACCGCGAAGCAATAATGCAACCGGCATCACCGATGTGATCCACCAGGTCCTGGAAAGCCTCCGGTGGCGTGGCCCCGTCCGCGTCGGCAAATCCGACCAGTTCACCCGTCGCCTCGTGGAAGCCCCGCAACAGGGCCCCGCCCTTCCCGATACGGTCCTTGATGTCGACCATTTTAACATGTTTAAAGCGCGCGATATACTCGTGGACGACCCGAACCGTGTTGTCGACAGAACCGTTGACGATGATGATATATTCGACCTCGTCCCCGTAGCGATCGTTGAAATAGTCAATGTATGCGTCAAGCGTCGGGCGGATACGCTCTGCTTCATTGTGGGCCGGGAGTATGATGGACAGTCGCATATCCTCAGCACCCGCTTGATTTGTTTGCTGGAATCATCTTAGGATCAGCCATTCGTAATTACATTTCACTACCGAATCAATGAATTTATCTGTCGTCATCCCTGTTTACAATGAAGTGGGGAGCATCGAAGCGCTGGTGGAGGAGCTGGCGACGATCCGCGAGCACTTCGAATTCTATGAAGTCATCCTGGTCGATGACGGCAGTTGCGACGGGACGCCTGAACAGGTCAAGCGGGCGCAGGAGCGCTTTGACTTCCTCAAGCCCATCCTCTGTGAAAAAAATCGTGGACAGTCCGCGGCCCTGTTGACCGGGCTGAAAGCCGCGACCGGAGCCCTTGTGTGCACCCTGGACGGGGACCTCCAGAACGACCCTGCCGACATCCCGGCCCTCGCCCGGGCGGCATCCGCATACGACGTGGTCTGCGGTTACCGTGCCAAACGAAAGGACAGCTGGTCACGACGCGCGGGTTCCCGACTCGCCAATAAGGTTCGCAGAGCGGTAACCCATGACGGCATCCGGGACACCGGCTGTAGCCTCAAGGTATTCAAGCGGGCCTGCGTGGACGACTTGCCAGCCCTCGATGGAGTCCACCGTTTCATGCCAGCCTATTTCATGTTGAACGGCCGGACTATTCATCAATTACCGGTAAATCACCGGGCCCGTATCCATGGAACCTCAAAGTACACCAATCTGAAGCGACTGCCCCGGACGATACACGACCTCTGGGGCTTCGCCTGGTACCGGAGCAGATGGGTCGGCACCTGCGGTGAACCGTCAGGCTGACACGAAGCAAAAGAGATGGATAAAGAACTTGGGCGAGCGCCTCGCTAAGGCAGGATGATGAACGAAATGGTTAGGCGAAGGGAAAGGAAAGGGAGCAGGGGGCGCGATCAGATGATGCGGGAGCGCTTGCAGGTCGAGGCATACAAGCCCGAGCGCAAACCTAGGCTGGTATCGATGAGCGACCTGGTGCCCCGGGTGGTTAAACAATGTGGCCTGGAAAACGAGTTCTGGGTCGACGAGATACGAGAACGCTGGGATGAAATCGCCGGCACCCAGGTTGCGAGGAACACCCGGCCTGGAGCTTACGAGAAGGGGCTGCTGACGATCTACGTCAATCACTCGAGTTGGCTCATGGAGATGGAACGGTTCGGCAAGGACATGCTTTTGAAAAACATCCAGGACACGCTTGGCAAGGACAAGATACGCACTATTCAATTCCGCATTGACCCGGGTAATTGAGCACACACAAGGAACCGCATGGTGAACGAAAAAAATGCCCTTGACCACCTAATGACCCTGCTCGCCGTGCCGGGCTTAAGCGGCCGCGAAGGCAAGGTCGCCAAAGAAATTCAACGACGATTGAAATCCGTTGGTGTCAAGCCATCCTGGATGATGATCGACCGAGCCAACAAAAAGATCCCCGGGGATTTCGAGATCGGCAACCTCATCGTCAAGTTACCCGGGACCCTGAAGGGCCCACGCATCCTCTTTGCTTCACACATGGATACGGTACCCTTGACCCGGGGGGCCGTGCCCACCATCAGGGGCAGGCGGATTGTCCCGAAGGGCCCGACGGCCCTTGGCGGAGATAACCGCACCGCGGTCGCCTGCCTGGTCACGCTCGCGGAAACTCTGCTGAAGCATAAAATTCCACACCCACCGCTTACCCTGTTGTTCACCGTGGGCGAAGAAATCGGACTCTGGGGTGCGCGTTACGTTACACGCAAGGACCTTGGGAATCCCACGATGGGCTTCAACTACGATTCCGGCGATCCCGCCCTGATCGAGATCGGCGCCATTGGGGCCCATCGCTGGGAAGTAGGCATCCAGGGCATTGCCTCGCATGCGGGCGTGCATCCCGATCACGGGGTTTCCGCAATCCTCATCGCCAGCCAGGCCATCGCCGAGATCAAGGCCAAGGGCTACTTCGGAAAGATTCGAAAAAACGGAAAAGCCGGCACCTCGAATATTGGTGTCATCCAAGGTGGCGAAGCAACGAACGAAGTCACGGGAAAGGTCTTCCTCAAGGGGGAGTCGCGCAGCCACGACCCAAAATTTCTCGACGAGATTACCGATACGATCGAAGCGTGTTTTCACCGGGCGGCCAACCGGGTCAAGAATCACAAGAAAAAAACCGGCAAGGTGAAATGGAGCGTCGCAAAGGATTACAACAGCTTCAAAATGGATCGAAACGAAGCCTGTGTCCAGATCGCCTGCACCGCGGCGAAGAGGCTTGGCTACCAACCCCGGTGCGCGGTGATTGACGGCGGCCTCGACGCGAATTACCTGAACGCACACGGCATCCCCACGGTAACCCTGGGTGCCGGCCAGCACCACCCGCACACCCTGGACGAGTACGTCAACCTCAAGGAATATTATGACGGTTGTCGACTCGCACTCGAGATATGTAAAGAACGGGCTGGATGACCTATCCGCCCGGTGCCTCGCCCGACCTTTTCCTGCCGATCTTTATCGGTATCTCGATCCTCGTAGGCTTTTCCAAGAGTGGGATTCCCGGGGTGGGTATCCTGCAGGTACCCCTCATCGCACTCGCGGTGGG
>JAPYUI010000016.1:42123-43682 GCA_029936175.1 Kiritimatiellia bacterium
TGGGAAAAACATCCCGTGATTGCGGTATTTGTCGGTATCCTGACGGGATTCTCCACCACCGTCGGCAACGCCGCCGGGCCCGTGATGAACATTTACCTGGTTTTCCGCGGCTTCAATAAAACCGCCTTTCTGGGGAGCATGGGCTGGCTGTTTCTTATCATCAACACCTTGAAAATACCCATCTACAGCCTGGAGAACGTGCTGGGCATCGATTCCTTTCTCAGCACCCTGTGGATGATTCCGGCCGTCGCACTCGGCGCGTTCACCGGTCGCTGGCTCCAGCCCAAAGTCCCGCAGGAAACCTTCAACTGTATCGTCATCATCCTCACCGTGATCGCGGCGATCAAGCTGTTTCTGTAGCTGCGCTCGCATGCGCGCGAATCCTGCTCCAAATCTCAAAATAAATTTGGATCACCGACTTCAACCTGCAGGGAGCCTCCCACCTCCTTAGCAGGGCCGCTCCGGACTCGCGCAGATCCCGATCATCTGATATACTGCCAGCGTGCGAGTTATATGATATATCCGCCGGCAGATAAAGTTCATCCCCTGCCCTTTGTCGCGGACCTGAAAGCGTACAATGGCGCTAAAGCAGTCTCCGACCTATTGGCCGGCGTAACCGTGGCTGTATTCGCCATCCCTCAGGCGATGGCCTATGCCATACTAATCGACATACCGCCCGTCTACGGCCTGTACGCGGCGGTTGTCATGTCCATCATAGCGGCCCTCTGGGGCAGCTCGGCCTTCGTCAACACGGGGCCGACCAACACGGCCTCCTTGCTGACAGCCGCAGCCATTGCCCCTATCGCGGCCATGGCACCACCCGCTCAGGTGCTTGAAACGATCTTTGTGCTCACCCTCCTGGTCGGCCTTATGCGCTGCCTGATGGGCCTGTTTCGACTCGGCAGCCTGGTCAACTTCGTACCCGAGTCCGCCTTTCTTGGCTTTACGATCGGGGTCGGCCTGATGATTTCCTGTGGCCAACTGCATCATCTTTTCGGGGTGGAGGCTTCGCAGCACCCCTGGTTTCCCGCCCGCATCTTCGAAGTGGCGCAAAAACTCCCCGAGGCGAATTTTTTCAGCTGCCTGATCGGCGGTGGTGTTTTTGCAGGGGTCCTGCTGACCCGGCACTGGGAACGCAAAATCCCTACCAGCCTGATCGCCCTTGCGCTCAGCACCGCGATCGTTGCGGCCTTCCAATTGGATGTCAAAATCGTCCGGGACATCGGCAAGGTGCCGCTTGGACTTCCAGGATTTCATGTGCCCCAAGTCGAGTGGTCCCACCTGCCGGATCTGCTCCCCGCTGCATTCGCCATCGCCATAGTGGGCCTCATTGAGGCGGTCTCCATCGGCCAGGTACTCGCGATAAAATACCAGCGGCACACGAATTTCAACCAGGAATTCTTCGGCCAGGGTCTCAGCCACGTCATCGGCGCTTTTTTTCAGGGGATCCCCGGCTCCGGCTCCTTCAGCCGGTCCACCCTGATCGAGCGATGCGGGGCCGTCACTCGTTTCTCCAACGTCTTCTTCGGGCTGGCCACCGCCATCGCCCTGGTATCCAT
>JAPYUI010000182.1:0-5766 GCA_029936175.1 Kiritimatiellia bacterium
GGCCAGGGCCTTGCCCAGTTTATTGATCATCTCGTGGTATGCCATGGTTCCGTACCTCAGGGTTCCGCGAACGCTAGCGCCCCCGTCGACATTACCCAAGTCTTATGTGCCGCTAGCCCGGTCGCCGGGGCGGCCACTTACGCGGGGAAATAGCCTGCAATGCGGGCTGGCGCTACCCCGGCCGGCTTGCTAGGCTCCGGACCCGGGACCTTTACCGGGATAACCTATAAACAGCACGCGCAGACAAGGACGCACCATGAAAGTAACCGCACGCATAGCCCTCGCCGCCTTCGCCATCGCCTGCCTGGCCTCGACCGCCCTGGCCGGCCCGCGCCTCGGGGGTGCGGTCGGTCTCGGAAGCGCCAACGACAATGTCGACAACGGCCTGGTCCTGCAGGGCTACCTGGAACTCGACGTGCGGGAGGATCTCACCCTCCGCGGGGGCCTCTCGTACCTGACCGGCGACACCACGGGTGAGACCCTTCGGGATGGGGAATTGACCATGCTCGGGATCGAGGCTGCCGCGCTGTACCGGGTCAACCTGGACAAGGCGACGTCCTACCTGGGGGCCGGGATCGGCTACTACACGCCGGAGCACGCATTCAGCGAGGGCGTGGAGACCCAGCTCGCGCTGCTGAACCTCGAGGCGGACGACGACCTCGACAGCGGAATCGGCTTCTTCCTCACCGGCGGGATCCGGGTCCCGATGTCCGACACCGTGTCGATCGGCGCCAGCGCGAGGTACCTCTTCCTCGAGGTGGACGACCACGCCACGCGAAGCGACCTGACTGTGTCGGAGAGCATCTCGTCCACGGAGGAAATCGACCTCGGCACGCTCTTTCTCTCGGCCAGCCTGCAGATCCAGTTCTGAGGACCGGCACGCCGGCCGATCCCTTGCACAACCAGTTGAACCGTGCGCGGAACGCGCACCGAAAGGCCTCCATGAATAAAGCCCAGTCGCGTCGCAGCTTCATCACGAGGGCCGGTGCCGCGGCCTCCCCCCTCGCCTTCCCCTATATCATCCCCCGCCACGTGCTCGGCGGCCCCGACGCGCCGAGCAACAAGCTGAACATTGCCGGCATCGGCATCGGCGGGATGGGACGGGGCAACCTGGGGGCCTGCAAGGGGGAACACGTCATGGCCCTGTGCGATGTCGACCACAACTACGCGGGCAGGACCTTCAAGGAGCATCCCCAGGCGACCCGGTACACGGACTACCGCGAGATGCTGGCGAAGGAGACCGGCATCGATGCCGTCGTCATCGCCACCCCCGACCACACCCACGCCGCGACCTCCATGGCGGCGATGCAGGCGGGCAAGCATGTCTACTGCCAGAAGCCGCTGACCCATGACATCGCGGAGTCCCGCATGCTCGCGCAGGCGGCGGCCAAGTACGACGTGGTCACCCAGATGGGCATCCAGGGCCACTCCAAGGAGGGCATCCGCCTGATCAGCGAGTGGATCCAGGACGGGGCGATCGGCACCGTGCGCGAGGTCGACGCCTGGTGCAGCCTGATGTACTCGCCCCCGGGCCATGCCTACTGGAGCTCCATCCTGCAGGAGCGCCCGAAGGAGGGCCAGCCCCTGCCCAAGGGGATGGACTGGGAAAACTGGATCGGCCCGGCCCCCATGCGCCCGTACCACCGGTGCTACCATCCCGCGACCTGGCGTTGCTGGTGGGACTTCGGCTGTGGCATGATGGGCGACCGGGGAGCCCATACCCTCGACCCGGTCTTCACCGCGCTCAAGCTGGGCGACCCGCTGACCATGACCGGATCGGGTATCGTCGGCGGCAACCTCGACGTGCACCCGGACAAGGCGAAGGTCGTGTTCACCTTTGCCGCCCGGGAAGGCTTCCCCGCCCTGACCCTCAACTGGTACGAGGGCCAGGAACCGCCGCGCCCGGAAGGGCTGGAGGAGGGCCGCCGCTTACCCGGCCAGGGCGGATCCATTTTCAAGGGCGACAAGGGCATGATCTGGGCCGGGGTCTACGGCGACAGCCCGCGCTTGATCCCCGAGTCGGCCATGAAGGCCTACGCGCGCCCGGCGCAATCCATCCCCCGCGTGCGGGGGGGGCACGAGGCGGACTGGATCCAGGCGATCAAGCAAGGCCGAAAGGCGGGCGCAGACTTCCGCTATTCCGGCCCGCTCACCGAGGCCACCCTGCTGGGGAACCTGGCGAAAAAGTTTCCCGGCAAGACGCTGGAGTGGGACGCGAAAACGATGCGGGTGGCCAACCACGCGGAGGCCAACACCTGGGTCCGCCGCCCGCGGCGCACGGGCTGGGACCTGTCGGTATAGGCCCCGCCCGGGAGAAAAACCATGCGCTTGACAGCACTCTTCCTCGCGGCCCTGGGCCTGCTGCCCCTCGCGGGGGCCGCGCCCGACGATGAGCGGCCCCGGCCGAATATCCTGTTCTTCCTCACGGATGACCAGCGCTTTGATTTTCTCGGCTGTGCCGGGCACCCGCTTCTCCAGACCCCGACCATCGACGGGCTCGCGGCGGCCGGGCTGCGCTTCAGCGACATGACGGTCTCGACATCCACCTGCTGGATCAGCCGTGCCTCGATTTTCACCGGGCTCTACATGCGGACCCACCGCTATCGAACCGCGGGCCCACTGGCGGCGAAATGGTCGTCCAGCAGCTACCCGGCCCTGCTCAGGCAGGCGGGCTACCGGACCGCTTACGTGGGTAAAAACCACGTCAACTTCGAGCCGGGTGAACTGGAGAAGATGTTCGACACGCATATTTTTCTGCGCAGGCACCCCTATTTCAAGAAACAGGCCGACGGCAGCCTGCGACACCTCTCCGAGATCACCGGGGACCACGCCATCGCCTTCCTCAGCGAACAGGATGCCGCGCAACCCTTCTGCCTCTCGGTGAGCTTCAACGCCTCGCATGCAGAGGACGGGGACCGGAAAAACCACTACCCCTACCCGAAGGCCGTGGGCGAGCTGTACCGGGACCAGGCCATGCCCCTGCCCAAGCTGGGTGACCCCGCCATCTTTAAGCAGCTGCCGGCGTTCCTCCAGCAGTCGATACACCGGGAGCGCTTTAAATGGCGCTGGGATACGCCGGAGAAATACCAGCACAATATGCGCAACTACCTGCGCATGATCTCCGGGATCGACCATGTCATCGGGCGGGTCCTCCGGCACCTGGAGGAGCAGGAGCTCTCGGGGAACACCGTCATCATCTACTCGGCCGACAACGGGTACTATGCGGGGAACCGCGGCTTTGCCGGCAAGTGGACCCATTTCGAGGAGTCGCTGAAAGTCCCCCTGATTATCCACGACCCGCGGCTGCCCGGGAGCCGGGACCGGGTTGACGCCGCCCGCGTGATGAATATCGACCTCGCGGCGACGATGCTCGATTACGCGGGCGTGGAGGTCCCCGGGCACTACACGGGCCAGAGCCTCAAGCCCTTTGTCGACGGCACGCCCCCCGCGACCTGGCGCAGCGACAGCCTGCACGAGTTCTTCAACGACCGCACCACCATTCCCAACTGGGAAGGCATCCGGAACCAGCGCTACGTCTATGCCCGCTATGTCGATGACCGATACGAATTCCTGCACGACCTTGAGCGCGACCCGGACCAATTGCGCAACTACGCGGATAACCCCGAATATGAAGCGATCCTCCGCGCGATGCGCACCCGCTGCGATGCGCTGACCAGCCAACACGGTGAAAAGATCCACGTAACGCCGAGAAAAAAGGCCCGCAAGGTGAAAAAATAAACCTGCGCATCGCGGGGCTTTCCCAGCTTTCCGGAGCCGTATCGGGGGAAAAACAAGCGATTTTGTGTCGGAAATCCACCCGGAAACCGTAAACTAGGGGTATGAGGGTACCACTGGATCGACGCACCTTTCTCCGTGGCAGCGGGGTGGCCATGGCGCTGCCCATGCTCGAGGCCATGACCCCGGTCGGGCGCGCGGCCTCCGCAACCGGGAAACCGGTGAGACGCTTTGTCGCCCTGTCCAACAACTACGGGGTTTACCAGAAAGCCTTCTTCCCCGATCCCAGCCAGGCCGGGACCGACTACGAGATGCCCGGGACGCTCAAGCCGCTGGAGAAACACCGCAAGGATTTCACCACCTTCTCCAACCTGGACAACGGCTTTACCGGCGGCCACCAGGGCGTGCCGGTCTTCCTCAGCGGCGTCCGCCCCGTGCTCGCGCACAATTACCCGGAAGGGAACATCAGCCTCGACCAGAAGCTGGCCGAGTACCACGGCGCGGCCACGCGTTTTCCCTCGATGACCCTCGGGGTCCGGGAGCGCAACCTCCTGAGCTTTACCCGCACCGGGGTGCAGGTGCCGAACATGAGCATGCAGGCGGCCTACCGGGCCATGTTCCTCGAGGACACGCCGCAGAAAAAAACGGCGGAGGCCGAGCGCTTCAAGCGGCACACCAGTATCCTCGACCTGGTGATGGACCAGGCCAAGTCCCTGGACCGGCAGCTCGGCCAGCAGGACCGGCACAAGCTCGAGGAGTACTTCGACTCGGTCCGCACCCTGGAAAAGAAAATCGACCAGCAGGAGCCCTGGCTCGAGCGGGCCAAGCCCAAGGCCGACGTGGCGGAACCCAAGCCGGGGAACGGCACCGAGGAGCAGCTCAAGGCCATGATCGAGATCATCGCCCTCGCCCTCCAGACCGACTCGACCCGCGCGATCACCTGCACCAGCGGCTTTGCCAACGGTGACTTCGGGCTCACCGGCGGCTACCATGGCTTCTCACACCACGGCGAGCGCGACGAGCCCGTCGCCGCCCTGAAGAAGATCGAGGGCTTCCAGATCTCGATGATGGCCTACCTGGTCGACCTGCTCAAGGCCCAGGAAGACCCGATCAACGGCGGCACGCTCTTCGATCACACCGCCATCCTCTACGGCTGCGGCATGGCGGCGGGCACGCACACCACCAAGAACCTGCCCCTGGTGCTCGCCGGTGGCGGCTTCAAGCACGGGGAACACAAGGTCTACCCCATGCCGGATCCCGAGCGGGTCCCCGCGGCGAACCTGCTGCTTTCCATCCTCCAGCAAAGCGGCCTGGAGATTGACCGCTTCGGCTCGAGTAGCGGCTCACTCAGCGGGCTGGAGTGGTCGTAAGGGGGACCGCGGCAATGCACAAGACCTGTTGCACGGTATTGGGATCCTTTATCCTCGGCTTCCAGGGACTGCACGCGGCGGAGCCCCTGGCCGCCCTCGCGCCCTTCTTCAAGCAGCACTGTCACGAATGCCACGGCCCCAAGAAACAGAAGGGGGAGATCCGCCTGGACACGCTGGGCAAGGACCTCTCGCAACACGAGACCCTGGAAGTCTGGCAGGCCGTGCTCGACCAGCTCAACCTGGGTGAGATGCCGCCGAAAAAGCAGCCGCAACCGGCGACGGCGGAGGTCCAGCCGATCGTCGATACGCTGACCGCGACGCTTGCCCGGGCTTACGAGCAGGCCCGGAGCACCGGCGGGAAGACCGTGCTTCGCCGCCTGAACCGGCACGAGCTGCGCAACACCTTTCGCGACCTGCTTTATTTACACGGCGCGGAATACCGTCCGGACGCGTCGGGATCCAAACTGACCGACAACAACGGCAACGGCAGCGTGGAGCGCACCGGGACCGATCCCCTGCGCTTCTTTCCCGAGGACGAGCAGGAGGAAGGCTTCTTCAACCTCGGGGACAAGCTGGTCATGTCGGATTTTCTCCTGAAGCTGACCCTCGGCGCGGTGGAGGAAGTGCTCGCGCAGGCCACCCACCTCGAGGCCCGGCCAAA
>JAPYUI010000182.1:5866-8036 GCA_029936175.1 Kiritimatiellia bacterium
GCTCTGCCTGAATATCGCCGACACGAAAAACGGGGGTATTGCCGGTCCCACCTCCACCCCGCTGGACCTGTGGTCCCTGCCGGGTGATGGCAGGAAACGCACCTTCAGCGCCGAGGCCTGGCTGGACAAGACCTGGACCCCCTGGATCGGCTGGGAAAACGGGCCGGACGACCGCAGCTTCCGGGCCGAGAAGATGGTGGAGAAATACCTGCCCGATGCCTACCGTCCCCGGCCGGACAAGAAGGTCGACAAGGAGGGCCACGACAACTGGACGCTCGACATGGCCCGCCTGCTGGTCGGCAAGGGCTATGCCGGCCCCCACCTCCGTATCCACCGCCTGGTCGTCGAGCCCCTGCTCGACACCTGGCCACCGAAAAGCCACACCGCTCTTTACGGCAAGGGAACCGGCGAGGAGACCGAGGTGCGTCGCCTGATGACCGCCTTCGCCGAGCGCGCCTTCCGCCGCCCGGTCGCGCCGGGGCTGGTGGAGCCCTACGTGCAACTCGTGCTCAAGCAACGGGTGGAACCGGTGGTGACCCTGCCGGGTGGGATCCGGGACCTGGCCTACCGGGTCTACGAGGGGCAATGGGAGCGGCTGCCCGCCTTCGACACCCTGGAACCCGTGCTGGAAGGTACCCTTCCCGCCGGTCTCATCGACCTGCGCGTCGCCAAGCGGACAGAAAAGTACGGGGCGGTGTTCTCCGGCACCATCACGGCACCCAAGGCCGGGGACTACGTCTTCGAGATCGCCTCGGACGATGGGGGGCGCATCCTGGTCGACGGCAAAAAGGCCGTCGAGCACGACGGCCTGCACGGGGCGCAACTGAAGAAAGGCTCGCTGAAGCTCGGGGCGGGAGATCATGCGATTCGGGTGGAGTACTTTGCCTACGGCCAGCCCAACAGCTTCCGGGCCGGCTGGGGCGGGGCGGACATGCCGCAGGCCCAACTTTCCGTCGACAGTCCGCGGGCCTCCGCAAGCAAGGCCAGGAAACCCACCGACGAGGTACCCCGGTTGATCCGGGCCATGCAGGACGGCTACGCGGCCATGCTCTGCTCGCCGCAGTTCCTGTACCTCGCGGAAAAACCCGGGCGCCTGGATGACTACGGGATCGCCGCCCGCCTGAGTTACTTCCTCTGGTCCTCCATGCCGGACGAGACCCTGTTCGCGCTCGCGCGGGCGGGCAAGCTGGGCAACGCCGCGATACGCAGCCAGCAGGTGGAGCGCATGCTGAAGGACGAGAAGGCCCAGGCCTTTATCCAACACTTCCCCTCGGCCTGGCTGCGCCTCGACAAGCTGGGTGACATGCCGCCTTCCGGCGGGGACTTCCAGTTCTACAAGAACCTGAAGGTCGAGCCCATGCTGGCCCGCCAGGTCACGAGGTACTTCGAGGAGATCCTGGAGACCAACGGGCGGATCGAGGAGTTCATCGACTCCGACTACACCTACATGAACCAGACCCTGGCCAAGTGGATTTACAAGCGCGAGGGAATTCGCGGGGAACGCCTGCGCAAGGTCGCCCTGAATGACCCGCGGCGCGGGGGCATCTTTACCCAACCGGGGATCATGACCGCCACCGCCAACGGGGTCGAGACCTCGCCGGTGATCCGCGGGGTGTGGGTGCTGGAAAACGTGCTCGGCACCCCGCCCTCGCCCCCACCCGCGGATGTCGAGCCCCTGCCGAGCAACACCCGCGAGGCCACCAGCGTGCGCGAACTCCTCGCGCTGCACCGCAAGAACGAGGCCTGCCAAAGCTGCCACGTCAAGATCGACCCCATGGGTTTCGCGTTTGAAAACTTCGACGTGGTCGGCCGCTGGCGCGACCGGTACAAGCGGGCGCGGGAGCCGATCGATAGCTCGGCAACCCTGGCGAATGGAACCGAGATCGCCGACATCGTCGCCTTCAAGCAGATGCTCCTGGAACGCAAGGACCTGGTCGCCCGCTGCCTCGCGAACAAGATGCTGACCTACGCCACCGGCCGGAAACTCGAGGCGCTCGACCGCGGGGAAGTCGACCGCATCATGGAAAAGCTCGGCCGGAAGGAAGACCGCCTGCGCGACCTCGTCCACCTGGTGGTGCAGAGCGACATCTTCCTGAGCAAGTAATGCACCCGGGTGCGGGAATGAAGCGGCGCATGAAACAACGACTCATCCTGCTGCACGCGGCCGCGT
>JAPYUI010000411.1 GCA_029936175.1 Kiritimatiellia bacterium
GGAGATAGCGGACAGTTACAGATCGTTTACAAGTGACTAATACCTATGCATCTTAGAGCGGATTTCAGAAGGGTTTTTGCGCCGGTTTACCATCCTTTCCTGTGTTTATCATGCTTGCCGAACCTTCCCAATTCAGTCCGGGGTGGCAAGTTTAACGTTCTCTTCAGTTTTTGAGTTTGCTTGTTTGGAGCGATTCGAGAATTTTAGCGATTCGAGCCGATTTGAGCGATTTGAGCAGTTTGCTTGTTTTTGGCTTGTTTTGAGCGATTCGAGCGATTCGAGAAATGTAGCGATTCGAGAATAAATTAGAGTTTGTTTGTTTTTAGCGATTCGAGCGATTTGAGAAATGTAGCGATTCGAGAAATTGTTCATGTTTGCTTGTTTTAGCGATTCGAGAATAGCGATTTGAGAAACCAGCGATTCGAGAATATGTTTTAGCGATTCGAGAAGTTTATGTGAGTGATTCGAGTTTTGACTTCGACTGTTGTAAGTTGTTCCATAAAACAAACAAACTGTTTGAGAACGTATAATATTCTGCTTCGAAGAAGCAAATGACTTCTAATTACAACTCTGGTATTACATGCTCCAATAAACCAATTTCTCCTCAATCTCCTGAATGAGTTGTGTAGGCGTTAGTGCCGTAGTGGATAGTACTACCCGTTGCCCGTAGTGGATAATACTACCCATTGCGCGTAGTGGATAAAATACTCGTCGCTTTGGTGGGTAGTGTTAATTTTTCTCACTACGCTGAAGCCTTTATGAGGGTGACGTGGGCCCATAACATTGCTGATTTCTGTGAACTGAGGTGGTTTGGGGTCTGATCGACCTACCAAGTACGCAAATGACAATTCAAATATTCATTTTTGTTGGGTAATCAACTTTCAAAACACCACTGAGTACGTTGATCATTCAATGATTCAAATACATTTTTTCGTGCCAAATTGAGGTGTGATTTTGAAAAAAATCTTTAGAAACCAAACTGCGCCTGATTTATGACAGATCGTTGGTGTTTATCCACTTCTGCGTTGGAAAACGTTCATTCTAATACGTTTTCATCCAGTTCCAACTAAGAATGTCAAACCCTCGAACCAATAAACTGTATAAGACTTTTCCGAGGGACGAGTAAACACTGGGGACTTTCACGAGTCATTGAATGAAAGACATTCAGTGGGCACTGAATGAAATAAGCTTTGCTTTTGCGATTTGAGTTGCGATTCGAGAGTTGCGATTTGAGAATTGTGCGATTCGAGAGTTGGACTTTTTTGGAAAAGTTTGCTTGTTTTGAGCGATTCGAGAATTCATAGCGATTCGAGGATTTGACTTTTTTGGAAAGTTTGCTTGTTTTGAGCGATTTGAGAATTCATAGCGATTCGAGAATTTGACTTTTTTGGAAAGTTTGCTTGTTTTGAGCGATTCGAGAATTTGGTAGCGATTCGAGCGATTCGAGGTTTTGACTTTTTGGGAAAAGTTTGCTTGTTTTACGTGATTCGAGAATTTTAGCGATTCGAGAATTAGGCTTTTTCGGAAATTTTGAAGAGAACGTTAGACTTGCCACCCCGTCCAGAGGACTGGTAGACTAATGTGAATCCTTGTCATTGGTATCTCCAGAGTTTTTGCAACAAGAAACTTATTACCGGGG
>JAPYUI010000183.1 GCA_029936175.1 Kiritimatiellia bacterium
GGCTTTTCCTCCCGCCTAGGGTGCGAGGGGAACGTGGGCCTTGGCGCGGAAGTAACGCTGGGACATGACCGGGTCCGTGGCCACGGCACCCGAGAGGGTTGCTCCCCCGCCGGGGGCGAGGACGCCGAGCCCGCTGTCCACCCAGGCAGCCCCGTCCGCCATGCTTTCGCTTAGCTCCAGGGTGTAGAGGCGGGTGGCTTCCACCGTCCAGTCCACGGAGCTGTTTGCCGCCCCGGGTGCGAAGACGGTGATGTGCAGCGAGGAGGCGTTGTCCTGGGGATCGGTGTCCGCGGTGTACTCGTCGACATCGGACTGGCCATCGCCGTCCGCGTCGCCCGCCCCCAGCACCGCGAGGTTCCCGGCCTGGTCCAGCTCCCAGGCATCGGGGATGCCGTCCGCGTCGGAATCCGGTCCGCTGCTCAAGGTCGTGGTGCGGGCAAGGGTCGGGCTGCTGTTCAGGCTCACCCACCCGACATTTGCGCCGTAGGCGTAGCCGCTCAGGACGCCGGTCTGGAGGTCGACCTCGGGATCCCCCGTGTCCTCAAAGGAAATCCACCCGATATTCGCCCCGTAGGCATAGCCCCGGAGATTCCCGAGGCCGTCATGGTTTACCCCCCAGTCGGTGTCGGATGCATTGGTGTAGCGAACCCCGTCCTGGGGTCCGTTCCCCAGGCTGATCCAGCCGCAATTGGCGCTCCAGAGATAGCCGGAGCACGAGAAGAGCCCCATCACCACCCCGTTGGTCCCGTCGCCCCGGGCATCGATCCACCCGATGTTCGCGCCGTAGATGTAGCGGTCGCTGGCGTCGATGGTGGAGTCGGCCCGCAGGGAACCGGTCGAGGCCAGCAGCAGGACGAGGCCCGCGTAGAGGGGATTGTAAGCGTTCATGCGTTTCTTTTGGTCCATGTGCAGGTACCGATTTTCAAGGCCTGTGCCCTCGTGGCGACAGGGTGCATTATGTGGACCCGGAAGGTGGCCATCAAGGAGAAATCCCGCTTTTCCGGGGCCGGTATTTCCCGTCCGGGAGCCGGGTGGGGAAGGCGTAGCGGGGATCGCTCAGCAGCCGGTAAAGGGCCGGGTCCCCCTCGCGGACCTTGGCCGGCGTGTTCAGCCGCCATTCCCTGGAGATATCCGCGAACCGCCCGGGGAAATCCTGGGCCTTGAGCATGGAGCTGAGGCCCCAGTAGATGTACTCGGTGACCTGGCAGGCGTAGTCGCAGCTCCGGTCATCGTAGGTATACCACGCGCCCGGGGGGTAGGTCCGGGGCACCCGCCGGAAGCGTCCTCCCCGGGCCCGGTCCATGGCGTCGGCAATCTCCGTGCCGGGTTTCTCGCCAAAGACATCCGGGTAGGCCTCGGCGTAGCCGCCGGAGGTGACGAGGTGGAGGATCTCCTCGTAGCTCGCGTCAAAAACCCCGCGCGCGGCACCCCCGGGATGGGTTTCCTCCCCGTAGAGCCCCACGATGTGCATGCCGTCCCACACCGCCTCGGGGATGGAGCGATGGACCTGGTCGAAAACGGACTCGGCTTCCCGTTCCGTCTGGAACATGACCACGGCGCCCTTGCCCTTGCGCAGGGCCTGGGTGACCCGGGGGTTGTCGGGTTGGCCGTCGGCGTCGTTGTCCAGGTACTGGGCCAGTACATGGGCCGCGTGCAGGATCTTCTCCTCCGCGGTCCTGCGGGTGGCGAAGATGGGGATGCCGAACACGTCGACCTGCCGGCTGAACAGGCGATTGAATCCCCGGGGACTATCCCCGGTGGGGCGCAGGGCAAAAGTGTCCTCGCCCCGGGCGATGGGGCTGAGCAGGCAGAGCAGGGCGCTCGCACATAGGATTGTTCGTGTCCGGCTGTTCCGCATGGGTACCCTGGTCCTGCCGGCTGCCCGGCACCGTGGTATGCTACTTGAGCTCGACCTCGAGCGCGAGGATTTTCCCGTCGAAGGCGAAGGGGCGGCGCGCATCGTAGCTCGCCGCGACCGGTGAACCGAGGTCGATACCCACGTCGAAGGTCTCGGTGGCGGTGAACGCACCCGGTACCGTCTGCTTCAGTGCGGTCCCGGCCGTATCCTTTCCGTCCACCTTGATCCGGACCTGCCCCGCGCCCCCCGGTCGGGGGATATCGGTGCGCACCTCGATCCGGTGTTTCCCGGGGGCGATGGGGATCCGGCTTTTCGCAATGTATTGTTCCAGGATCATCATGTTGTACTCGTAGACGAGGTACCCCTTGTCCATGTAGAGCGTGAGCCCGCCCGAGGCACCGCCGACGGCGTAGAGGACCCCGCTGGCCTTCTCGCCGATATCCACGTCGATGTCGACCTGGGTGCTGACCCGTCCCACGCCCGGTGCGGTGAACTCCGGCATTCGGCGCGTGTTCTGCCGGAAGGTCCAGTGGGTGTAGGGGGTTTTCAGCCGGTCCTCGGGGTGCAGGCGAAGCCAGAGGCCCGCCCCGATGGGGAAGTCCTTGTTGTCCTCGGCCAGCGTGAGGAAGCGTTGCTTCATCTCCTTCAGTTTTTCCGGCTGCACTTGCGCAAGGTCCTTCGCCTGGGAGAAATCCCTGCGCAGGTCATAGAGTTCCCAGGGATCGGCGGCCGAGTCCCAGTTCTCCATCCGCTTTACCGAGCCCGGCGTGTCCCAGGGAATAAAGGGCCCGGCGGTCCCGGCGAACCAGCCTTCATGGTAGATGCCGCGGCTGGCATTGTTGTCGAAGAACTGTTGCTTCTTGCGCTCGGTGGCCTTTCCGTCATCGAAGGTATAGACGAGGCTGGTCCCGTCCATCGGCACCTGGTCCTCGCCCTGGACCACCTTGGGGTGGGGAATATCGAGCAACTCGTAGATGGTCGGGGCGATGTCGATGACGTGGTGGAACTGCGCGCGTACGGTCCGGTCGGGCTTGATGCGCCGGGGCCAGGAAATGACCATTGGGTTGCGGGTCCCCCCGAAGTAGGAACCCATGAGCTTGGTGCCCTTGAAGGGGGTTCCGCCGGCCCAGGCCCAGCCGGCGTGGTACATGTTGTCCGTCTTCGCGGAACCGAGTACGTCGATCCCGCCGATGCGCTCGAGCGCCTTGAGCTGCTGCTCGACCGTGTTGGGAATGTTGTTCTGTGCCAGCAGCTCGCTGACCGAGCCGCGCTGGCCTTCCGAGCTGGAGCCGTTGTCCCCGAAGATGTAGAAGATGAGGGTGTTCTCCCGCAGCCCGCGCTCCTCGAGCCCCTGCACCAGGCGGCCCACCTGGTGGTCGGTGTGCTCGACATAGCCGGCGAAGATTTCCATCAGCCGGGTTTGAAAGGCGCGCTGGTTCTGGGGGATGCTGTCCCAGGCCGCCATGGTGCCGTCGCGTGGTGTCAGCCGGGTGCCCTTCGGGATGATGCCCATGTCGAGTTGCCGCTGGTGCACGCGCTCGCGGTAGGCGTCCCAGCCCGTGTCGAATTTCCCCTGGTACTTGTCGGCCCAGTCCTTGAAGACGTGGTGGGGCCCGTGTACCCCGCCGGGAGCCCAGTACATGAAGAAGGGTTTATCGGGCGAGAAGGCCTGGTAATCGTCGAGCCAGTCGAGGCTTTTCTCGGCCAGGTCCTGGGAGAGGTGATAGGTGGGGTCGTCGTGGGGGGGCTCGATGTGGTTGTAGTTCTCGGTCAAGCGTGGCTCGTACTGGGAGGTCTCGCCGCCGAGGAAGCCGTAGAAGTACTCGAAGCCATAGCCGTTGGGCCAGTGGTTCTTGGGCCCCATGCTCGTGGTCTCGGTGGCCGGGGTGTTGTGCCACTTTCCGAAGGCGGAGGTGTGGTAGCCGTAGTGCCGGAGGATCTCCCCGATGGTTGCGGCGGTTTTCGGGATGAGGCCGGTATAGCCATCCCAGGCCACGGCGCGCTCGGAGATGGTGCCGGAGCCGATCCGGGTGTGGTTGCGCCCGGTCAGGAGCGCGGCGCGGGTGGGCGAGCAGATGGACGTGGTGTGGAAGGTGTTGTAGCGGATGCCCTCCTTGGCCAGTTTGTCGAAGGTCGGCGTCCGCACCTCGCCACCGAAGGTCTCGGAAATCCCGAAGCCGACATCGTCCAGCAGGACGATCAGGATGTTGGGTGCATCCTTGGCCAGGCGGCGGGCTTTCTTGGGCCACTTCATGGTGGAGTCCTGCAGGCGCGTCCCGGCCAGGCCCGCCATGGGGGGCTCCGGGAAGGGGAGGACGCTGCCGTCGGTCGGTCGGTCGGCTCCTGCGGGGCCGAGGAGCAGGCCTCCTGTACAGATCAGGGAAATGAGGGTGCGGTGCATGTTCAGTACTCCATTTGTGCTTGTTCGGGATCGATGCAAAGAGCCGGCTCAACTTTTCACAGGCCCACGTCCTTGGGTGGATATTTCCTGAATGTCGCGCCGTGTGCCTTGAGCTTGCTCCCGACGCTGGCGAGCCAGGGGTCCAGGCGGTGACCGACGGTCATTTCTTCCTTCGGGTCCAGGTAGAGGTTGAAGAACCACGGCGCGAGCCCGACGTCCTGGACGGTGGCGTGGTCGATATACATGTGGGTGACCTGGGGAAGGATGACCTTCACGTGCAGCTTGTACTCGTGCATCCGGCAGGCCATGAGTTCCCTGCCCCACCAGAAATAGACCGCTTCCCGGCGGGAGTGCCCCTCGTCGTGGAAGAGGAAGGAGGCCTGGTCGACGAAATCATAGTAGCGGTCGCCCGCCAGTTGGTCCGGCGCGACCCCGGCGAGGGTGAGGGCGGTGCCGAACAGGTCGACGAGGTCGAAGAGCTCGTCGCTCTGGCGGCCCGGCGCGATCATGCCCTTCCAGTAGGCGATGCCCGGGACCCGGACCCCGCCCTCGAAGGTCGTGCCCTTGGCGCCCCGGAAGGGGGTGTAGCCGGCATCGGGCCAGGCATCCATCTGGGGACCGTTGTCCGAGGTGACAAAGACGAAGGTGTTTTCGAGTACCCCGGCCTCCTCGAGCGCGCGGACGATGCTGCCGATGTGCAGGTCGACCTCGGCCACCGCGTCCTTGTAGGGATACTTGCTGGCGCTCATGCCCTCGAGGTCGGGGTTGGCGAAGTTGTCGCAGTGCACCTTCATGAAGCAGTGCTCGAGGAAGAAGGGCTTGTCGCCCTTGGCCAGTTGTTTAATGCGCTCGACCGTGAAGTCGGCGAGGGCCTGGTCGGCACGGGCCATGTCCTCGGTCGACTCGACCGAGCGGACGTCCTCGGTCTTGCCGTCCTTCCAGCCGTGGACGAGGCTGTGGCCCATGCCCATCCCCTCGAAGGCGGCGAAGCGGTTCTTGTCGAGGATGAGGTTGGGAAAGCGTCGCTGGTCGACCCGCTGGGAGATCTCCTTCTGGGCCGGGTAGTAGCCGTAGAACTCGTCGAAGCCGATATCCTGCGGCCGCATGCCCTCGGCCTCGCCCACGTGCCACTTGCCGACAAGCAAGCTGGCATAGCCCGCCTTGCCGAGGAGGGTGGGCAGGCTGACCTCGTCGGCCCAGGGGTTGCGGGTGATCTTGTCGCCGGCCAGGATCGGGCGGGTCAGTCCCGTGCGGACGGGCAGCCGCCCGGTGAGGATGGTGGAGCGGGTGGGCGTGCAGGTCTGCTGCGCGTAGCAGGAGGTGAGCTTCAGGCCTTCCCGTGCCAGGCGGTCCATGTTCGGGGTGGCGGCCCCCGCGACGGCGCCGCCGCCGTAGCAGCCGGGATCCCCGTAGCCCATGTCATCCACGATGAGCCACACGATATTGGGCTGCCGGCCGGTTTTCTTTGCCAGCGCCTGCAGCCGGGCCGCGACCTGGGCGTCCTGTTTCGGCCGCGGGATGGCCGGTTCCAGGTTCCCGGCACTGCGCACCGAGCGGTCAAAGCGCGGGGGGTCCTGGGACAGGCCCGGGCGGGGCGCCAGGAGAAGCGCGAGCGCCAGGAGGCTGGCAAGGCTGAAGGGGTGGGTGATCGTTTTCATGGGAGGCTTCCTGTGTGTGCTGTTCGTATCCTGGCCGGGGCGGCTTGTCCCGTCCGGCCTGCGTTTTCCTGGGGTTTCGTATGCATGGAGGCTGGGCGCGGTTCCCTAGAACTTCGCCATGACTTTCAACCAGACGTAGTCGCCCTTCAATCGCTTGGTGGTTTCAAGCTCGTGAAGCCATTTCAACTCGGCGACGACGGTGAGCTCGCCCGCGAGGCGGGCGTAGGACAGGACCGGTCCCAGGCCGCGGGTCATCGCCTTGAAGTCGCCCAGGCTGGCCCCGCTCCCGCTGTCGCCCTCGACCTGCCTGTACCAGGAGCCGGATACACCCACGCCGGCGAAACCGCCGGAGAGCGGGAAGTGCTGGGCCAGGGTGCTGTCGAGGTGGACCTGGGTCCCGCTGTGGTAATCCGTATCCTCGTTTTCCGTGTTGAAGTCCACCCCGGCGAAGAGCGCGGCTTCCCGGCCGTTTTTCTGTCCGGAATAGACCAGGGCAAGGGTGGGCTCGATGGTCCAGTAGTTCTTGCCGGTATTGGCCAGGCGACCGACCTCGTAGTCGCCGGTCGGCGCGTAGAAGCCGAGCCGGAAATTGGTGCTGAGGTCGGGGCTGTGCACGTAGTTGAACATGAGGGGCATGAGGACGATATCACCGAGGCCCGATAGCTCGTCCGAGCGACGCAGCGATGCGCCGCCGGCCGTGCTCACCTCGGCGGAGACATCGACCTGGACGAAGGGAATCGTGGCGCTCATCGCGTAACTGCGCTTGGCCCCGAGGTCGAGGGGCGGGCGCCAGAGCAGGGTCAGCCCGTGGGCCCAGGATTCAACCTCGGCCCCGGCGGTGCTCAGCGCGGCGATCGGCAGGGGCCGGTCGGGGCGGAAGGCCCCCTCGTAGTACAGCATGTTGTAGCGCGTGACGAAGGTCTCAGCGGGGGGGACCGCGTCGGCAAAGGAGGCCATGGAACCGGGTACGTAATGGCCGCTTCCGCCCTCTTCACCGCGGGCGGGGCTGGCTAGAATGGCCAGGGCTGCGAGGAAAAATACGGGGTTTTTGCTCATATTTCCGTCCTTGTGAATCGGTCATTACAGGTTTTTGCACGCCGTCGGCTGCTTTTCGCTTGCGTTCAGGCCAAACGCGGATCCTAGACATCATTTATTGGAAATCAAGGGGAAAGCCCGGGTGGATAGCGACCGGGAAAAGGGCGGGCCGGGGCGCTGCCTTGTCCACCGGCCCGGTCCCGGCGTCCACTTTCGATACGGACAAGGGGGGCGGGTTCTGCTAGAGGCTAGGGGACCGGGCTGCGTGTGCCGGGAAGAACCGCAAGGAAAGATGCCCAGATGAAAAGAATGATCCTCACGACCTGTGTCCTCGCCTTTTGCGCCCGGGGCCTTTCCCTCCACGCCGAGGCCCTGCGGCCGAACATCCTCATCGTCTTCACCGACGACCAGGGCTACGGGGACCTGGCCTGTTACGGCAACCAGGAGAACAAGACCCCGCGCCTCGACCGCCTGGCCCGGGAGGGGACGCGGTTTACCTCCTTCTATTCGCAGACGGTGTGCGGTCCCTCGCGCTCGGCCCTGTTGACCGGGCGGCAGCCGATCCGCAGCAAGGGCTGGGGCATGCCGGCTTCCGAGATCACCTTCGCCGAGCTCATTCGCACGGTCGGTTACCAGACCGCCTGCATCGGCAAGTGGGATGTCTCCAACCGCAAGCCCATCATCGAGCGCATGCCGAATGCCCAGGGATTCGACTACTACTTCGGTCCCCTGGGCGCGAACGACGGGGGCGTGGTCAAGCTACACGAGAACAACGAGGCCGCCGGGTCCAACCGGGACATGGGCAGCCTGAGCACCCTCTATACCGACAAGGCGATCGATTTCCTCGAGAACAAGCGCGACAAGGACAAGCCCTTCGTGCTCTACGTCGCCCACACCATGATGCACACCATCATCGGGGCCTCCGAGCGTTTCCGGGGAAAATCCAAGGGTGGGCTCTACGGCGACGTGGTGGAGGAATTCGACTACGAGACCGGGCGTTTGCTCGACGC
>JAPYUI010000184.1:0-2692 GCA_029936175.1 Kiritimatiellia bacterium
GTGAGTTGATAGACGGTTGCGGGGCTGACCCTCCACCACCGGGCCACCGGCATGGGCCCCTTCCAGCCGCTCTTCGACTGCTTCCAGTTGCGGTGGTTGCTCACCGGGTCCATCCCGGCCACGAAAACCGGGCCGGAAAACATGACCAGGCAGACCAGGGTGCCCTGCGGGAGCATCTGGATCGACTTCACCAGCTCGCGCCGACACAGCGTGTGTTTGCCCGAGGATTTCATGGAGGAGGAAAAATCCACCAGGTAGGCCACCCGGCGACCATGTGATTTCAACCCGAAGAAGGAGGTGCCGCCGCCACTGCCGGTGCCGAAGCCCCCGCCGATCCCCGACCCGAAGCCGGACATCCCGAGCGTCGTCAGGTGCTGCTTGAGTTTCTGGTCTTTTGCCTGGGGATCCGGCTTGATCTCCGGCAGGGCCAATTCGGAAGGGCTCATGCTCAGCATGCGCGGCTGGAGCCGCGGGGGTGCACTCCGCCGCTGCAGGTCCTCCACCTTCATCTTCAACTTGATCTCTTCCGGCTTCATCCTCGGCCGCAGGGCCTCCTCCGCACTGAAGGATGCCTGCGGCTTGTGCTTCACGTTCAAGGCCACGATGAACCCGGCCAACAGGATGAAGATTGCGTGCAGCAGGCCGGATATGGCCAGGGAGGAGCGGTTGCGCCTTGTCTGGTTCTTCCCTGCCGATACCGGCAGGGGGGATGTGTAGGTATCGTCCATGGGGGAACAACGTCCCGTCACGTTAACATGTAGCGCATGCATGAACAAGGGGAGATCTGTAGGTTATCGCAGGCATGCGGGTGGTGGATTATACCAATGGGGCCGTCGTAACTATCGCCTCCTTCGCTTGTTAGCGCGAGCCGGCCCACGCACCCGGGCCCTTGTCAGGGCTGCGTTACTCGCTGAGCCCGAAGGTCACGTACTTGATGTTCGCGCCGGCGCAGGCATTCATCACATCCATCACCCGTTCGTGCATGGCCTCGTGCTCGGCCTGGATGGTGATCATGGCCTTGATCTTGGCGCTGTCGCAGGCCTTTCTGAAACGGCTAAGCTGGTTCGTGAGGTCCGGCAGGGCCTTGGCACCCTCCCCGAAGACCTTGCCATTCAGGATGACATCACCGCCTGCATTTACCTCGATGATCTGTTCATCCGGGAGGTCCACCGGTTTGGATTGCTGCACCATCCCGGGCAGGGTGATCCCGAGGTCGGCCTCCGACTTCTCCAGTGAAGACGTTACCATGAAATAGATCAACAGGAGGAAGACCACGTCGATCAGCGGGGCGATCTGCATGCCGCCCTTCTGGTCAAAGACCTCGCCCTCCATGGATAGTAGATTATGGCGATTCATATGCGGCAAACAGGATTTCCGATGCGCCGGCTTGCGAACAGGCTTTCATCACGTCTTCGACTTCCTTGTACTGCACGCCCCGGTCGGCGCGGATGTAAATCTTGAGGTTCTTCACCACGGCCAGTTCTTTCTTCACCACCGGCCCGACTTCCGCCAGGCTGCTCCTCGTCGTTCCCAGGAAAATGGTGCCGTCCGACTGGATCGTAATCGTGCGCCGGTCCCGCATTTCCTCCGCCACCGCAGCATGCGATTCAACCGGCAAATCGACCTCGATCTTGTCCATCTGGTTGAGATGTGAGGCAACCATGAAGAAGATCAGCAGCAGGAAGACCATGTCGACCATCGGGGCCAGGTCCGGCTCGTCGGCTTCCTCCTCAGGAATCTGGATCTGTTGAACCATCTATATCAGCCCTGTTCGTAGGTCTCCGCTTGCGGCAGACCGGGAGCAACCTGGATATCCGACAATTCAATCGGGGTGAGCTTGCCCCTTTCCAGTGAGTTCAACAGTCCCCCGAGGTATTTGTTCAAGCGGCTGATGATCGTCGCGAACGCGTTCTTGTAATAGTAGTAGAAGAGCATCGCCGGGATCGCAATGATCAGGCCGGTCGCCGTGGTCACCAGGGCCTCCCCGATGTTCTCCGCCAGCATCTCCGGCTTGCCCATCCCGCCGGCAGAAATATTCTGGAAGGCCTTGATCATCCCGCTCACCGTCCCCAGCAGCCCGAGCATGGGGGCGATGGAGCCGATAGTCAGCAGGTAATTGATCGGCTTCATACAGTTGGTCATCTGCTCCTGGCCCTCCTGCATGAATCCCTTTTCCACGTTTTCAACCACGATTTCCTGGTCGACAATCCGGAGCAAACCCTGGGCGAGCACGGAGGAAAGCATGCAGTCCTGGCTGCGGCAGGTCATCAGGGCCCCGGCAATGTCCCCATCGGCCATCTGCTGGTTCAGGGCAGGCACGATATCCGGTCGCAACAGGCGATCTATTTTCAGGCTGAGGTAATTCCGGATCGCGAGGGCGACCACGGCGACGGAAAGCAGGCCGAGGAAGACCATGGTGAGCCCGCCCGCCTTGATCAGTTGCAGCAAGGTCAGTTTTTCATCCGTCGGAACGGGTTCCGGAGCCGCCGGGGGGGACGCGGTCGCTGCAGGCGTCGCCGATGTATCGGCCGGCGGGGGAGCGGCGTCCTGGGCGATGACCTGCCAGATGGTCCAGATTACCAGGATTGCAAAAAACCAGGTTCGTTTATTCATTGGATTCTTCCTCTTGCGGTTGTGCGTCAGGTGGTGTTTCCGCCGGGGGGGGCTCCGCTTGGGGGGGCGGGTCCACCCT
>JAPYUI010000184.1:2792-7931 GCA_029936175.1 Kiritimatiellia bacterium
CGTCAGGTGGTGTTTCCGCCGGGGGGGGCTCCGCTTGGGGGGGCGGGTCCACCCTCGGCAATTCATTAAACATGAAATGGGCAATGGGCTTCCGCGCGTATTCAACATACACGCTGCTTAAAATCGCGGGCGGCGCATTCCGGTCGACCAGGGGCTCCCCGGCCGCATCGGAACGGTAGATGCAGAACGCCATCGCGGGCTCCCCGGGCTTGAGCTCAAGGTCGACCAGCCCCAGGTTGGTGCTGTTCAGCTCGACCGTCTGCTTGCCGACCACGTCGAGATCCTTGATCATCCGTGCGTCGTAAATCGTCTCGGCGAAGGCCATGAGGGTAACGAAGCCGGAGGTCTCGCCGAGCTCCAGGCGTCTCACCCCGACACGGGAAAAGGGCAGGGTGCTCCCGCTTCGGTTCACCCAGAACAAGCGCTCCCCAAGCCGCTCGTCCGCATCCAGCTTGAGCCGGTGCCCGGGATCGCCCTCGCCGATCA
Organism: Kiritimatiellia bacterium; assembly: GCA_029936175.1. Taxonomy (GTDB): domain Bacteria; phylum Verrucomicrobiota; class Kiritimatiellia; order SS1-B-03-39; family UBA6053; genus JAPYUI01. The sequence goes on from JAPYUI010000184.1 coordinate 3,279, forward strand.
CTTCCAGGGCCGCTGCACCAAACTCCAGGTTGAATGCACTCACGGTATTCGAGGCGTAAATCTCGTTGAGCATGTCCAGCGCCAGCGGCCCCTTCAATCCGCGGATGGGCCGCGAAGCGATAAACTCGCCGCCGTCGTTGTGGAAATCGATTTCCACCCGGCGGGTGGCAAATTGACCGGGTTCCCCGGGCTTCTCGTACAAGGCCTGGACCTGCTCGGGCGACAGGGCCGTATCGTAGACTTGCAGGTCATCGAGCGCGCCCAGGAAATGCTGGCTGCGTACATGCCCGTCCATCGGCGTAGCCTTGCAGGCAAAAAGAACGTGGGCTTCCGGGTTCCCGAAGTTGTAGTGCGCCGAGTACTTCACCTCCGACGTGAGCTTTCCCTCTTCGAACAACTGCAAGCGGGGCGGATTACTGGAACGAACAAAGGCCACGTGCCGCCAGGTCTTGCTCTTGGATGCCGCCGTGAGCACGGCTGCCGCCACCGGTTCACGTCCCCGCACACGGATGCCATCACGACGAATAACAAAGCCCTCGTCACCCGGTTCCTCGGAATCGGGATCTCCCCGCGACAGGGCGATACCCTCCCTTGCCGGGAGCGCCCACAGACTCAGGGTGAAATCACTGCCGGGTGCGCCGATAAAATTCAACTCGGGGCCGATGTCCACATACTGGATCATGCCGTCGAAGGCCACCGAGTGACCCGACCCGGGCGCAACCCCGGGCAGGCCCATGCGCGGCATCCAATGGTAGGACCCGTCATATCCCTGGTCGGCGGAATCGATGCAATCCACGTTGCTGAGCAATTTCCGGGCGCGCTTCGCCCAATCGCGTTCGGGCACGGTCGTATCCAGCTCGGTAATGATCTGTTCGGCGACCTCGCGCTCGTCGTTCTCGACGTACATAGCCACGGTCCAGTACAGGGCCCGCGGCAACCACTCGAGGTCGATGGCATTGTGCACAACAATATGGGAAAAGGTATCGTGCGCGGCGTCAAATTCCTGGTTCAGCATCTGGAGACGCGCCTGGACGAACCAGTAAATCGAGGCATGCGGCTGGCCGCGCTTGACCGCCTTCGCCTCCTTGAACAGCCGTCGCGCGGTATCGATCCGACCCAGCTCAAGCAGGGCAAAGGCCCGGGACAGGCGCGCCTCCTCGTGAAAGATGCCCGGCGGCGCGTAGTGCATGATCTGCCCGGAGACCTTGTCCAGTTCCTCAAACTGCTCGGAAAGCAACAGGCACTGGAGCAGCAGGGGCACGTAGTCCAGGAAGTTGTTGGAAATATCGGCGTAGGATAAGCAGGCCATAATCCGTGGCTGGATCCGTGCCGCGATTTTTTTAAACCAGCGCTTGTGCTGCCAGTCCTCCAGGTCCTTGTCATCGAATTCGAGGTCAAAGGCAATGTGATCGATGGAGGTCGCGGGAAACTCGATCACCGCCGTCTCGTTGGTCCTGCGCAGGCTCACCCAGCCCTTGGCGGTCCGCCCGAGCAAATCGGCCTGGCGCTCGCCCAGCCCGGGGAAGGTGATTTTCCCGGAGACCCGTTCCTGCGCCGGACAGGCGGCCAGGAGCACGAACCACAAGCCGAGGGCACCTTTCACGGACCGCCTCCAATCTCTCGGAGCAGATCCTGGGCCTCGTCGGCTTCCGGACGTTTTGACAGGACCGGATGCGCGAGCAACTCCCGGCAGGTTTTCATTGCATCCCCCTTCATGCCCAGTTGCAGGAGGCTTCTCGCGCTTTGAATGTAGGCCTTTGCGGACCATTCGCCGTAGGCTTCGTACATCACGTACACCCGCTGGTAATAGGCGAAGGCTTCCCGGTATTGCTCCTGGTCCGACAGGCAGCGCCCCATGGAATAGAGGGCCTCCGCCCAGTAGGGACCCCGCCACTGCTTGACCGCGATGACCTGCTTGAGCCCGGCCATGGCCCGGGTATAGTCACCCCGGCGCCGGTGGAGCTCGGCCTGCTTGAGGGCGGCCCAGCCGGCCTCCGGCAAGGAGGCGAATCGCGCTGCGAGCTGGTCGAGCATGGCCTCGGCCTCGTCGAGCTTACCCTCCGCGATATGGATCTGCGCCATGGTTTTCAAGGCTGTCACCGCCAGCTCGGACTCGCCGTGGTGCTCGAGAAAATACGTAAAGGCCTGACGCGCCAATTCAGGGTCGTTCCGCACGAGTGCCTGCTCGCCCATCAGGTTCAGGGTCAGCGGGCCGGCAAAGCGAATGTGCTCCCGCTTCGTGACCGCATCGATCATTTTTCGCCGCGTCGCCGGGTCGTCGACCAGGTGATAAAAGAAGGTGATCAGGCGAAGGTACAGCGTGGTACGGTGGGTCTCGCGGGCGGTAATCACCTCGGCGTAGAGCTTGTCCTTGAATACATAGCGTTCACTGCCTTCCTTGCTCACCTTCAATTCACCGATCAAGTCGCGAAGAATCATATCAATCCCATGGTGCGCCGGTACATCGCCGTATTGAATGATCGCGTTAAAAAAGAGTTCCAGCGCTTCCTCGCTGCGATCCAGGCGCTGCAGACTGGTACCCGTCCAGTAGATCGCCTCGGTGAAGTTGCCTTTACTCTTCCACTTGTGCATATACTGGTTAAAAAGCATCAGCGTCTCTTCCCAGCGCTCCTCCAGGCGATACATCTTTGCAATCTGGAAGGTCGCACGGTTCACCTGGACCATGGTTACCGCGCAGTCGACCGCCGCCTCGTACTGGGCAAGGGCCCGGTCGAGCTCGGCATCCGAGGCGTAGATGTCACCCAGCATGGTCCGTGCTTCCGGCTTGGAGGGCTGCTCGGGGAAACGCTCGACAAAGGATTCCAGGGTCGCCGCCGCGCCGGGATAATCCGCGTTCCCGTACTGGCAGATGGCCCGGCGGTACAGGGCGTCGGAATAAAATATGCCGCCCAGGTGCTGCTCGCCAAAGGCGGTAAAGGATGCCTCGGCCTCGAGATAACGGCCGTCGGATAGCTGGCATATCGCCTGCCAGTAGGCCGCGGATTCGGCGACCTGGCTTTCCGGGTGCTTTTCCCGCACCTCGGCAAAGGCCGGCTCCGCCTCCGGCAGCCGTTCCATCTGGAAGAGGTTGTAGCCAATCAGGTAGCGCAGCTGGTCCGCCGTTTCGTGATTCGGCCGCAGCGCAAGGGCCTTGCGCGCAAGGTCGATGCATGCCTGGTGCTCCCCCCGCTGGTAATGAATCTGCGCGAGGTTCAGGGAAAGGATTTCGTAGAATTTTCCCTTGGGGAAAATACGCAGGTACGCGTAGCCCTCCTTGATGCTTCGATCGATGTCCCCCATGGTGTAGGCCGTGGTAAACGTTGCGTAGAGCGCCTGGTCCGCGAGCGGGTGATCGGGAAAGTCATGGTATACGCCCCAGAAGGCGGCGATGGCTTCGCGCAGGCGGTGCAGGGCGAAATAACTGGAGGCCTCGCGCATGGCCAGCTCCTGGTCGTAATCGGGCATCTTGTGCAGTTTTTCCTGGTCCTTCGCGAGCTTCGCCAGCAGGCGCTTGATCTTGCGCTTGATCGCAGAGGCATTCCGCGCGGCCGTGAGGCTCGAGGTTTCCGCTATATTGTCCCGGTACCTTTCGACATCGACAATGCGCTCGGCCATCTTGGCTTCCAGCATCACCTTGGGATAGACCAGTCGATACAGGAGCAATGCGTTGGCGTAATCGTTGCCATTGTACTCCCGGTCGCCCTCGTCAATCAGCGCGCGATTCAACCCGGCATCGTAGCGCACCTGGGAATGCAGGATATTGGGAAGGAAGGTGTACAGGGCCTTGTACCGCTTGAGCCGAACCAGGCAGATGGCAAACATGGTCGCTGCGTCGGTGCGAACCTGGGTGTCCGCCACGTTGTCGTACAGGTACTTGGCGGACCCCCCCGCCTTGACGTATTGTTTCAACTGAAAATACGCCTCGGCCCGCAGTTCATGGGCGGCCGTGAGCAGGCGAGCGCCCAGGTTCAGGTTCGAGGCCAGTGGGTCGACCAGGCGGATGACCTGGTCCCACAGGCCCTTCACCGCAAGAATATCCGCGCTCAGGATGATGGAGACGTTTCGATGCATCCCCCTGGGATACTTGCTCAGGTAACGGGCGAACCAGTCGAGGGCCGGGTCGTAGCGTTTCAGCTCAAGATTGGCCACGGCCGAGTGATAGTAGCAGAACTCAACCGCCCGGGCGTAGGTCCGGTTGATATGTTCCACGGGCTCGAGGCCCTTGATGATCTGGGCGAACAGCCCGAGCGACTCCTCGTACTTGCCGCTGAGCATCAGGTGCTTGGTCTTGTCCTGCATCAACAGGTACTTGCGGTAGAGCTTGGTGTTGATGCCCTTCGCCTGCGCCATGGATTCCGCGGGCGCAGCAAAAAAGAACCCGAGGCCGAAGGCGACAAGAAGCAGGAAACGCGGAAGTGGCAGGGCGCGATGCATACAACCCGGGTTTCTATGGCAAATCATACCGAGTTTCAAAGGTTTCCGCTTCCCAGCCCACGCTTTTTGCCCGTTTCGGACCGACCGGGGGCCCCGCAGCACCAGGCCCGCGCGAAAGCGCCATCCGGGAACCATCCCGGTACCGAAATCTCGGCATTTAGTGCGAAACCACGGTCGAAACCGTTTCATTCCCATCGGTTACGCTGACCGTCTGGGTCC
>JAPYUI010000412.1 GCA_029936175.1 Kiritimatiellia bacterium
GGGAGGCCTCAGTGGCGCAACTTACGACATGACCACCTTCCACCATGACGTGGAAAACATGAACTCCTTCTTCACCATCGAGGTCTCCACCGATGGCGGCACAAGCTTTGGCTCGCTCATAAACGGCCGGATCACCAACAGCCTCACCGGTGGAAATCCCTCTGAAAATGAGGTGCTCCCGGGTGTTGCCCCGAACATCGCCGGGGGCAACCCGGCTGACCTGGACTCGACGCAGAACTTCTCCTTTACTGCCAATGGAACCAATGACGTTGTAGTGCGCTTCGCCGCGCTCGATAACGCCGGTCAAGGTGTGCACCGGCAATTCTTTGCCCTGAACGGCTTCCAGATCACCTCCACCGCACCGACAACCGGTCCCTCCGGGCTCACACTCTCCAGCCTGACTGTTGCCCGAAGCGCACCGATCGGCACTACTGTCGGCAACCTGGCCACCATCGACCCGACGCCGGGTGACAACTTCACCTACACGCTGGCAAGCGGCAATGGCGATAGTGGCAACGCACAGTTCGCCATTAACGGGGAAACCCTGGAAACCGACCGTGACCTCTCCGGCTTGCCCGGTGAGAGCAACCTGTCGGTCCGCATCCGCTCCACCGACACCGGCGGTGAGTGGCTGGAAGAGGTGTTCCAGGTCGAGCTGGTCAACGATACCGACAGTGACGGGCTCGATGACACCTGGGAACTGGACTATTTCCAGGATCTCGCTACCGCCACCGGTTCCGGCGACAATGACAGTGACGGGCTCAATAACCTTGAAGAGCAGGAAGCCGGAACCAATCCTCTTGATACCGACAGCGATGGTGACAATCTGGGGGATGCCGAGGAGGTTAACATCCACGGTTCCGACCCGACCATTGCCGACAGCGATGGCGACGGCTTGCCCGATGGCGAGGAAGTCTCCGCCGCCAACGGCCATGTCACTGATCCCACCAAAGCGGACAGTGACGGTGACGGTTTCAACGATGCCCTCGAGATCGCTGAGGGAAGTGACCCTAACAACCAGGCTGACTTTCCTAACACCCTGTTGCCGCTGCGTCTCAATGAATTCCTCGCGCGCAACGACACTGATATCGAGGATGGTTTCGGCGATAACCAGGACTGGATCGAGATATACAATCCCAACAACCAGGTGGTAAATCTCGACGGTTACCACCTCACCGACAATGCCAACAGGCTCGCCAAGTGGAATTTCCCGCCCATTACAATTCCCGCCCAGGGCTACCTGCTGGTCTTTGCCTCGGGAAAAGACCTCATTGATCCCGGTGGCAACCCGCACACCAATTTTCAGCTCTCCGCCGATGGCGAATACCTCGCCATTGTCAGGCCCGACGGGGTAACAACCGACCATGCCTTCTCACCCGCCTTCCCCAGGCAATTCACTGATATCTCTTGCGGTGTAGCAGGTGATATCGCCATCTTCTATCGGGTAAGCACGCCGGGTAGTAGCAATAACTCGACGGCCTATCCAGGCGTTGTCAGGGACACCAGCTTCAGCGTTGACCGCGGTTTCTACGATGCGCCTTTCCAGGTCTCGATCAGTTCCGCCACCGCCGGTGCCACCATCCGCTACACCCTGGACGGCTCCGAGCCATCGCCAAGCTCGGGAA
>JAPYUI010000413.1 GCA_029936175.1 Kiritimatiellia bacterium
ACCTACTACGGGCCCGCCACGGCCGATTTCATTAAGATCGCGGATTTCATCGTACCCCCCTCGACAGAAAACCCGCACCCTCCGCTTCACATTATCGAATTGCGACGCTGATGATTGAGCGTATTACCCTTCTCGGGTCTTCGTCTGGTCGCAACGCGGGTGATGCCGCCCTCATCGCCGGCATCATGGATGCCATTGACTCTGAGCTCGGCCGCAAGATCCGGTACGAGATCCCCACGATCAATCCCCGGTACATCCTCGACGAATACGATAACCACACCGTTCCGATCGGGATGATGCCCTGGCACGGTGCGGTACGCATGCTGGGCATTCCGACCTGGCGATCGATCATGCGCACCGATTTAACCCTGCTTTTCGACGCGATCCTCTTCGATCGATCGCTGTACAATCCGGCCTTTAATTTTATGTCCTCACTTTACCTGATGCTGCCCCGGGCGAAAAAACGGGGCAAGCGAATGGGCTGTTTTAACGTTGGCACCGGACCGGTCAGCCGCGACATGGGCAAGAGGATGCTCAAGGAGCTGGCGGAGCTGATGGATTTCACCACCGCGCGTGACCAGGCGTCCTACGACATTCTCATGGACCTGAAGGTGCAAAATCCGAACGTGGCAATTGCTGCGGACAGCGCGGTTTCTCTTCGGCCGTCTTCAGATGAACGCGCCCGCGAAATTCTCAAGACGGTAGGCATGAGTCCCGACGAGGAAATCCTCTGCATTAACGTCAATCGCTACATAGACACCTGGGCGGGAACCGGCCGGGATTCTATCGGAAAAGATACCTTTGCCGCGATTTACGGGGAAGCACTGAGCCGGGTCGCCGCGGAGATCAAGGTGCCGATTCTATTTGTCGCCACGCAGCACCACGACGTCGAAGTATCCAGCGAGGTGATCAAACACATCACCGGGGAGGTGCGCACGGGCCTGATCAGCAACGAAACGATTAATCACCACGATATCAAGGCTGTTTTCGGACAGACAGACCTCATGTTCGGCATGCGACTGCACGCCTGCATCCTGGCCAGCTCAGCCATGACCCCCATCCTCGGTTTGCGCTACCAGCCCAAGGTGGAATATTACCTGCAGAGCCTCGGCCTGGCAGATACCTGCTGCATCACCTTCGACCGCTTTGACGTCGAATCCCTGGCCGCCTTCATCCTGGCCGGCTGGGGCAATCGACATCAACTGAAGGCCGTCCTACAGGAAAAGATTCCCGTGCTTCAGCACAAGGCCGACTCGACAGCCAAGCTGGTCGCCGCGATCGACCGCGACGAAGAAATCGCAGCGGCCATTGCAACGCTACCCTGAACCCTAAAGCCCCTAGAACCAGGGCGGCTCGGGCCCGATATTCCGCAACACCGCGTGTCCGTTCCAGATGCGCTGTTCTTCCGCCTGCATCGTGGTAAAAAAGAAAACGCCGTAATGCTTCGTCCGCCGGATCTCCCGGATCTCCGAGGGATGAAACATGCGCGCGGTCTCTGCGACCATCCCGCTCCGCACCGCCAGGGCAAGGGTTGGACGCGGATACAGGATACGGCTCGCCTGGGTCTCGAGAAACTTACTGTTGTACCGGGGATAAACCTCGAAGACCCCGTTGCCAAAGAAC
>JAPYUI010000185.1 GCA_029936175.1 Kiritimatiellia bacterium
TCGGCAGCACCTTTGCGGCAAGGCCCGTTGATCTGCGGGTCTACCCCGAGGCCGTTCACCTGGACGGCCAGACCGATCGCCAGCACCTGGTCGTCCAGGCGGTGTACGAGCACGATGAGACCCGCGATGTGCTTCGCCAGGCGAAAATCGGGATTTCCAACCCGGCCCTGCTCGAGCGGAAGGAGGATGTCCTCTGGCCGAAAGCAGACGGGAAGGGGACGATCACCGTCACCTTCGGGGGCCTCAAGAAAAGGATTCCGTTTGAGACCAGGCAGGCGCGGGTCAAGCGGCCGGTCAGCTTTCACCTGGATGTCGAGCCCACCTTCATGCGGATGGGCTGCAATACCGGATCCTGCCACGGTTCCGCGCGCGGGCAGGATGGTTTCATGCTGTCACTTTTCGGCTACGATCCCGATGGGGACTACTACCGCTTGACCCGTGAGATCATCGGTCGTCGCATCAATCTTGCGGTTCCGGAGAAGAGCCTGTTGCTCGAAAAAGCCACCGGCGAGGTGACGCATACCGGGGGCGAGCGCATGACCCGGGACAGCGAGTATTACGCCACCCTGCTGGAGTGGGTCGAAAGCGGCGCCAAGAACGATGAAGCGGATACGGCGAAAGTCACCCGGATCAGCCTTTTGCCCGAGCAGATCGTTTTCAAGCAGGCTTCTCCACCGCCCGCCCAGCAGATGGTGGTTATCGCCCATTATGACGACGGCACACGCCGGGATGTTACGCACCTGGGCGTGTTCCTCACGAACAATGAGCGCACGGTGAATATCGACGAGGAGGGTGAAGTGACCGCAGGCGACCCGGGCTCGGCCCATGTATTCGCGCGCTTTGACAAATACACGGTCGGCCGGGAAGTCCTCGTCTTGCCGAACGACAGCTATGAGTGGGATGGCACACCCGAGGCCAACTACATCGATACCCTTGTCTTCAATAAGTTGAAGAAGTTGCACATCCTGCCATCGGAGGTCTGCACGGATGAGCAATTTGTCCGCCGGGCCTATATCGATATTATCGGCTTGCCACCGACCGTCGAGCAGTACCACGGTTTTGTCGACGACACGAGCACAAGCAAGCGCGAAAGCCTGGTGGCGCAGTTGTTGCAGCGCGAGGAATTCGTGGATGTGTGGTCGATGAAATGGGGTGAGCTGCTGCAGATATCCGCGGGCCGCCAGCAAGCTTACTCCACGCGACCGCTAAAGGCGGTTTGGAACTATTACCATTACATTGCGGATGCGGTGCGCGAAAACATGCCGGTAGACCGGATGGTGCATGCCTTGATTTCAGGCTCCGGGAGCAATCTCCACCGCCCGGCCGCGAACTTTTATACCTCCAGCGAGCGGGTCACCGCCAAGAAGATGGCGGAGAATATGGCCCAGCAGTTCCTCGGTACGCGGATCCAGTGTGCACAATGTCACAACCATCCCTTCGACCGCTGGACCCTGGACGATTATTATGGCTTCACCGGGTTTTTCGAGGGCATCTCAACCAAGCAGGGTGCCGATGAACGGGAAATCTTCGTGCAATACAACACGAGCAAGATCGGGAGTGAGCATCCGGTCTACAAGGAGAAGGTGCCGGTTAAGTTTCTCGGGGGTGAGGCACCGGACGTGGAGGGGAAGGACCCGCGCCCGGTTCTCGCGGACTGGATGACCTCCCGGGACAATCGGATGTTCGCCCGGAACGTGGCCAATCGCATCTGGGCGCACTATTTCGGCCGGGGGATCATTGAACCGGTAGATGATGTGCGGATCAGCAACCCGCCGGCAAACCGTGAACTGCTGGAAGCCCTGGCGGACAAACTCGTTGCCTATGACTACGATGCCAGGCGCTTGATTCGCGATATCCTGTTGTCGCGTACCTATCAGTTGTCCAGCACCCTGAACAAGACGAACAAGGACGACCATACGCAATTTTCGCACGGCTTTGTACGCCGCCTGCAGGCCGAGATCATGTTGGACAGCGTTCATCATGCCACGGGAACGACATCGATTATCAACGGATATCCGAAAGGGATGCGGGCCACCCAGTTGTTCCAGGGTGGTGGGCGCGATGTCTTCCTGAAGACCTTTGGGGCCAGTGAGCGGACCTCGGTTTGCGCCTGCGAGGTGAGCAAGGAGGCCACACTCTCCCAGGCGCTTGAAATGATCAATGGCGCTAACGTCGAGCGACTTATGCGCGAGTCAAAAGTCATTGTGGACCGGATCAAGGCCGAATCCTCCGTCGAGGAGGTGATTGGCGAGTTGTACGTGCGCTGTCTCAGTCGCCAGCCCTCGGAGAAGGAGATCGCTATCTACAAGGAACTGTTGGCTGAGGTGGAGCCCAAGCATATGCGGGCGGCATATGAAGATGTGTTGTGGGGTCTTTTGAACAGCACGGAATTTGGATTTAATCATTAGTCGGGGACGTCACGTTCCTGCCATTACGGTTTTTTGAGACCACGGTATATGCCCCCTGGAGAGCGTTTCCACATTCGAAATTGAAATGAACCTTATGAAATACATCATGGTCTTGTCGGCGATGGTGGCAGGCTTGGTATCGGCGGCCGACAAAAAGATCACCTATGAAGAGCACGTCAAGCCGGTTTTCAAGGAACACTGCCTGAATTGCCATAATCCGGATAAGTCGAAAGGTGACCTGAACCTGGCTTCATACCAGGCCCTGCTCGTCGGCAGCAGTAGCGGCGAAATTGTCCAACCGGGGAATCCCAGCCGAAGTGTGCTCATGTCGGTAATCACGCATGCGGATGAACCGGAGATGCCGCCTAAGAAACCGAAAATTCCCGGGGAGCAGATCGCGACGATCGAAGCCTGGATCAAGGGCGGCTTACTGGAGACCTCCGGCAGTGTAGCCAGGAAGTCGGACAAGCGCGCGGTCGATTTCAACGCCATCTCGGTGGTCGGCGGGGTAAAAGGCGTGGAAGCCTTGCCGGTTGACCTGCCCGACATGGATATAACGCCGGCTCCGCACCCGCACCCCGTCACCGCCATGGCGAGCAGTCGATGGGCCCCGGTTGCCGCGGTCGCGGGCCACGAGCGCATTGTGCTCTACCATACGGACACGCTGGAGTCCCTTGGCGAGCTGCCGTTCCCCGAGCGCATTGCCTTCGTCCTGAAGTTCAGCCGAAACGGTGAACTTCTCCTGGCGGCGGGTGGCCGGGGGGGGCATTCAGGGAAGGTCGTGGTTTTCGACGTGAAGACCGGCCGGCGCATGATTGAAGTGGGGGACGAATATGACACGGTGCTCGCGGCGGATATCAGTGCCGACCACAAGTACATCGCGCTGGGAGGGCCGAGCAAGTTTGTCAAAATCTACTCAACCGAGGATGGCAAGCAGCTGTTCAAGATCAAGAAGCACACCGACTGGGTGACCGCCATGGAGTTCAGCCCGGATGGCCAGATGTTGGCCTCCGGCGATCGTTCCGGTGGTCTGCACGTGTGGGATCCCCGGGTGGGTGGCATCATCTTTACCCTGGATGAACACAAGGAGCGGGTGACGGACCTGAGCTGGCGGGCAGACGGGGAACTGCTGGCGAGTTGTGGTGAGGATGGCAAGCTGGTGCTCTGGGACACCATTGAGGGCTGGGCCGCCAGGAATGTCTCCATCCACAAACCCAAGGCGAAGCGCGCGCGCGGTGGGGTGCTCAGCGTGGAATACAACCAGGCAGGCCAGCTGGTCACCGCGGGTCGGGATAAGCAGGTGTTGGTGCTGGATGGCCGGGGCAGCGTGTTGAAGAAATTCGGGGGATTTGATGACCTGCCTACCCAGGCGGTATTTACGCATGATAACCTGCGCGTACTCTCCGGGGACTACACCGGGGCGGTGAAAGTCTGGGACGTGAAAAAGGCCGAACTCGCAGGAACGCTCCAGTAGCTTCGCCGGATCGTGCTTCGGGATACTCGATCGAGGCTTCCTCAGGCTTTGTGCTGGCATGAGCGTCTCCAGTCCTTTTGAATAGGTGGCTTATGATGAGGCGTGTAAACCCGATCCCGGTCGCCCGTGCCTTCATTCGGTCTGCTGGGTGTGTGCTCCTCCTCCTGTGGGGCTGGGTATCCGCGCAGGCACAGGTCGATCACTGGGCCATGGAGGATGCCGCGGAACGGGAGAAGCTGCCGCTCGAAAAAATCATCCCTGCCGCGCGTCTTGCGGATCTTTCGCCCGCCCGCAAGGCCTATGACCCGCGGGATTATGTCGACTGGATGCGTTCGCATGGCGATCCGGCTGCCACCCGCTATTCTTCGCTGGATCAAATCAACTCGAAAAATGTCGGACAACTGAAGCGGGCCTGGACCTTCCACTCCGGTGACGGGAAAGGCAATATCCAGGCCAATCCGGTGATTATTGGCGGGGTCCTGGTTACCCCCACGGTGGGGAATGCCATGGTCGGCCTGGATGCGGCGACCGGGAAGGAACGGTGGCGCGTGGGCTTCAAGAAGCGCCCCGCATTTCGGGGCCTGTGTTATTGGCCGGGCGACGCAGATACACCGGGCCGGGTGATCTTCGGTGCAGGCACTGAATTGCTGGCCCTGCATCCGGTGGACGGCCGGGTGCTCATGCGCGTGCCCTTTGTGGAAACCCGTGCGGCGGGTGCCCTGTACGGGGACCTGCTGGTTGTCCCGGGTTTCCTGAAAGATGTCTACGGGGTGGACGTGCGGAGTGGAGAGACGCGGTGGACCTTCCACACCCGGCCGCACGAGGGTGAACCCGGCTACGACACCTGGGACCGGGTGGAGCAGGGGGCAAACGACTGGAGCGGGATGGCCCTGGACGAGCAGCGGGGGATTGCCTATGTCAGCACCGGTTCCCCGAAGCCGAACTTTATTGGCGTGGGCCATCTCGGCCGGAACCTCTATGCGAACTGTATAATCGCCATCGACGCGCGAAACGGTAAACACCTCTGGCATCGCCAGGAATTCCGCCACGACATATGGGACCGTGACTTGCCGGCTTCCCCGAACCTGGTAACGGTGGAACGGGGCGGGAAGCGCGTGGATGCCGTGGCGCAGATTACGAAGTTCGGCCAGACCTTTCTCCTGGACCGCATGACCGGTGAGCCGCTATTTCCCATTCGCCTGGTTCGCGCACCGGTTTCCAAGTTGCTTGGCGAGCGCACCTGGCCATATCAGCCTCACCTGGAGCTGCCCGAACCCTTCGTTCGCCAGGGTTTTTCGCTCGACCGGGTGACCGACCGGAGCCCGGAGGCGCGGGCTTCGATCATGGGGAAAATCGATGGGGCTTTCTGGGGCCTGTTCGCGGTGCCGCAGGCGGATCGATGGATGGTCATGTTTCCCGGGACCAATGGCGGAGGGGAGTGGGTCGGGGCCTGTTTTGACCCGACTTCCGCTTATCTCTACATGAGCGCGAGTGCCTTGCCGTCCCTGGTGAAACTGAGCCGAAACGAGAAGCCGCCGGTTGATGAGTCGAAGCTACCGCCGACCGCGGGCCGCAAGGTGTACGAGCTCTTTTGTATCGGATGCCATGGAATGAATCGCGAAGGCGTCGGGGTGAGCCCATCCCTGTACGGCTTGGCGGATCGTTTGAAGGACGAGGATGTAAGGGCCTTGTTGAAGACGGGCCGCCCGCTGATGCCGCCCTTTCCACAGATCATGGACAAGCAGGCGGCTGACCTCCTGGCCTATCTCTTTGAACGCGACCGGGTGTACAAGAAGCCCCTAAAGCGTCCGGAGCGCCCCTCGTATCGCAACCACGGATTCGCCAAGCTGTATGACCATGAAGGCTATCCCGGGGTTAAACCGCCCTGGGGGACCCTGACGGCACTGGATTTGAATACCGGGCGCATCGCCTGGCAGGTGCCGCTGGGTGAGCACGAGGCCTTGACCAGGCAGGGCGTGCCCCGGAAGGGGACCTACAACTTCGGAGGCCCCCTGGTTACGGGAGGGGGCCTGGTATTCTGTTCCGGAACCCAGGATAAAAAGATCCGGGCCTTTGACAAGGCCACGGGCGAGGAGCTGTGGTCGTATACCTTGCCCTTTGCCGGTTCGGCGCCTCCGGCGACCTATATCGTGGGCGGTAAGCAATTTCTCGTGGTGCCCGCGACGGGCGGGGGGAAGATCAACGCGAAGGCCGGGGACGCCTGGGTGGCTTTTTCGTTGGACGGAGTCCGCCAGTAGGGGATGAAGCGGAAAATCCCCAAAAAGGCCTGCGGACGGGCCCGCATTCTACTTTTGCTTTGATGGGCTTTGGTGTATTTATCCAATCCATGGCCGATCCACTTGTCAGTGTAGTCACCGGAACCTTCAACAAGGCGGCTTATGTACAACAGACGGTGGAAAGTGTCCTCGCCCAGACCTTTAGCGACTTTGAATACCTGGTGGTTGACGACGGGTCCACGGACGGGACACGGGAGATCCTGCACGCGTTTGGCGACCGGATACGCCTGGTTGAGCGGGAGACGAATTCAGGCGTTCCGGGAATCCCCCGAAATCAGGGGGTGCTTGCATCGCGTGGGAAATATATCGCGTTCCTGGATGCGGATGACCTGTGGGACCCTGGGAAACTGGCGTCCCAGGTCGCCTTCATGGAGGCCCACCCGGAAATCCCTTTCTCGCATACAGCGTGCCGGGTGATTGATGCGTCCGGGGTGGAGCTTCGGGTGCGCCACGAGGGGGTACTTCCCCCGACAGGGAACTGTTTCAAAGCTCTGTTGAATCATTGCTGGATCACGACGAGTACGGTAATGCTGCGGAGATCCTTGTCGGAGCAAGTGGGAGGCATGCTGGAAGACGTTCAATGGCGTACCGGGGAGGATTACGAATACTACATACGCATTGCTGCCCACCACCCGATGGGACTGCTGGAAGGCGTCCTGGCGTCCTACCGGAGCCAGGGCGAAGGGGAGAGTATCAGCCAGGAATCCTGCAACTGGAAAGGGATGCCCGAGTACGTACCGGTATTGCTCCATTTACTGGAGCATCCCGAGCTTTGGGAGGGGGTTGCCGACCGGGAGGACCTGAGGCGGGCACTTCGGGCGAATTCTCTGGAAAATGGCTACTTTTGGTTGGAACATGACCGAAAAGATCGTGCCCGCTGGTTTGCCCGGACCCTGCTCAAGCACAGGATGTTGGAAATGTCTGTGTTCAAACTCCTCCTGAAAAGTCTCCGCTAGCTCCACGAAAATTTTGGCATGAAAAGTATGCCAACCTGTCAGGACGATCCATGCCGCTGCGTATTATTTGTCTATGCATCTTCATCTTCGGGGCAACCGAAAATTAAGTTCATTCAGGTGTCCTGATTCTGCCGGGTTCCGACATTAAACAGGGCGGATGGTGTGGAAAAGAACTTAAACAGGATGGTGAAATGACTGACGTTTCTCTTGATGAAATTAGTGCGAAAATCAGGGCGCTTCCGGGCGATTACCTGAACCTCTCCACCCTGGGTGAATTTGTGGCCATGTCTCCCCGAACCCTGGCCGAGCAGGTGAAGCGTAATAATATTCGCGCCACCCTCTTTGCCAATCGCTACCGGGTGGACAAGGATGAGGCCTGCCGCCTTGCTGGGGCTAACTTTTCTAAGATTAGAGGCTGGAAACGCTTGGTGGATATCTGCAAGGCGGTTGGTATTCACCGGAACATCGGCGAGTCGATCTGTCGTCAATGTGAACTCTCCTGCGAGCTGGACCTGAATGGTCACATGCGGGTACCCCTGGAAGCAGAACTGCATATCAGGACCTGGGTCGATGAGAAGATGCAGCGTCAGGATTGGGTGCGCAAGACGGATTTCGCCAAGTCCATCGGTGAACATCCGACCTTGATCGATACCGTTTGCCGGAAAATCGGTTTGGCCATCGATCACGACATGAGCGGCCTGGTTGTTCTTTCTCCCGAGGCCCAGCAGGGTTTCCTTGAATGGCGGGAGCGCCGGG
>JAPYUI010000017.1:0-3881 GCA_029936175.1 Kiritimatiellia bacterium
GCTTACTGCTTCGGTGGGGCCGCTTCCTTGATCATCGCCCCGTGCTCCTCGCTCATGACCAGGAGGGCGAAGCGGGTGGCGGCGTTCAACTCGTTGGAATTCAAGGAGATGAAGTCAAACTTGCCGCGGAAATCCGTGTAGCCGTCCTTAAAGAACTTCACCTGTCCGTTGGCCATCCGGGCGTACACCTTGACGTAGACCGTGCTCAGCGGTTTCCGGGTGGCGGCATGGGTCACCCGCACCTGCCCGTAATTCTCGATGAGCTGTACGTTGAGCGTGTTGGCGTAATAGGCCTGGGACTTGCGGATGCCGCCCGCGACGATCTCCACCATCACGTTGCTGCTGTGAAATTGCTGCGGCAATTCATAGCTGAAACGCACCTGGTCCTTGGGGAGCTTGACCTCACGGGTCAGTACCGGGCGGATAAAGGAGAACTCGGCCGATTGCTGCTGGATGAAGGGGTTGCGACTGAAGAGTAACTCGATGTCCATCGGGTAAAAATGTACCGTGCAGGTTTCAACCTGCTGGTAGTCGAAGACGATTTCGCGGGCCTCCACCTTGAAGTCGATGGCGGGTTCACTGGCCGCCAGTTGGGCCTGGACCTGTTCGCGATCATCCGGGTCGACGGCCTGGTCGTTTCCGTCCAGTTGGGCCAGCAGCCGGGTAAACTTGTTCCGCCAGCGCGGAACGGGATGTTCCTTGTAGGCCGTGGCAATTTTCCGGGCCTGGTCATGCTTGTTCTCGTACATGCCGAGGTAGGCCTGCATGTAATCGTACTGGAGCTGTGAATGGACATCGTCTCGCTCGATCCGGCTGAACGCGTCCAGGGCCTCGGTCACCCGGTCCTGCAGCGCGAGGTAGTAGGTTACGGCCAGGCGATCCATCGGGGTCAATTTCGCCTTGTACGCGAGGACCCGCATGGTGCGCTGGTACTGCTCGCGAAAGGGGTGGTTCAGGATCGTGGGATCCTTGCCGACCGGGTGCGCGCGCGGGTTGACCAGCGGGGCGTACTCCATGTGCTGGTAGGCGTACCGCTCGATCGGGTCGAGGTCCAGGAGCTTCGTATGGATGTACATCCCGCATTGCTGGGCGAAACGCGAGTGCTTGAGGAAGGTGCGCCCGGTCGCGATATCGTCGTGCAGGAGGCCGTAGCTCCAGAGGGTATTGTCGTACTTGTGGCGCTGATCCAGCAATTGGATCGCCTGGGTGAAGAAGGCTTTTTCCTTCATGCGCCAGGCGATTTCGGCCAGGGGCAGGCGTTCCACGTTGTTCCCGCGCAGGAAGGCCAGCACCTGTTTCGCGGTGCCGTTCTGCGAGATCCATGCCCAGTTTGTCTTGTCGACCTTGCTGAGTTTTTCCACGACCTTGAAGCGGAAGGCCTCGGTAAAGGCAATCAAGGCCTCGTCCTTGGCAACATGCGCGGGAAAATGCTCATACACGCCGACGCCCGGGAAGTAGAAGGTGTACTCGATGGTTTGCGTGCCGTAGGCGGGGAGGTCCACGAGTTGTCCCCGGGTAAAGAAGCCGTTGTCCACCGGTATTGCGCCCTGGGGAATCTGCAGGAGCACGTTGAGTTTCTGTGGGTTGGACGATGGGTTGGTGAGGATGACCTGGCAACCGTAGACCACGTGGCGCAGGAACTCGTCCTTGACGTACTTGTCGTAGCGTTCGTTGTTCTCGTGGCGATAGCGGTCGTCCTTGCGGTAGAAATGCTGGGAGACCAGGATCGGCGGGTGCTCCTCGGCCAGTTGCTGCTGGCGGATCTCCTTGTGGAAGACGACCATCGGGCTCGCTGCCTTGATCTGCATGCGCATCTCATCGAAGCTTATCTTGTGTTCACCCGCCTTGAAGGGGAGGTCCACCAGGGCGAGTGACAGGATCATCTCGGCGAAGTTGTGGGTCGCCTCGTTCAGGTTGCGGGTGAGGAAATCGCCCTGGGCATGGTCGGCAAACGCATTCCAGAAACCGTTCACCGAGATCAACCCGGCCACTTGCTGCTCGATCGGCAGGCGGTAGTAATTATTCTCGACCAGCTCCTCGGTTTTCTCGAGTTTCTGGAAAAAGGCCCGTTGCCCCTTCCGGTCGCTGGCATAATCCTTGTAGCGGCCCTTTTTACCGGCGGTCGGCTTCCTCGCGAGTGATTTTTCCATCGCCTTCCGCTTGAGTAAGCTATTTGTCGAGCGGCTGTCTCTTTGCATCTCGACTTCCTCCTTCAAGGCGCGCATTGCCGCCGGAGCAGGGGCACCCCGGCCCGCGAATGCCGCCTCGGCCTGCATGGAAAGCATCTTGTCCTGGGCCATGAGGCGCCCGCGGTTCCGCACTTCAGCGAGCTTTTCGCCCGCCGCGTTAAAATCGAGTGCGCCCGAATAGATCGAGGTGTCAAAGCGTTTCCCGAAAGCCGCGAGCTGGGGTGGGAGCAGGTCATGGAGGTCGTGTACATGGCGCTGGATGGACGGCCGTTGCTCCGGCATCTGCCGTCCGAGCAGCAGGCGTTCCGCCAGGTTCAGCCGGTTGAATTTCCACGCCTCCGTATACGCATCGAGCCCGGACTTGAGCAGCCAATGATCCATGAAGGTCGGATCCTTCTTGTTCTTCAGGTAGGGCGCGATGACCCGGGTGAAGAATGCGGGGTCCTTACGGGAGAGGAAGAAGCTCATCTCGTGCGAGGCATACTTGGCATAGAGTTCCTGTTTTTTCGCCTCGTCGAGCTCCGGCCAGGTGAGCAGGAAGGCGAACTCGTTGAAATGTGCGTTGTCGTTCAGCGTGGCCAGCAGCCGGTACATGCTGCCGATGGTATCGTAGGCTTCGTAATCAGAGGTTGTCACGTCATCCAGGCTGAAGGCCTGGCCCGTGGGCACGACCGTGATCAGTTTTTGCTCGGTGAAATGCTTGGTTGGATCGAGGTTGTTCGCCAGGCGCAGGTCCTGCCGCTTGCGCTCGGTGTCTGGGAGGGCCACCTCGGTAAAGAACGAGCTGCGCGGGCCGGCCACGAAGATTTGCAAGGTCGTCTTGTCCCCGAGCAATTCCCGCTTGATCGTGATGAGACCCTTCTCGTCCGCGGCCAGGTTGCTCAGCTCAATCGCGGGCGTGCGGAGGAAGTCCAGGTTGGGGAAGCTGCCGCCTGCGACCGAGCCGCCGTGGCCCGCTGCTTCCCGCTTGGCGGAAGCGCCGAAGGCTTGTTCCATGGACTCGACCGCTTCATCCAGCGCGAGTTCTTCCACCCCGGCATCCGTCTTGCGGATGGCCCAGGGATTGAGCAGTAATCCCGGGCGTTCCAGCATGTTGCCCGGGTACTTCGGCTGGTTTCGGCGCTCGAGGATGTAGCGATACTCGTCACCAATATTGCGCCCGCTCGCGTAAAAGGAAAGGGGTGAGTGCCGCATGACCTGGATGGGTGCGGGCGTTCCATGGAAATTGAGTTGCGGGTAGATCCGGTGATCCGGCTGGTACCGAACCGCGTAGACATGCACGCGGGTGAAGGGATCCGCGTTGCCGAGCTGGATCCGGACCGTATCCTTGGCCACCGCCACCTGCTTCACGTATAGCGGCGCCCCGGGCGAGCGCTCCAGGGAGCGGGTGCCGGACACGACCTGGCCACCCATCACCTCACCCGCGGTCAGGCGGATCGGAATGCGGGCCAGCAGGGGCTTAATGGTCAACTCGTAGTCACCCGCCGGCAGATCGCTGATGCGTAGCAGGCCTTCCTTATATGCCAGGGCCTGGTTGTGCAGGCGGATGTATCGCCCGGATCGTTGCTCGACCAGGGACAACTGGCTGGCTGCATCGCCCTCCAGCATCAAGGGGAGCAGGATATCCTCACCCGCCTTGCCCTGGAGCACGCGCGGGATACTGCTGGTCGACCGGAGCGGATGCCAGGTGAG
>JAPYUI010000017.1:3981-5171 GCA_029936175.1 Kiritimatiellia bacterium
CCGGCCGAAACCGTGTCATCGCGGTTGTTGCTGATATTCCGGATCTTGGCCGTGAGCGTGAAGGAGAGCCGGGCCAGGTTTTCCGGGACCTTGAATTCGTACTCGGCTTCCTGGTCCTCGAACAGCTTAAGGTCGTTGACGTCCTTGCGCGAGGAGATGCCGAAGCGGTCCGTGGATGCGATGGTCAGCTTGATTTCCTTGAGCAGTTTCAAGCTGGTCGGCACGCCCCCCACCCGCAGGACCGGGCGAATCAGGACCTTGGTTGTATTGCGTTTGACCAGGGCTTCACGGTCGACAAAGAAACCGGCATTCAGTTGGTACTGCTCCGCCGCGTGCATGAACTCTCCGCGCGAGGAGAACTCGCCCTGCTGGACAATGATGGCCTGTCGGCCCGGCTGGGTGCTGAAGGGAACCAGGATGCGCCCGTCCTTGCCCGGGGTGAATGCCCGTCCCGAAAGCCAGATCGTGGCATTTTTCACGAGCTTTCGCTGTTCATCGATCACGGTGAAGCGATGACCGGCCGGGGTGATATCCTCCAGGAAGTGCAGGCGCCCCTTGGCGATGAGCGCCCGGCTGCTGCGCCCGTTCCCGATCAATTCGACCACGTACATGCCTCGATTTTTCAGCTTGGGAAAGCCCAGGCTGCGACGGATACGTCGTTCCGGGGCACTGTCGTATTCCAGCTTGCGCTCGACCGAGGCCACCAGGCCGTCGAGCTTGATCGCGAGGTTGATTTCACTGTTCTTGGCCTTGTAATAGTTGAAGGTATTGATCTCAAAGACCTTGACCAGCAGGGTCTTCACGTTCTTGACGTGCACGTCGAGCTTGACCGCATCGCCGGGCTTGAAGCGTTTTTGGTTCTGGTGCGCAAAGTCGAGGTCGACCCGCTCCTTGAGTGTCTTGTACGCCTGGGGTGAGAGCATGGAGGCCCATTGCTCGACGTTGCCGTTGCCGTTCTCGATCTTGGTCTCCGCAAACAGCTGCTTGAGAAAGGTATCGCGCAGGTACGGGAGGTAGGCCTTGTAATCCTTGTCCGCGGCAAAGAATGTACGGAGGTAATCGCGCACGAGCGGCTCCTCGTTCCCCACCGGTGGAAGGCCGATGAATGAACGGTAGTCACTCCCCAGGTTCGCGTGCACGTTTCGATTTTCCGGTCGCCGGAGAAAATCCGGGTTCACGTAATGCACGTT
>JAPYUI010000017.1:5271-20271 GCA_029936175.1 Kiritimatiellia bacterium
CGGCACCTGCTGGAGCAGGGCATTCATTTGGTCGATCGTCAGGCGCTCGTGGATCTTGTGGTGACCGAAGCCCTTGCTGTTCTTCGTGTTCAGGTCCGCGACGATCATCGCGACCAGCCCTTCCAGGTCGGGATGCGTCAAGCGGCTGAGGAGGCTGCGACGCTGATCGGCATTCAGCTTTTGCCCGGCGGCCCACTCGAGCGCCCGGTCCGAGAAATTATTCGTCGTGCGCGGGTCGCTCAGGGATTGGGCCGTCAGGGTCGCGGTGCTGATGACCCGGGGATCCAGCTTGACCGGCAGGGTACTCTTCGCCCCCTCGATCCGCCGCTGGTGATTGTAGTGCAGGTTCAACTGCTTGCGGATGTAGGCCAGCGATTCCTTTGGCTCGTCGGGGTAGTCCATCAGCGCCTGGCGGTTGATCAGTTCCCGTGCGGCCCCGGGGGTGTTCCCGCTGTGTCGCTTGACCCACAGGTTGAGGAACTTCTTATAATTCGCCCCATCCCCCGTGTTCTGGTAGTGGAGACAGTGGTAGAAATAATAGTCGTCCGTCCCCGGAATCAGCTGCTCCAGGGCCTTGGCCCGGTCTTCCGCCAGGCTGAAGGTCTCGATGTAACCGATCTCGTTTGCCGCAAACGCAGCCAGGCCAAACGAGCACAAACATACACAAATAATCCATTTCATAAGAAGCCTCACCAGTTCAAGTACGCATAGGACGAAGGGACCGGCGCGTTTCTTAGCAGATCGTCCTTTTTTTTAAAACAGCCATTTGCGGGGGGGGGTAATAGGTCCTCCAGGCGGCAATCGGTTCATTCCAAGGTTTATCCCTGCGGGGCAATGTGCTTGGATGCGGCTGATGCGTACGGAATTTGACCAGACAGGCCGCCCTGCGGGGTCACGCTGGCTCATCCGCGGCCTGTTTATCGTGATCTGGCCCGTTTTCCTTGTCCAGTACCTGTATTATCACCAGGTTGGCGAGCCCTACCCGGCCGTGCTCTTGCCATCCTTTGCCGGTTCAGACGTTGCCTCCCGTGAACGCGCCTATACCGAGCAGATTGAAATCCATGTTCTTCAGGCCGATGGCTCCAGGGTCGTTTGCTCCATGGACGACCTGCTCAAGGATGCACCGCCCGCTCATCGGCGCAACATCATGAAGACGAGCCTCTCCTCCCCTCCCCACAGCTGGATTCGCCCGCCGTACCGGGAAGGGTTTCACGCATGGTTGCGGGCGCATTGTGCGGTCTTCGTTGAAGGCGATCCGGTCGCCATGGAAGTCATCTATACGCGTTTCACCCACGACCTGACCCGCCGCCCGGTGGCGGTCATCGGGGAAACCGTCACCGATCGGCACCGGATCGATTTCAAATGATCGCCCGCCTGACCAGGATATTGGATCATTGGATCTTCGAGCGTTGGTCCATGAGCCATGAACAACTCGCGGCATATCGGATCTGCTATGCGGGCTTCATGCTTTTCATCGTCGGGGTGCATCGCTACGCCTGGCTGGAGCGCATGCACGACGGATTTTTCCACCCGCCTCATCCCAGTATCGCCTCCCTGGCCTTCTCGGGATTTCCCCCGGGTGGGGTGCTCGATGTTGTCGAAGGCCTGATTATCCTCTCGCTCTTTGGTATTCTCTTTGGGTACCGCACCCGCCTCTTTTCGATTCTGTTCACCCTGGCCATGGTCTTCGGGAACAGTTTTGCCTACTCGCTGGGCAAAATTAACCACGACTTTATCGTGCAGGTCGTGCCCTTGGTCATGGCCTTCAGCAGCTGGGGAGAGACCTGGTCCCTGGACGCCCGCAAACGTCGTCTGGCCCCCGGGGGACGTGGTGTGACCTGGCCGGTAACCTTGATGAGCGTGATCATGGGCCTGGCTTATTTCAGTGCCGGGTTACCCAAGTTGCTAGGCGGCTGGCTCCACCTGGACAGCATGGCGGTGCGCGGCAAGCTCTTTACCCTTTATCACGTCCAGGGTCGCCAGGACTATCTTGCCCCCTTTTTCATCAAGATCGACCAGCAATGGTTCTGGGAGTTCATGGATTGGTTCACCGTGGCCTGGGAGCTCGGCTTTATCATCGCGATTTTTAACCCACGGGTATTTCGCTTCTTCGTTGGAATCACGGTGGTGTTTACCTTGATGGTCCTGCTCATGCTCAACGTGTGGGCGATTATTCTTTACCCGCTGTTCCTGCTCTTTGCCATGCCCCTGATTCCCTGTCACTCGGCTCGCGTACAGGGCTTCATGGACCGGGTGCCGGGTTGGGTGATACCGCTCGCCGCGGTGATTTACTGGGCCGGGATGTGTATGCGCTTCCCGGTTTCGCTGTTGCGCATTGACTATTGGCTGACCGGCATCGAATTCGTTCCGCTGCTGGTCAATCTGGCGGCGGTGGGGGTGATGATCTGGGTGATCAGCCTCTGCGTCCGGGGAAAGCAAGCCACTTAAGCCGTCTTGGGGCAGTCCCGCTACGCGGAGATTCGATGGGTCACCTGCCGCACCGTTTCCACCGGAATCCCCAGCTCTGCGGCCAGTTCCAGTAGCCGCGCGAGGTCTTCCGGGGTGCAACCTGCCGCACTGGGCGAGGTGGAAACATCGTGGGTGTAAAAAATCACCCACCCGTTTTGGGCCTGGGCTTCCTCGAGCCATACCTTCACCAGGGTCCAGTCCACGGTATCGTGATACAACTTAAACGCGGGCAGGCTCAGGGCGTCCACGCGTCCGGTGATCAAGCCGGGAATGGTTGTTCGGCAGGATTGATACCGTTCCCCGAGCGCGCGTTTGTGCCAGGGTGCGGTCGAGCCAAGGGGGTAGGAGAAGTTCTGCAGCGGAGCGTCGGGAAGAATCTCCCCGAAGAGGATGCCATTGCGTTCAAGATCTGCCTTTAATGCCGAGGGGCTCATGTGGCCCAGGCGTTGATGCTGCCAGGTGTGGCAGGCGATCTCATGGCCCTCGGCATGGAGAGTCTGCAGCTCCTCCGCGGATAGATACCCCGCCTGGTTGACCAGGCGGCCCACCAGGTAAAAAGTCGCCTTGGCGTCGAAGCGATCGAGTACGGCCTTGCCTTCGCTCCATACCGAATGGGGCACGTCATCGAAGCTGAGGCTGCAGACCCCACCTGGAATGTCCACTTCGCGTGGAGAGGGTGCCCAGGCGGAAATCCATCGGCGACGCAGTGGGTGAATCATGTAGGGATTCCTGGTTCATCCCGGATCGTCACCAGGCTTTCCACCGGCAGGGTGTCTGAACACGTGAATCGATGGGTTTCCATTTCGCCTTCACTCGCCTGGGGGCTGAAGCCGAGGGATTCCAGCAGCTCCCGGCATTGTGGATTGCGCTCCGTCGGTCTATACCACAGGTCTACCGTTGCCTCGCCCGCGGACCGATACCGTGCGAGCAGCCAGCACAGGAAAGCACGATCCACGCGCTTCAGCTGTATTCGACAGGAAAAAATCAAATCGGTGATACGCGTGCGGGTTCGGTCCACGACGCAGAAACCCACTTTGCCGTAACTTCCGAAGGCGTCCCGGGCGTCGAGCAGAAAGAGGTCCAGGTCCGGGTTGTCGAGCATGGCCTCCACCTCCGCCCGCGTGTGACGCCGACCGGAATAATTCATCTGGTTGGCTCGCTGGACGAGGTCGTTTACCCGGTCGATATGTTCCGCCTGGGGGTGCAGAATGGTCAACTGCATATCCGCGCTCTCGAGGAAGGCTTCAAAGTCCGAAGCGTACCCGGTGGCCAGGCGTTCCTTGCGCGTGGCCTCCGACTGGTACATCGCGCGGCGGTTGCGGCTCTCCTCGGTCTCCGATCCGGAAAAGCCGGGATACCAGGGGACCTGCATCGCGTTTAATGCATCGAGCACGAGAACCTCCGGCAGTGCCTGGCGGACCTCGGCCATCTCAAACGGTGAATCATCGATGAAGGCGATGGCGTCCATGCCGATGTTTAACTGGTCGCGAATCCGCTGCAGCGAGAGACTTTTCGGCTCCCAGTGAATTTCCGGGTGGAGAAAAAAGGAGGCCACGCCCAGGCGCTCAAGCACGGGGATGGCGGCTTTCGCGTGATTCTTGCTCGCGATACTGTGCAGGATCCCGCGTTGATCGAGTTGCTCCAGCACCTCGCGCAGGCCCGGCCTCAGGCACAGTTGATCTGCATCGCTTTCCACCAGGACGCCGTCCCACAAGGTGTGATCCAGGTCCCAGACCAGGCATTTTATTCCCTGGTCGGCATAGGGCTGATCGAAGGACACAAAGTCCATCAATCCGAGGTACACCGTGCGCGGAGCGTCTTCGATGTTCGGGGTGAAACTGATGGAAAAATCGCGGTTCGTATCCAGGGCCATCCGGATACAGGCCAGGGGCACCGTGATTTCGTGATACCCCGGAGGGATGGTGAAGCCTTGTTGCCAGGGCGCACCGGGCGGCCCGTCTTCATAGCCGAAGGCCAGGGTGAAGGCCACGGACTCCTCTTCCGGGTTGTAAATCTGGATGAAAAAGCATTCGGCTTCCGCGAGGGCGTTTTTGCGGTTCGACCACCGGGTAAAGGCCTTGCAGGCCTGGTAGAAACCCCGAGCGGGCCGGATCCTTCCCGCGCCAATCGCAGGCGGGATGGCCCGGATCCCGGCGGCAAGCGCGCGATAGGCCGCATCCCATTTTTCCGCTGATTGAAAGGTGCGGGAACTGCCCGGGCTCCAGAGTTGGCCCCAGGGCTTGAAGGTGATCCGCGTGAGGTACCCGGCATCGGAGTCCGGGGCGGCGATCTTTTCCATACCCTTCAGGAAGCGGCGGCATTTCCCGTCCGAGCGTGCCTCGTACAGGTCGCAGGATGCAAAGCAGGCCGGCATGGTGCATTCCACGCAGTGCTCTCCCCAGGCCAGCATGGCCGCGGCTTTTATCCCGCGGCGGGTAAAGGCGCGGAGAATCTCCTCCGGGATCTCTTCCGCGTTCGCTTTGCCGGATCGTATTTCGAATTCACGCATCAGGGTTGCCTGATATTCTAATCCTATTGCTAAGCCTAATCCCAACTCAAAGATGGTTGAAATACAGGTCAGCCCGTGGATCGGGCGGTCCAGTCCACGGTATTGTGATACAACGTAAACGCGGGCAGGCTCAGGGCGTCCGGCGATCAACCCCGGGGATCTTCGGCGGGCGAAGGCCGACTCCGGCGGGTGATCTGGCCTTCCAGGATTCGCCGGACCAGCTCCGCCTGGTTCATCAACCCGGGGTAGTGCTCGCCGAACTCCTTGATCCACTCCTCGTTGTTCACGCGGGCGAGTTCCAACTCTCCCATACGGTACAGGGCCTGGGTCAAATTCCATTTGGGCTGTGGCAGGGAAACCGGTGATTTCAGCATGCTCAGGCGGTAGAATTTTGCCGCTTCCGCATACCGTTCATTCCGAAAATGAGCGTTGGCTATGTTGTACTGGTAGTCGGCAATGGCCCCTTTCTTGGGAGAACTTTTCACCAGGTCTTCAAGGATCATGATCGCCTTGTCATACTGGCCAAAGCGGTAGGCCCCTTTCGCAAAGCCCTGGGCTTCGTATTCCGCGCGTGCACCCATCTTTTTGCGGCTGGAGAAGTGGTAGGTTGTTCCGGCGACCAGTAGAAACATCCCCAGGACGACCGTTGTCATCACGGCGACCCGGCGGCGTTCCATCCAGCGGATGATCCAGGGGTACTCGGAAATACTCAGGCTGCGTTGATGTGATGTGATGCGGGTGAGCAGGGCCAGGGCACAGCCGGCCATTTCCGGTTCTTCTGCGGTTTCCGCCGGCGCGAGCATTTCCCCGTTGAGGTCTCGTTCCAGGCGAAGCTCTGCGGGAATGCTGCCCGTCTGGGCGAAGTGAAAATCCAGGGCGCGCTCTACCCGTTGCAGGAAAACACCCTGCTGATCCGACAGGGGGCCGCGATTCAGGATGCGGTAGACAAAGCTCTGGTGAACGGCGTTGATCGAGGGCGGGCACTCATCTAGGTCCCGTTCCTGCCAGAGGCTCATGCCGTCATCCGCGGCCAGGGAACGCCCGGCACGCAGGTGTTTCTGCAGCTCGTTCGACTGCACCTCATCGAGCTCCGTCCAGAGCAGGGGCATGTAAGCCCCCAGGGAAACCCGCCCGGTAAACCCGCCGGGTTCCCCGCTGTGGCGATCCATATAGATCTTTTCCCTGGCATTCCAGCAGGCCGCTAGTTGTTCGACCAGGCGCGTACGTGCAGCCTGGTACCCGCGCAGGTCCGGTTCAAAGGACTCGACGGTCTGGGCGAAGGCAATCATCTCATCCACCTCGCAGAGCAGCATCACGGTCAGGTCGACCGGGATGACCGCCGCCTCCCAGGTCTCCGGGATAAACGCCTCTTCGGGCGATTGCCAAACCGGGGCATCCTGTTCCACGTCGTTGAAATAGTCGTAGGCATAGAGCAGGAATTCATCGATCTGCGGCAGGACCTGCGAGAGAAAACGCGGGTCGGGATCGATTTCGGTAATGCGGCGGCAGAGTTGCGCGAGTACCGGCCACATGCACAAGGTGTCATCGGCGTCTTCCAGGCACTTGATCACTGGCGTGATGCCGCCGTTGTTGCGCTGGCCCGCCAGGATGGATCGCACGATCTCCTTCGCGACCTGCACGTCCAGCAGGCACCAGGCTTCCACGGCGGCATACATCTCGTTCACGAACAAGACGTTGGAATCCTCCGCGCGGCTCGCCTGCCAGCGAACCGGAATCCGCTCGTTGGGAGCCTGGAGCAGCCCCACCAGGGTTTCAAGGCTGACGATCGCCGCGATCGAATCTTTGGCCGCAGGCTGTTGCTGGTAGAAGGGGCTGCGCTGGACGAATTCTTCGTGAACCTCTTCGGGGATGTTCCTTTCCGTATAGGCCAAGGCACGCTGGATCGCGTCCACCTCCTGGCCCTTGCCCAGGATCTGCAGGCAGACCAGGCGGCGTTGGCGGGTATCGTCCTCGTGGTGGTACAGGTGAACGCGCTCGTCACTGAGCTCGATGCACGCGGCATTTCCGTCATCCAGGACATCGAATTCGGCGCAAAAAAGCTGCGGCTCAACATCCAGGGGAGCGTCGATGACCAGGATGCCCGCCGCCGGTATCTGGGCGTAAATGCCCGTGCCGTCCTCGGCCAGGATGGCATAACCGTTGCACAGTGCGTGCGTAGCGGCATCATAAAAGGCATTCGGGAGGCTCAATTGGAGGTTCCAGGAGACCTCCGAGCGTTCCGGTCCCAGGTTGCCGATGCTGCCCAACATGCGGAAACCACGCCCCTCGACCAGCTGGGTTTCCGGGTGGCTCCAGTGGGAAACCGACATCCTGAATCCGGGGATCCAACCCGTGGGTGAGGGCATATTCTGGGGATTAAATTGCATGAATCACCGGGTCCTGATGTGCGGGAATTGCTCGATTATACGCTCTACAGTGAGCATTCCTGCACCTTGGCCTTATTCCACAAATTTCTTCTGCTAAGCAATAGAAAATGATTTAGAAAACATCGCCCATTGCGGTAGGTTAGACCGTATGAAAGCACCTGTAGACAAGATGTATCCAATCGTCCTGGCCCTGGTCCTTGCCTGTGGGCTCGACCGGGCTTCCGCTCGACCTCCCATCCTGGGCGTTGTCCAGGGCGACAATGTCAACATTCGGGCCCGGGCCGAGGCCTCCAGCGAGGTGGTCACCCAACTCTCCTTCGGCGACGAGTTGATCATCAAGGGACTGGACGGAGATTGGTTGGAGATCGCACCTCCGGCTGGGGCCAAGCTCTGGGTCCATGTCGACTACCTGCATGAAAACCAGGTCAAGGTGCAGTCGCTGAATGTCCGCGCGGGCGCCAGTCTCAACTACAGCGTGGTCGGCGTTCTCAATCGGGGTGACCGGGTCGAGCGACTTGGAGAAAAAGGCCTCTGGGTGCAGGTCAAGGCGAATGAAAAGATGTCGCTCTATATCAGCAAGGGTTTCGTGAGCATCAAGGCGCTGCCGAAGCCGAAACCCGTCGTGCCCGTGCCCGCGCCGCCGTCCCCCGTCCCCCCCAGGGTGATAAAAGTCGTTCCGGTCCCGCCGGTCCAGGTCACTCCCAAAGTCGTTAGCCCGGTCAGGGCGGTCAAGCCGGTTGCCCCGGCGTCCAAGGCCGTTCCGCGGCCCAAGGACCTGGACCTGGTTCCGCTCGCCGGCCAGGGGCAGTTGGCACGGCGCCAGGGGATCGTTCATTCCTACCTGCTCAAGGGCAAGGCCCCCTCTCGTTTTTATCTCTCCATCGAGACGCTCTCCGGCGAGGAAAGAGTCTGTTACCTTAAGGATGACTCCGGCCGGCTTCGTGACCTGAGCGGCCAACGCATTTTTTGCACCGGGCGCGATTACTGGGTCCAGGGGCAAAAACTGCCCGTGATGGTCGTGGAATCCCTGCGACGTGCTTCTGGAGTCGGCCATTAATGAACCTTACGTAAGGGCCGAGGCCCTGGACCTGTGGTCGTTTCACAAGGTCATGCGCTGGATGGCACCCTTGATCCTGTTTACGGTCAGTGCCAGTGTACTCGTTGGCCTGCATCGCTCTGCCGGCCTGCATCCGCAACTGGGAGATACATCCGCTTACCTCGATCTCAGCGTCGCCAACCATCTCAATGATCATTCGAAATACCTTGCGTCCAGGGAAGACCTCATGCCGTACACCGGCAACGTGCTCTGGCAGCACCTCCTTGCGATCTCGACGAAGGTCATCAAGGATCCGGTGATTGCCAGTTACCTGCTCGGCTATATTTTCAGCCTGTGTACCCTGCTTGTTTGTGTGCGCATTGCCCGGCGACTGCTCGGCTTTCAACCGTATGTTATCGCCGCTCTTTGCTTCCTGGCACTCTCGCCCGCCATGCTTTACGCGGCGACCAGTGGGGGTCCACTCGCCCTGGCCATGCTGCTGGTCTGCCTGGCGCTTGAGTTTCACCTCCAGGGGTTGAAGGGGCCTCGCACCGTCCTGCCGGCCTCGGCCGCGTTGTTTGTCGGCCTGGCCATGCTCATTCGGATTGAATTCATCCTCCTCTGGGGGATCTGCTGGCTGCATGCGGGTATCGCCTCCACGATGCACGGGAAGCAACGCCTAAAACCCGCGGTAATTGCGGTTCAGGGATTTTCCGGCCTCCTGTTGTGCCTGGTTTTTGTCTGGCCGCTGGTTAACAAGAATGTGCATCTCGTCAAGGTCGGCTGGCCCGCCCCGGTACAGGCCGTCAGCAGCCTGGTCACTCGCCTGGTCGAGAGCTTTCAATTGCTGCTTGCCAGTTCCATTCTCGGCCCGGTCGAGGGCATCATGCTCCTGTTTGGCTTGATTATGGCCGCTTATTCGCTTTCCGTATACCGCAGGCAAGCCGCCTCGCTCCTGCCCATCCTGCTCGCAACCGTCCTGCCCTCCAGCTACGCGTTGCTGTCCGTTTTCACTGGATGGGGCGGTGCGAAGCTGGTCCTGCACGCCCTCGCGCCCCTGTATATCCTCACGGGGGTCTACGGCTTCTTCCGTTTTCCCGGGATCATCAAGGCCGTGAACAACGGCAAAGGAAGGGGTGCGATTGCGGGTTTTTCCCTGCTGCTGCTGGTGATAGCGCTGGTCCGTATCGTCCTGTTTGCCGGAACCGATCTCAAGCAGCGAAAGGCCTTCCACGCCTGGCAGGAGCACTACGTTGATCTCGTCGAACAGGAGCAGCTCGTCGGCGGCATCTGTTTTACGGACCAACCCGGCTGGATTGGCTACAGCCTCCTCCAGCGCCCGATCGATCTAAGTGGCCGCTCATCGGTTGCGGTGCTGAAGTGCGCCCGTTCCGCCGGCGGCCTCGACGAGGACAAGATCCTCGCGTTGACCCGCACCCGGAAACCCGAGCTCCTCGTCCTCTGGGAGCCAGATTTCTTTCCCTTTGCTGAAAGGGTCGAACAGGTGCTCGGCGAGGGAGCCGTGCGACACTTGATGGAAGAAAACCCGAAAGTGCTTCGCATCGACTGGTCCCGTGCCCGGTAGCCTGTTCCTGCCCGGCGAGGTCGCGGATGCCGTGCTTCCCCCTTCGTTAATCACGGTCACCGGCGTTCCTGGAAGAAGGCCTGCAGCAGTTGCTGGCATTCGACCTCCATGATCCCGGTAACGATCTCGCAACGGTGATTCAAGGCATCGTTCTGGAGAATATTGAACAGGGAAACGGCCCCGCCACGGTCGGGGTCGGTCAGGCCCCAGACGACGCGTTGGACGCGGGACTGGACGATGGCCCCGGCGCACATGGGACAAGGCTCCTTGGTCACGTACAGCACGGCATTTTCGAGACGCCAGTTGTCGAAGGCGACGGAGGCCTGGGTGAGGGCGATCATTTCCGCGTGTGCGGTCGGATCTTTAAGCATCTCGACCTGGTTGTGTGCCTTGCCGACCATTTCGCCCTGGTGAACGATTACCGCACCGATCGGAACTTCGCCCATTTCGGCGGCGGTTTGTGCCTCGCGGTAGGCCATGCGCATGAAATGCACGTCCATATCGATTTCAGGTATGTTGTCCGGGTCCATGAAGGGATTTCCTGTAATCAGAAAATGCTAACGGATTTATTCCAATTATAGGAAGCGTTTTATCAAAGCTTTCCGGGTATTGGAAAGGGACGGGGTCGGGCGTTCCTTCGTTTTGTGGGGAAGCGGAGGACCCGTGATTCACCTTGGATAAACGATGTCGTCTTTGCGACCCCAGTCGTTCTTTCCGTTGGGCCCGATGGACCAGATAACGGCGGGGCTGTTGATGCTGCGCCCACCCATCGGGATTTTTCCGTCACGGTTGTCATCGAGTCGGATGAGGTGCTGCTGGGACCAGAGGTCTTTGAATGCACCGGGGTGGGTTTTGCTGGCGTCAGGGGGTTCCATGAATGCAGTTCCGGTAGGATTGCGTAGCGCATCTTCTCCGAGAAGGGTGCGGATAATCACTTCACTGGCCCGGGCGAGGGTGTTGGTGTCGTCCACCGTCTCGGTCAGGACCCCGGGCATGTTGGTGTAGATGAGGGTGTAGGCTTCGATTGCGAGGGCCACGTGCTGGTTGTGGAGGTAGATGCGTTGCTTGTTGGGATCGGCGGAGCGGATGTCCCACATGAGCACGAGGTAAAGCACGGGGATGATCAGGAGACCGATGACCATGATGGCATTGTGCCGGACTTTCGACAGTCGCTCCATGGGGGGACTATAGCGGATTGCGCATGGGATAGCCAGTCCGGGTCAATCGTCCCGGGCGTCTTCGGCAGCGGCCTTTTTAGCTGCTCGTTTTTCGCGCGAAGACCCCGCGCAAGTGGCACCCAGTCAGGTTTTTACCCCGAACCTGGGGAGGACCCAGATGCTCAGGACCAGGTAGGCGGCGATAAGGCCGATGGGGATAAGTACTTCCTTCATTGCCATGAGTCTACGCCATGTCCGGCACCTTGCAAGTGTCGCTATCATTCTACGGTGCGGCATCTTGAGGCGGCGGGCGGCAGGAATAGCGCCGATACGGGGCCACGGGGCTTGCAAATCGGGTCCGTCCCGGACATCGTCGGCACATGGGCACACCGATTACCAGGCCGTGCGTGGCCGATCCGGATCAAGGCCTTGACCGCTTTGTATTGTTCCTCAGTGCCGTATGGGATTCCGCATGGATAAAGCATCCCAGTTAGCGTACGCCGACCTGCTTTTACGGGTGGGCTTGAATCTCCAGCCGGGCCAGAATCTCATGATCGGCGGGGAGCCGGTACATTGGGACTTCGCCAACGTGCTTGCCGAGCAGGCCTACGCGTTGGGCGCGCGTTATGTGGATACGATGCTGGTGCATCCCGCCTTTACCAAGATGCGGATCCAGCATTCGCCCGAAGAACACCTCTCGTACTTCCCCTCTTACGCAGAAGCGAAATTCCAGGGGATGGTGGATGAAGACTTTGCGAGTCTTCGTTTGGAAGGTTCCGCCTTTCCGGATTTGTTTGCGGACATCGACCAGGATCGAAATGCGACCCTGACCAAGGCGCGAAACGGGGTGCTGGGACCCTTTCGTTCAGCCGCGATGTCGGGCAAGGTCGCCTGGTGCGTGGCGGGGGTGCCCACGGATGCCTGGGCGGAAAGCGTGCTTGGAAAAGCCAGCGCGGATGCGCTCTGGGAGGAATTAATCCCGATTCTCCGCTTGGACCAGGAGGATCCGGTCGCCACCTGGGAGGGCCTGGCCGCGGCCCTGTTACGGCGCAGTACCTGCCTGAACGAGCAGCACCTGGTACGCCTGCATTTTGAAGGCCCGGGAACCGATTTGTCGGTGTCCCTGCTCGCCAAAGCTTCCTGGTGTGGTGGATCGATCGTCCGCCCGAGTGGCGAGGCCTTTGTTCCGAATCTCCCAACGGAGGAAGTTTTTACCTCGCCGGACTATCGCTTGACCACCGGGCGCGCCCGGGTCACGCGCCCGGTAGAGGTCCTGGGGGGTGAAGTCGTCGGGGCCTGGTTTGAATTCGTGGATGGCCGGGTCGTCGACTTTGGCGCCGACGAGGGCCGGTCGCGCCTGGAGACCTTCTTCGATATCGATCCCCGGGCCAGGAGCCTGGGGGAAATCGCGCTCGTTGACGGGTCCTCGCCGATTTTTAAGTCAGGGCATATTTTCCATTCAATCCTGTTTGACGAAAATGCGGCCTGTCATATGGCCCTGGGTTCCAGTTATGCAGACACCTATGAGAACGGGGGCGAGATGTCCGAGGATGCCCGTTATGAAGCGGGCCTGAACCAGTCGATTCTCCACACGGACTTCATGATCGGGAGCGAAGAGATCACGGTTACCGGGTATACCGCCGACGAGGAAGCTGTTTCGGTGATCGAAGCGGGTCGGTTTTGCGATGCGTTTCGCTAGGCGGACATTGGCACCTAGCCTGATCCGAGGCGCTGGCCCGCATCGTGGGCGACGAGAAGGTATGCATATCGGTCATCCTGCCAGGCACGGGTCTCCCGGCCATTGACCACCTTGATGCTGTTGGCGGGATCCTTACCTTTCCACGTTCGCCGGGCGGCAAAAAGATGAACCAGTTGTTTGCCTTCCATCTCCATGCATATCAGCGATATTTTCATCCCGTCCACCTCGTAGATTGCGCAGCCCATGGCCTTTTGGCTCGCCAGATCCTGCAGGAGGTTCTCACATGCGCATGCCCCGTGATCCGCGAGGAACTTGGAATTGATTTTCATGACGGGGGAGTAGTGCTCAAGCTTGATCCCCTTCACGACACATGTGGAGCCAAACTTTCGGAAGGCGTCGAAATCGTCAATGGTCAATTGAACGATAGGTTGTTGGGGTTCGTTCCGGCGACTCATCTCCAGGACGAGTGCCGCACCGCCGAGGAGCAATCCGATTGCCGCGGCAAGCGGTAAAAGGTTACGCGGGCTTCGGGCGACAGGGAGGGATGGCGTGGGAGCACGTTCCGGCTCGTCCAGCGAGTCTTCGGCCTGTGCGTTGAAGGTGGCGGCCACCCATGCCTGGAGGCGTTCCCGGACCTCGGCCGGCATCCCGGCCTCGTCCAGGAGGCCATCCCGGTCCCGGTAAAAAGCGCACTCTGCCTCCACGGCTGCCGCGAGTGCCGGATCGGCCTGGACCCGGCGCAGGGCCTCCGCGTATTCGGGTAAATCGGTAACCGTTGCATCGCGTTCAGCCGCAAGCAGATAGGATAAAATGTCTACATCGTCCATCGCATTCCCTAGGTGGGTATCACTTCCTTTCCCATTCTTACAGGTAATTTAAGGATTTATCGTTTTTCCCGGCGGGTTGAGCAGGATGCTCGTGGGGACCGGCCCGGGGCCGCTTAGCGGATCTCCGACACCCATTTCCCCAGGGCCTTCATATCATTCCCCAGCACCGTTCCCTTTCCATCAAAACGGCGCGTAAACTGCAGGGCCTTTCGCGCCTGGTCATAGCGTCGTTCCTCGATGCAGGTAACGATATAGGGCTGCAGAAGCCCGTAAAAAAGATGACCACCGGAGCGGTTTCGGAAATCATTCATGCGTGCTTTAAACTCCTCCTCGGCGGCCTTCCACTGGTGATTAACCGCCTTTTCCAGGATGCTCTCTGCGGCGAGGTGGATGCCCAGGTCAAAGCGTTCCGATGCCGTATCCTTGATGATCTGGTCTTCCAGTTTCTTCGCC
Organism: Kiritimatiellia bacterium; assembly: GCA_029936175.1. Lineage (GTDB taxonomy): Bacteria > Verrucomicrobiota > Kiritimatiellia > SS1-B-03-39 > UBA6053 > JAPYUI01. Next base: position 19,394 of record JAPYUI010000017.1, read on the forward strand.
TCGCGGGTGAGGTTGCGCTCCGTGTACAGGGTCAGCAGGCGTTTCTGCCCCTCGAATTTCGCCGCTGGATCCTGGTCGAAAAATTCGATCCACCGTTTGAGGAACGCGACATGTCTATCGAGCGAACGGCCTTTTTTCCAGTGCCAGTCATCTTCCATCGTCCAGGTTTGGATCAGGTAGGGCAGATGCCGGCGCGCCATGATGACGAGCCCGGCGTAGAAAGGTTCATCGGCGTTCAGTCGCGCCCAGTCGATCATCAGGCGGGTTTTGCGAAAGGCCGGGTTGCGATCGTTGTGATGGTTGAACGCGGCCAACTCGTAGTCGGATATGCGTTTGCGGGTTTGCGGGTGGTAGGCCTGCCCTACGGGATAGTGCTCGTTGCTGTACCGGGCGACATTGAAATGCCATTCCCCTCTCTCTTCCAGATAGCCGACCCAGGCGTGTGCGCCATGGTCGCCCTGGCCAAAAAAGAGGATGGTGGGTACGCCGTGTGCCTTCCCCGTTTGCGACACCAGGTAGGCCTGGTCGGCGCAGATACCCCCGTGCTTGGCAATGGTGGCGATCCGGTAGGGTTCGTGGGTCCAGATGGTTTCATTCTTTGATACGCGGCGATAGTTGTAATCGACGGACCGGTATAGTTTAGAGAGGTTCTTCGGCTTGCGAAGCGACTCCTTCTGGCAGGTGAGCAGTTCGGAAAAGGCCAGTGGGGAGTCCACCATGAAGACCAGTTCGTGTACGCCGAGGCTGCGCGGATCGTGCAGGAACTTTTTGGCGCGATGTGAGTGCACGAGAAACTCGAAGCGGGCCACGGGATCGGGATCGGCGATGGGGATGGCTTCCCGAGCAACAAAAGGATGGGGCCAGCCGTCCGGCAGGGC
>JAPYUI010000017.1:20371-42993 GCA_029936175.1 Kiritimatiellia bacterium
CGATGGGGATGGCTTCCCGAGCAACAAAAGGATGGGGCCAGCCGTCCGGCAGGGCTTGATCCCAGACCAGGGCCATCGCGACGGCCATGCTCGCGTAGCTGCGGCACCGTTCGGGATGCTTCCGGTAAAGCCGGCACAGGATGTCCATGGCGCGATCCGTATCGTCCTGCGGTTGGAGTGCCGCGAGAAAGATCCAGGGAAGCCTGGGCTCGAGCGAGAGTTGCCGGTATACGGGTTGCAAATCGGCAGGCAAAGCGTCGGGGTAGGCCCGGAGCCAGAACAGGTGGCCCAGCCACTGGATGAAGGGGGCTGACTGCATCGCCTGTTGGGTGCCCACCTGTTGGTGGTAGGTCGCGAGCATATCATGGGTTTTGCGGGCCTGCTCCTGCCATTCGGCGGGCTCGGCATGTCGGGTCCACCAGGCCCTGCGCGTATCGGCCGTCCAGCGTGGGAGACTTGCTGCCTGAAGGGCCGTGCCGCTCAACAGGAGAATGAGTAGGGAGAAACGCATGGTTGAACTTAGCATATTATGGATTCATTGAAACGTTTAAGCGGGGTTGCAATGATGTCGCAGCCTGCTAGCCTGCCCGTATGAAGCAACCTCCTGAATCGAATGTGCATCTGGTGGACCACGGGTTCATGGAAGCCCGGGCAAAACTGCTCGACATTGCGGCCTTCCTGGACCGACTCGAGCGGCATGATCAAGCGGATGATTATCGCGTGCGCGCCTTTTTCGAGGGCCTTAATTTGTTGGATGAACCGGGTGCGGATCGTGCGGCGAAGGTCCTGCTCGCCCTGAGCGATCCGAGTGAGGAGCCGATTGCCGAGGCGCACACCAAGGGGGCAGCGGGGGCCTTCAGCCCGGAGGTGGAGACTTGAAGTACATCGAGCCTCATGGCCACATGGTCAGCCGGACCACCGATGACTACCAGCGCATGGCCCTGGCCGGTTGCGTCGCGATCAATGAACCCGCGTTCTGGGCCGGTTACGATCGATCGAACGAGCAGGGTTTCTATGATTATTTCAGCCTGCTGACCGGCTTCGAACCGCAACGTGCGGCCACGTTCGGGATCAAGCATTTTTCCTGGATGTGCATCAACCCCAAGGAGGCTGAAGATGTGGGTCTCGCAGATGCGGTCCTGGCGCTGATCCCGGAGTTCCTGCAGAAGCCCACCGTGCTCGGCATCGGTGAAATCGGTTTGAATAAAAACAGCCGCAATGAGCTCGTCGTGCTCGAAAAGCATATCCAACTGGCGGCGGATCACGACCAGTTGATCCTGGTGCATACGCCTCACCTGGAGGACAAGTTGAAGGGCACCAGGCTCATCGTGGATGCATTGAAAAACCATTCAGCCATCAGGCCTGAGCGCGTGATCATTGATCATGTCGAAGAGCATACCGTCCGCGTGGTCAAGGATGCCGGCATGTGGGCGGGCATGACCCTGTATCCCGAGTCCAAATTGACCGCCAACCGCGCCATCGACATTATCGAGATGTATGGCACGGAGAACATCTGGATGAACAGCGCCTGCGACTGGGGGATCAGTGATCCGCTGGCGGTACCGAAGGCGGCGCTGGAGATGCGCCGGCGAGGACACAGCGAAACGCAGGTGCACAAGGTGTTCTACGAGAACCCGGCGGCCTTCATGGGCCAGTGCCCCAAGTTCGTTTTGTAGAGAACCTTGGGTCCCTGTCGTCCCCGCCAAGCCGGCCTACGCTCCGGTTTCCGGCGTGTCCGTTATAGATGCAAACGCATTGTGTGCGTGAATGCTCTCGAAATTTGTTACCCGGACATCATACGCGACACAGCGGTGCTCGTTCTTTAGGCCCGCGACCACTTCACGCACGACGTCTTCCACGAAGCGCGGGTTGTCATAGGCGAGCATCGTCACGTGGCGCTCGTCACTGCGCTTGAGGATCGGGAAAAGGGGTGAGGATGCGCAGGATTCCGCATGCTCGATTATCTCTTCCAGGCAGATCGTGATCGGTTTTGAATGATCGTGCTCCAGGCGGATACGGATACAGCCTCGTTGATTGTGCGCACCGTAGTCACTGATTTCCTTGCTGCAGGGACAGAGGGTTTTCACGAGCACGTCCACCTGTTGAAAGATGCGGAAACCTTCCGGATCCAGGCTTCCGCTGAGCCCAATACGGTACGCTTGCGGTGCCGCTCTCTTGCTGACCGGTGCGATGCGAGTCAGAAAATAATCAAAATGGAAGCTGAGTTCGGCCCGGGTGGCGTCCTGGCGTTCGCGCAGGTCCTCCAGCACTTCGCTGAGATGGGCGGGCGATAAGGGTTGGGGCATATCGAGCAGCGATTCGATCATCCGGCTCATGTGGATGCCTTTGTTTTCGGAGACAAGGTCGACACTGAGGTCAGCCTTCGCATGGACTGCCTGCGTCGCGGCGGGGTCCTTTTCGATTCCAGAAATTGTCAGGGGAATCTGGACGTCGCAAATGCCGACCCGATTAATGGCTATCTGGCGGTGGTCTTTGCGGCCCTGTATATCTTCTATGCGGTCCACATGCTGTGATTCTGGTTTCAACTATTTTCTGAGCTCCAAGGGTTATGGACGGGAACAGGCCTCGTGCCGTTTATGAAAGGGGAGCTTTTAGCATAAAATGATGGCTTTGCAATTCACTAAAAAGCCCGGTATTTTAGGGTTTCCGGTCTGGAGGGGGAACGGGGTCGTATCCGCCGGGTGCCCATGGATTACAACGAAAGATGCGGGATATGGTGAGCCTACAGGCTTTAAAGAAGGGGTGAATACCAAAACATTCCATGGCGTAGCGGGAGCAGGTCGGCTCGTGTCTGCACCCGCCATCGGGGCCCTGGATCGTGGAAATCAAGGGCGAAATCGTGTACTGGTAGATCCGGATCAGGACTTTCGCCAGGTGAGTCGCAGCCCGGTCGAGAAATTGGAGGATGCGCAGCATATCCCAGTTTGGATCAAGTTGGCCGCATCGCAAGTCGAATCGAGTACCGCCGGCCAAAGTGCCATCAATTATGAACGAAAAGTCATGAATTCGTACGTGAACGGGTCATGTTATCCGCGTATGTTAAAGAGATGAAAGTTCAAAAATACCGCGGAATATCAGGCATTCTGCCCACCCCTTTTTACTTGAATAAGTGTAAAATCAAGTCATGTACAGTGGCGCCTTAACGTAATTAACTCGAATGCACCAAACGAATCAAGAGAACCGGTTTAAAGCTTGGGAACTGCTCCTCGACCGCGAGGAGTTTCGCGAGTCGACGCTGCGTCGTCTCCGGACGGAAGGGGAAAGCCCCGTACTGGTGCTGGCCACCTGCCAGCGCCTGGAGGTTTACGGTTATCGCCTGCCCGACCTGGAAGGGGTCCGTATCCGGCATGAATGGTCCGAGGCCCAGGCGGTGGAGCGTTTTGCGCGCATCGCGGGCGGCCTGGAGAGTCGTATCCTTGGCGAGCTTGAGATTATGGGTCAGGTGCGCCAGGCCTACAAGGATTTTCACCTGATTCAGGGTGTAAACGGACAGGAGTTGGACCGGATTTTCCAGCAAGGGGTCTCCCTGGGGCGTCGCGCCCGCAAGGAAAGCGGTATCGACGCGAATTTGACTTCGCTGGGTGGCCTGGCTGCTCGGCAGATGGTCAACCGCATGGGGCCTGAAGATCCGGTCGCGGTCATCGGCTCCGGTTCGCTGGCCTCGTCGGTTGCTCGTTACCTGGGCAAGCGGGGTAAAATGCCGGTTCGGGTTGCCAGCCGCTGCCCGGACAACGCCTTGAACCTGGCCATGGAGGTCGGCGGATTTGCCACCGGGCTGGATGACCTCATGCATCTGATGGAAAACGTGGCCGGGGTGATTACCGCGACCGCCGCTCCGCATCCCGTTTTGTTTTCGGAACATGTGGAACAGGCGCGCAAGCCCTTGCTGCTCATCGACCTGGGCGAACCAGCGGATTGTTCCACCGCCGTACAGAACCTTGAGGGTGTCGAGTATCTCGATCTGCTTGCGATCGAAGAGAAGGCACAAACGAACACCGTGGAGCGCGAAGCCCGCGCCGAGAAGGCCGGCCACTTAATCGGCCTCTGGGTCCGGGAAAAATACGCGTAGCAAGGGTTTCGACGCCCCAGCTGCTCCCTCGGTCCTTTATAGCCATGCTCGCATGCTTTTACGCCCTCTTGCGATGGACGATGGCTTCATCCGGACCTTGATAGGTAATCAGGAGCGCCCCTTCGACGGCGACCACCTCGAACAAATTCGCCATCATATCCAGTTCCCCCGGCCAGGGGTAAACGTAAAAAATATCCATGTCGGCCGGCTCGCAGGACAATCCGGTGTACACGGGTTCGGGACGGTTATCGCGTTCGGAGAGTAGATACATGTCATTCGTCAGGGCGGACTCGTCGCTGCCGGTTGAATAGGTGTCGTAGCCCTCGGGAATATAGCTTGTGCATACAAACTCGACCGGCAGGTCGAAGTCCGTGGCCAATGCCCGTGACGCGTCGATCAATTGTGCCTCGATTTCTATCCCGTAGGCCTCATATCCCAGCATGGATGCAATACAGGCCGCGACGCCGAAGCCGCTTCCCCACTCGCAGAAGACCTTTCCGAGGGCGAGTTGCTTGCGCGTGATGGCTTCCAGCACCTCGTAGCAGGTCACAAAGTCGCTGGGCAGATAACGGGGAAAACGTTTATTGGCCTCGGTTTCAAAAAAATCGGTTACCCGTTTTTCCGCTTCCATGATCAGGGTCTGCACGTCGCTCGGCATGGATGTTTTGCTGAGGTCCAGATCGATTTCTTCCAGTGCCATGAAAAGTCTTTGAAATGATTGCCTTTCGGCGGGTTATTATGCTGAAAACGGGTTCAGGAAACCGGCATGTATGAGACACTTTCGACCATCCGGAATAGGCAGGGTATTCACTGTCGGCCCACCGCTGTGATCATTAAAGCTCTTCAGGGTTACGAGGGGACTATACGCATCCGGAACGACCTGCATCAATGTAATATCTTCACCATGGTTGGTATTATGTCTTTGGGCCTCGAATACGGGATGACGGTTCATATTCAGGTTGAGGGTCCCGAGGAGGAGGCTACGGGGTTGATGCTCGTGGCGTTGTTTGAACGGGTGTACGACTTCCCTTCGGAGTAGTTGACCTCGTTGTGCTATGGTGGATTCCCCGCCTGTGGGCCACGGTCGAGATGCCGGATGCGCCAGTCCAACCTGGGAACCCCATGCTCCTTTTAACTGTCAATCGCCCCTCATTTTGGTCAGAACTTCCGCATGGGAAAATACGACCTTTGCATCATTGGAGCGGGGCCTGCCGGTTATGCGGCGGCGATTCGCGCTTGGGATTTCGGCAAGAAAGTCTGCCTGATCGAGAAGGGTGAGATCGGCGGTGCGGGGGTACATCACGGGGTTCTTTTTTCCAAGACGCTCTGGGAACTGTCCAAGGATTACCTGATCGCGACCCGCCGCGACCGGGGCTTCATTGCGGAAGAGGTTTCACTTAATTACGCCCAGGTTCTCCATGCCACAGAAATTGCAATCGACGAAAAAGTCGCCCAGATGAAGCGCCAATTGGTCGAGTTGAACCGTGATCACCTCTGTCCGGGAACAATCGAATGGGTGCGCGGGACCGCTTCGTTTGTGGATCCGCATACGGTTTACGTTTCGAGCAAGGAATCCGGCCAGTCGCGGGAGATCCAGGCGGAGCATTTCCTCCTCGCGACCGGCAGTCGTCCGCGCGTACTCGATTCCCTGCCCGTGGATGGAAACTACATCATGACCTCCGATCACCTGATGCAACTCAAGGAATTCCCCCGGAGCCTGGTTATCCTCGGTGCCGGCGTGGTCGGTTGTGAGTTCGCCACGATCTTCGCGAACTTCGGCAAGACCAAGGTAAACGTCATCGATCGTCAGGATCGCATTCTGCCCTTTGAGGATCCGGATATCTCCCGCGTTTGTTCAACCAATCTCGAGGCCAAGGGAGTAACCATTCACCATAGGGCAACCTTCATTGGCATGGAGGTCGTTGATGGGCAGGTGGAATATACCATCAAGCATGAAACCGGTGGAGTGGAGACGATTCCCGTCGAGCGGGCGCTGATCTCTATCGGGCGGATCCCCAATACGGATCGACTCGAGATCGAGAATGCGGGGGTCTCCCTCGACAAGTGCGGGTATGTTGTGCACGACAATACCCAGACATCGGTAAAGCATATTTATGCAGCTGGCGACATCACCTATGATGTGGCCCTGGCTAATGTCGGGGAGGTCGAGGGCCGTTACGCGGTAGAGAAAATGTTCGGTCGCGTAACCGAACCGCTCTCGTACAACAACATGTCGACCATTATTTTTGCAGACCCGGAGATCGCGGCTATCGGGATGAACGAACAGCAGGCCCAGGCCGGGAAGATCCCCTATCGCGTGGCCATGTACAGCTACGCCCTGATCAATCGTGCCATCGCCATGCGGGCGACCGATGGATACATCAAATTATTGGTCACCGATGACAGTGCCATGAAAATTCTCGGGATGCGCTGTCTGGGCGTGCATGCTTCAACCGCGATCGAAGTGGTGTCGCTGATGATGAAGCAGGATCGTTCCGCCCGCGATTTAGCCGAGTTGATTCATCCGCATCCGGCGATGACCGAAGGCCTGCAGGAGTGCGTCCGCATGCTAATGGGCATCTCGGTGTACAAACCCAGTGTGTTCCCCACCGACTTGCGCTTGTCGCGGGTGTTTTACGACGAGGATGGGGTGAAGGAGGAGAAGGTGTGACCGCGTTAAGCCTATCCCTCGTCTGCCGGCGTAACGTTGGGCTGCGAAATCACCAGGGGGCATGGGAAAATCCCTTCATTTTCGTATGAAAGAAAGCCCCTCTTCGAGTGGAATAGAATAAAGAACCCGGCTACGATCGGCCCCTGAACATGGCAGAACGCGTTGAAAAAGATGAATTTGCAGCCCTTTATTCCAGGGTTCACCTGGATTTATTGCGCTATATCCTGACCTTGCTTCCAGACCGGCATCAGGCGGAGGACGTACTCCAGGAGACCGCCCGGTTGCTTTGGCAGAAATTCGACCAGTTCGACCAGGAGCGGCCCTTTTTGCCCTGGGCCCGCAAATTTGCCTATTTTGAGGTGCTCAAGCACCGGAAAAAATATGCGATCAGGACCAAATATTTTGCCGACGAACTGATTGAGACGATTGCCACGGAGCGAATCGAAAAAGACGAGATGTTCGAAGCGGGCCGGGAAGCGCTCAACGACTGCATGGCCTCGATGGATGAGAAATCGAGCGAGTTACTCATCGACCGCTTCAGCAAGGGCATCGCGCTCAAAGAACTCGCGGCTCGGCAGAACCGAACAGCCAATTCACTTTATCTCGTCATGCATCGCATCCGCCAGAAGCTCATCAGGTGCGTGAACAACAAACTCGAGTCGCAGGGATGGGCGCTATGAGCGAGAAGTTGATGAGAGCCGAGGACTACGACTACCTCCATCGCCTGCTAAGCAAGCTGTTCGAAGGCATGCTCAGCGATGATGAGAAAGTGATTCTTGAGGAGCACCTCACCCGGTATCCCGAGGCGCGTCAGCTCTATATGCAGTACGTCGACCTTGAGGTAGAACTGTCTTGCCTGGTCGAGGCAGAAGCGGGTGCGGCAGAAGGCAAGTCCATTACCTTTACCCAGATCACGAAGAAGCCCACCACGGTGCTCCCTGCGCCCAAGCCTAAAACCATGAGGCGGGTCTTTGCCATGGCGGCCGGATTGATCCTCGCCATGGGCCTCGGTGGTTTTTTGATGATGGATCGCGATCCCGACCCACAGTTGGCCCGGCTGGAACGGGTCGAGGGGCAAGTCATCATTGAGAATGGTCAGGGCGAGCGGATCGAATTGGGTGTGGGCGATACGCTTCGACAAAACTACGTACTGAAAACACCTCTCCCGGGCAGCGCGGCCGCGCTACGTTACGACGACGGCACGGTCGTTCGCCTCTGGCAGGAATCTGTCTTGGTCAACAAGCAGGCGACACGCAAAGACCTGATGTTGCGGCGTGGGAGTCTAAGTGCCACGGTATCCAGTCAGAAGGAAAACAACGAGATGCTGATACGGACTGAATGCGCAACCGCGACGGTCGTGGGCACTCAATTTTCCGCCATGGTTGGCAAGGAGCGCACCGAATTGGCCGTGTTTGAGGGGGTGATTCAGGTGCGGCATCACCAGCAGGATCAATCGGTTGATGTGAAACAGGGCGAGTACGTGCTTATCGGAGCGGGTGACATGCAGTTGCGGGATATTCCACGGCCGTCCGGGACCTGGCAGGAGAATTTCGACGAACCGCAGAAGGAGTATGCCAAGGGCTCGGGTAACTGGAATGGTGAGGAGCATGTCCAACCGAAGGGGTCCAAAGGGTTTATGCAGGCGGAAAAAAAGATCGAGAAGGATGGCGTGCATTACACCGTTTCCGTGCCCCCGGATGCGAATGGACTCTTCGCCATTCATGAGGACAGCAACCTGGGGTTTAATTACAGGATTGATGTGTCGAAGCCGTATCAGATTTCCATAACGACCCGCACCTTTCAACCCGGCAAGCCCCCGGAAGCGGTTTACACGTATACCAACGGGGACCTGCACGGGCATGGCGTGGAGAATCGCTGGGTTGAAGCGCGTATTCCGCTCAAGGATTTCCGCCGTATTTCGGATGGAAGCAACGATCCCCCACTCGGTGATGTGGCCGTAGAGGTGATATTTAAATCGGTAAATACGAATCCACAGTTGAAAGTGGATAAGGTTTGGAATGCGCGCGGCGGCGTGGACCGGTGTGTCATCAAGGCGGTCGAGTAGCCGGGACTCGGTCTGCTGCACAGTCCCGGTCGAACTCCTATGCATCGAACCCAAGCGGGCATCACGGGTGCTGCGAGGAACAGGCTGCCCAGGTTCCCGGTATTATTCCCCCTCGGGGCCTGGGTCTTCCTCTGCCGCGTCGGACCCGGCTTCCAACTCGTCCGCTTCATTCACCTCGAATGCTGCCTCGGCATCCGCCATCGCTTTATCCGCAGCGTCTTTTTGTTCGATCTTGGCATCGGCGATCTCGGCCTCTTCCTCGGCGATACGCGCGGTGCTGATCAACTTGTCGTTGTCGCGCAGGCTCACCAGGCGAACGCCCTGCGTGTTCCGACCGAGTGCCCGGGTCTCGGCTACACCCATACGAATCATCTGGCCTTCCTGGGTGATCAGCATCATCGCATCGCCGTCAAAGACGGTATGCGCGCTGACCACCGGACCGTTACGTCCAGAGGTGATAATGGCGATCACGCCCTTTCCTCCGCGGTTTTTCTCGGGGAATTCCCCCAGCTCGGTGCGTTTGCCATACCCCTTTTCGCACATCACCATGAGGTAGCCCGCCGGGGCCACGACCGCGACCCCGACAACCGCATCGTTCTTGGGCCCCAGGGTAACGCCGCGTACGCCGCGGGTATTTCGACCCTGGTTGCGCAGGCGGGTCTCATGAAAGCGGACCGACTTTCCCTGGCGGGTGACCAGGATGACGCTGTCGTCACCAGAGGTCATCTTGATATCGATTAATTCATCATCCTCGTCGATGTTGATCGCCCAGATGCCGTCCGTTCGCGGGTTCTTGAAGGCCGCCAGGCAGGTCTTCTTGACCACGCCGTTACGGGTGGCAAAGACCAGGTGCTGATCTTCAGAGAATTCGCGTACGCGAATCATGGTGGCGACTTTCTCCTCGGGCTTGAAGTCGATCAGGTTGATAATCGCTTTTCCTCGGCCGACCCGCGAGGACTCCGGAACCTCGTAGACTTTCTTCCAGTAGACGCGGCCGTTCTGGGTGAAGACAAGGATGTAGTCATGGGTCGATACGCTGTAGATGTTTTCCACAAAATCGTCCTCCCGGGTTGTCATGCCCATGACCCCTTTGCCGCCACGCCGTTGTTCGCGGTAGGTTTCAAGTGGCACGCGCTTGATGTAGCCCGCATGGCTCACCGTGATTACGCAGGGTCGATCTTCGATCAGGTCTTCGATGTTGATTTCGCTATCGTCTGCGGTGAGTTCCGTGCGGCGTTCGGATCCGTAGGTCTTCTGCACGTTGCGGAGGTCTTCCTTGATGACCTGGTAGATTTTTTCAGAGTCCGCGAGCAAACCTTCCAGGTACTCGATGCGCGCCATGATTTCCTTGTATTCGGCTTCGAGCTTTTCGCGCTCCAGGCCGGTGAGTTGATACAGGCGCATGTCGAGAATAGCGTTCGCCTGCAGTTCGGAGAGTTTAAAGCGTTCGATCAGTCTTTCCCGCGCTTCGTCTCGGTTCTGGGAGTCGCGGATGATCTTGACCACGTCGTCCATGTTGTCGATGGCGATCAACAAGCCTTCGAGGATGTGTGCGCGTGCCTTCGCCTTCGCGAGTTCAAATTCTGTACGCCGGGTAATGACCTCGAAGCGGTGGTCGATGAAGCACTGCAGCAGTTGCTTGAGGCTCATGACCTTCGGGCGGCCCTTGTCGATGGCCAGCATGATCGCGCCGAAGGTGTTTTCCATGGAGGTCTGCTTGTAGAGGTTGTTCAGGACCACGCTCGCCATGGCATTTCGCTTGATCTCGATCACGACACGGATGCCGTCCTTGTCAGACTCGTCCCGCACATCGGAGATGCCATCTATTTTCTTCTCGTTGACCAGTTGGGCGATCTTCGTGATCAGGTTGGCCTTGTTGACCATGTAGGGGATCTCGTTGATGATGATCCGCTCTTTACCCTTGTCGTCTTCGGTGATGTGCGCCTTGGAGCGGATGCGAATGAGCCCGCGCCCGGTTTCGTACATCCTGTAGATCTGGCCCGCACCCCGGATGAGGGCACCGGTGGGGAAGTCGGGACCCTTGACGAATTGCATCAGGGCCCGGGTATCGGCATCCGGGTGGTCGATCAGGTGAATGGTTCCATCGATGATTTCGTTCAGGTTATGAGGCGGGATATTCGTCGCCATACCTACGGCGATACCGGTGCTTCCGTTAACCAGCAGATTGGGGAGCCGTGCAGGGAGCACGGTGGGTTCCATCAACTTCTCGTCGAAGTTCGGCCGCATGGTGACGGTTTGTTTGTCGATATCGGCAAGCATTTCCTCCGCGAGGCGCTTGAGGCGACACTCGGTGTATCGGTAGGCAGCCGCGGGGTCACCGTCTATGGAGCCGAAGTTGCCCTGCTTGTCGATCAGGGGGTCACGCATGGAGAAGTCCTGGGCCATCCGGACAAGGGTGTCGTAGACTGCGGAGTCGCCGTGCGGATGGTATTTGCCCATCACGTCACCCACCACGCGTGCGCACTTGACGAAGGGCCGCGAGTGGACCCAGCCGCCCTGTTGCATCGCGAAAAGAATGCGCCGGTTTACCGGCTTCAGCCCGTCACGGGCGTCGGGGAGGGCGCGCCCAATGATCACCGACATGGAATAGTCGATGTAATCACGCTTCATTTCTTCTTCGATATTGACGTATTCGAACTGCTCTTCGGGCAGTTCAGGATTTGGATTTTCGTTGTCGGCCATAAGGGTGATTCATTTTGCGTGTTAACTGAAAGGGCTGGGACTATCTCAGATGTCGAGGTTCCGCACCTTGAGCGCGTTTTCCTCGATAAAAATTCGGCGCGGTGCCACTTCATCACCCATGAGGGTGACAAAGACCTCTTCCGCTGCAGCGACATTTTCGACCTTCACCTTGATGAGTCGGCGCTTGGCGGGGTCAAGGGTTGTTTCCCAGAGTTCTTCCGGGTTCATCTCCCCCAGCCCCTTGTATCGCTGAAGGCTGATGTTTTTCTGCCCGATTTCGCGCACACTGTTCATCAGTTCCAGCAGCGAGTGGAGGGGGGTGGGATCTGCGCTGCTTTCCAGTTGGAGGACGGTGTAGACCGGGTTGTCGTTTGTGGCCAGGGTTTCCGGCTTTAACCCGAAGGCGGCCAACTGGTGATTCAACTCCTCGATCTGCTTGGCAGAGAAGATCTCCTCCCATTTTATTTGTACGGCTTCGGCATGCGCGGGACTGGAATGGTCGCTGATGAATTGTACCTTCTCGCCATATTTTTCTTCTGCAGCCTGGTTGAAGCTGCGAAGTTCTGCCTCGGAGTAGAGGAAGGTGTACTCCACCTTGTCGTCCTGGCGCACACTTGCGCAGTAGCGTGGTACGCTGCCATCTTCTCGAACCTGTTGAATATATTCGTCAAAATTTATGCCGAGGCGTCTGACGCCATCCGCGATACTTTCCAGTTCCGCAAGCAGGGCGAGTAGCTCCTTGATTCGATCTTTGCCGACCAGTTCCTCCCCGTTCATGTCCGCGAGTGCCAGCTTCTCTGCGCCGAGGTCGATGAGGATCTTGGTGAGCTCCTCATCGTTTTCCACGTAGGTCTGCTTCTTGCCCTTCTTTATTTTGTACAAGGGGGGTTGGGCAATGTAGACGTAGCCGTGCTTGAGCAGTTCGTGCATCTGGCGATAGAAAAAAGTCAGGATGAGCGTCCGGATGTGCAAGCCGTCAACGTCCGCATCGGTCATGATGATGATGCGGTGGTACCGGGCCTTCTCGATGTTGAATTCATCCTTGCCGATCCCGGTCCCAATCGCGGTGATCATGGTCTGGATCTCATTGTTGGCGAGAATCTTGTCGAGACGCGCTTTCTCCACGTTGAGGACCTTTCCGCGAAGCGGCAGGATGGCCTGGAATCGCCGGTTGCGACCCTGCTTGGCCGATCCGCCCGCAGAGTCCCCCTCCACGATAAAAATTTCTGACTTGGCGGGGTCTTTTTCAGAGCAGTCGGCGAGTTTCCCGGGGAGGGAACCACTGTCCAGGGCACCTTTCCGGCGCGTGAGATCCCGCGCCTTGCGCGCAGCTTCGCGCGCGGTTGCGGCCAGGACGGCTTTTTCGATCATGCGACGCCCGACGGCCGGGTTTTCTTCCAGGAAGTTGCCCAGATTTTCGTTGATGACCTGTTGAACGATCCCGTCCACCTCACCGTTGCCCAGCTTGGTCTTGGTTTGACCCTCGAATTGGGGCTCCGGCACCTTCACGCTGATGACAGCGGTCAGGCCTTCCCGGATGTCGTCACCGCCCATGGACATGGTTTTATCATCCTTGATTATTTTATTGGCCTTTGCGTAGGCGTTGACCGTACGGGTCAGTGCGGTGCGGAATCCGCTCAGGTGGGTGCCGCCTTCGATGGTGTTGATATTGTTTGCGAAGGAGAACAGGGTTTCGTTGTAGCTGTCACTGTGCTGGAAGGCAACCTCGACCACTACACCTTCTTTTTCTTTTTCGAAATAGATTACCTCGTCATACATCGGGGTTTTCTTTAGATTAATGTGCTCTACAAATTCCCTGATGCCCCCATCGTACTTGAAGATTTCACTTCGTTCCGGGTGCCCCTGTTTCAGGGTAATCTCGATGCCGCGGTTCAGGAAAGCCAGTTCGCGCAGGCGGTTGGCCAGGGTATCGTAGCTGTATTCCGAGGTGGTGAAGATCTCCGGGTCGGGCATGAAGGTGATCTTGGTGCCCGTGTCCTTGCATTTTCCGATCTTTTCCAGGGGGCCGACGGTATCGCCGCGTTCAAAACGCATGTGCCAGATATGGCCGTCGCGTCGCACCTCGGCTTCGAGCCAGAGGCTGAGTGCGTTTACGCAGGATACGCCCACCCCATGCAAGCCGCCGGAAACCTTGTAACTGGATTTGTCGAATTTTCCCCCCGCGTGCAGGATGGTTAAAACGACTTCCAGTGAGGATTTATTCTCCGTGGGATGCATGTCTACCGGTATCCCCCGCCCGTCGTCATACACGGTGATGGATCCATCGACGTTCATGCTGACCCTGACATGGCTGCAGTGTCCAGCAAGGGCCTCATCGACACTGTTGTCCACCACCTCGTATACGCAGTGGTGGAGGCCTCGAGAGCCCGTGTCGCCGATGTACATAGCCGGGCGTTTTCGGACGGCTTCAAGGCCCTCCAAAACCTGGATATTTTCGCTGGTATATTCGCCTGATTCGGGGGCCGGAATTTTCTTATCCGGGTCTTCTTTTGCCGTCATAGACCTATCCTGTAAAAATTAAATTAACGCTTGAAATTTCGCCGATTGAAAGAAATTGCAAACCCTTATGTTTCATAGGGTTACGAATGAAAAAACCCCTCTGAGAATATCCGCTTATCCTAGCATGTTCCGCGGGAAATCAACAAGCTTAATAAGGAGTGTTTTAGCCCTTTTTTAGGGTCGATTTCATGTGCTTTTCAAGCCCCGTAATTTCGGTTGTAAAACCCTGGGCAGCAGGGGTATGGTGAGGGGTATGAAACGTCACCTGATCGCACTGTTCCTGCTGGCCTCGGCCGGTTTATTTTTCACGGCCTGTACCACGCCGACCAGTCGGATTAAGCAGTATCCGGAAATGTTTAAGGCCTTCTCGCCGGAGGTGCAAGCCAAGGTGCAGCAAGGTGAAGTCGAGCTCGGTTTCACCCGGGACATGGCTTTCATTGCGCTGGATAAGCCCGACCGTAAATATGCGCGTCAAGCTGAGGGGGGCTCCGTCGAGGTGTGGTCCTACGTGAACGAGGAGATCCGCTACGAGCAGCAGCAGGCCCGTGCCACGGTCTACGTCAACGGTAGTAATGGGCAGCGCTCGCACCCGACAAGTCAGGATGTCTGGGTCAATGCGAAGACCCGTCGGGAATACGAGGTTCTCCGCCTTGAGTTCGGCACCGATGGGGTGATCGTCGCGATTGAACGTCTCGAGCCCTAGCGTCTCGTTATTTCAAATATTATTTTGAATGCATAGGCTCTATTGTGCGACTCGGCCACGTCCGGCGGTGCTCTCATCAGAAGGCGATGACGTCGTGGATGTCATCCGTATCGCAGAAGAACATGGTAAGGCGATCCATGCCCAGGGCAATGCCGCCGGCTTCGGGCATATGCGGGAGAGCCGCGAGAAAATCTTCATCCAGGTCGTATACTTCTTTACCCATAAGCGCGCGTTCCCGTCCCCATGATGCGAAGCGCCGACGTTGCTCGTCGGTATCGGTCAACTCGGAATAGGCATTCGCGATTTCCAGGCCATCTAGATAGAGTTCCCAGCGTTCGGCCACGCGGGGGTCTGCTGGTTTCAGGCGGGCGAGGGCTCCCCGTTCGGCGGGATAGTGCTGCAAAACCACGGGATGTTCGCGCGAAAGTGCAGGTTCGATTTTGTCCACCAGGTCCTGGTCAAAGCGATCCGCATCGAAATCCCTTAGCGGATTCCAGCCCGCATGGTGTTCAAAGGCCTCGGCCACCTCCAGTATCTCCCATGCACTCAGGTCTTTCTCTCGCAAGTGGAGTTCTCCAGCCACAAAGTGCAGGAGTGCTTTGGTTTCTTCCAAAATACCCGCAGCATCGGTTCCCGTGCGGTACCATTCCAGGAGGGTGAACTCAGGCCGATGGTGCGTACCCGCCTCACCCGCGCGAAAGCAGGGCCCGATCTGAAAGATCTTTTCGTGGCCTGCTGCCAACAGGCGTTTCATATGCAGCTCAGGCGAGGTCCGCAAAAAGCCTTCGCCGGAAGGCTCCGCATTGATGTACAGCTCCATGGCGGGTGTCGGCACCCGCACCGGCGTATCGATCTCCAGGTAACCTGCCAGGTGGAAGAAGCGGCGAACGGCCCATGTCAGTCGGCTGCGGAGCTCCAACATGCCCTTGCGGCGGTCTGTATTAGGCACGGGTCCCTAGCTCCTTTCCTTTCAAAACCACTGACTGACTGACTGAATTGGATTGATGCAGCTTCCTGGTGGTTCCACTGCTCCGTCGGCATTGGGTACGCAAGATGAAGCGGATCAATAAAATGCCGAACGACGGGGTTCCCGGTTGGCCTGCTTCCCTGTATTTCAAGTATCCCGGGCTAACGTCTATCCCTTACTTACGCGGTCAGTGTATTCTCCGGTACGCGTGTCGACGCGCACGGTGTCGCCGATATTGATAAAAAGGGGCACGCGTAGCTCATAGCCATTTTCAATCTTGGCCGGCTTGGTCACGTTGGTCGCGGTATCGCCTTTGGCACCGGGCTCCGTTTCCTCTATGGTTTTTTCAACGAAGTTGGGCAGGGTGATCTCCAGGGGCGTGTCGTTATGGAAGAGCACTTTGCAGTTCATGTCCTCTTCAAGAAAATTTTTCATGTCGCCCACCACGTCTGCATCCACGATCACCTGGTCATAGGTGTTGGGGTCAATGAACACATAGTTTATTCCGTCTGGGTAGGAGTAGCTCATGTCTTTGTCACGGAGATCCGGTTTGCCGATCTTTTCGACGGAGCGATAGGTTTTTTCAAATTGGGCGCCGGTTTTCACGTTTTTCAGTTTGCACTTGTAAAGCGCCTGGCCTTTTCCCGGTTTGGAGAACTGGAAGTCCACCACGAGGTGGGGCTCGCCGTCGATTTCGATTTTCAAGCCTTTGCGTAAATCTGATGCACTGTACATGATGCGTTTTCCTGAATGTCGAGATTAGGTGACCGAGTTATGGGAATTCCGGCTCTCTGTCAACCACCCCCAAATCCAAATCCTGACCCGAATCAAGCCTGTGCTCCAGGGTGGGGCGCATGAGCAGGGGCGTACCGGGCACGGGCGAGATGGGCACTCGTTCCGGCACGATCCACATCCGCCTTGCGTACGAGCAAGCGATAGGACGGCGGATAGGTCTTTCCCAGACCTTGAGCCGAGTTCTTCAACAAGGCCCGGAAAAACCGTGAGGATAGCCCGGCACAAGGGGGCGCGAGTCCAGGCGCAACCCGGCGGGGACCAGGGGAGGGGGTACTGCCGCACCCGGGCCCGGGGTTTCATCCACCGGGCTGCCGGGTGCCGGCCGGCTTAGAGCTGGGCTACGCCGAGGCGATAGCAGGCCCGGTCAGGCCCGCCGGTGACCGGGATGGCGATGGGGTTGCCGTTGCCGACCAGGCCGGAGTGGACCGGGCTCCAGGTATCGTCCTTCAGGTTGACCCGGACCTCGATGGTGTAGGTCCGCCCGGGCACCGAGGCGAACACCAGGTGGGATTCCTGACCATAGTCGCTGCGCTGGATGTCGATCCGGAGGATCGATGTGGCGTCCGCCGGGTTGGTCCCGGCGATGTTCTCGTTGAAGTCCGGCTGGGTATCGTTGTCGCTGTCCAGGTCCACTACATCGTAGAACCCGTCATTATCGCTGTCGACCGGGCTCACGCCCACGCCTGCGCCCGCGGTCTCCGCTATGCCCGTGACGTTCACGACCCCGTCGTGGCGGCCATCATTGTTCGTGTCGTAGAGCTCGCTCGATTGTCCGCTCTCGACCAGGTCGGAAATGCCGTCTCCATCACTGTCGGTATCCAGGTGGTTCGCGATCCCGTCGTTATCCGTGTCGGCGGGTGCGAGGAGGCCGGAGCTCAGCTCGATGCCGGAGATGCTGTAGTCGGATGGCGCACCGCCGGGGAAGGCCGTGTCGATCGCGAAGTCCTGGCCATTGGGGATGATGGCCGTGCGGAGGCTGACCCCATTCTTCTTGTATTCCAGGCTGGTGCCATGGATCTCGATGGTGATGACATCTCCGGCAGCATACGTGGAACGCAACTTGTTCGAGCCGTTTTCATAGATCCGGAGGCTGCCGTCGGAGCGCAGGTAGATGGCGTAGTCGATGTTGGACCAGCTCGTACTTTCGCCCGCTTCCTCCCCGGCCTTGTTCAGCCCGAAGAGCACGTTGCTCATGTCCCCCTGGTCCAGGGTGAAGGACAGGGAGTAGACATCGCTGATCCCCACTTCACTGAAATCGAGGGAGGTCAGGGTTGAATTCCAGCTGGAGGGTGCCGATGCACTGAAGTGCAGGGTGTTCCCGACCGCGGTAATTCCGCCGATCTGGTTGATCCAGGTGTTTACCGCGATGGGATCCGGAATAGCCATCTCGTTTACATCGAGGACCCCGTCGTTATCGTCGTCAAGGTCGATGCTGTCGAGGATACCGTCCCCATCGGAATCCAGTGCGTATACCTGGCCGGCCGAAAAGGCCAGGCTGAGCAGGCAGGTGAGGATAACCAGGGGGCTCCGCTTTAACCATTCGTATTTTTCGTAGGATGTTTTCATGATATTCTCCTCCTTGTATTGTTATTATAAGGCTCCTGCGACATCCGCATGGGGCGCAGGGGTATGTGGTTTCTTTGCAATGCTTGGGGTCTTGTTTAGCAGTCCATGTGCCAGAACGGTCCTGCGGCATATTGAGGTCGATGGCGTGATTTGCATGTAGGAGGTTGTCCTACACCCCGTCCCGGGATGAGCGTGGGAATTCGCAAATGTAAAAGCCAGGATGGGGTGTCTGGGCCTGTTCAGGCCTGCATTGAGCAGTCTCCCGGTTGCTTTGCATGTTGGAAGTGCCTGTTCGGACGGTACATACGGGCACAGTACCGCCTCCCTCTGGTTCCTCGTCGCATCGAGTGCGCAATTCGGCAAGAATAACCCCATAGCCATTATTGCAGCCTGGGTGGGTTATCTTATGCGAAAGGCATTTTTTTTAAAAAAGTAGAAGAAGCTGCGGTTTTAACCGGAAATCCCCGTTTTTTTTCGACCCGCTTCTAAGTACTGTGTACGAATATTCCTTGCACCCGGCTAAATGTCTTCCTGCTTGCCATTTTGCCTGGAAGTTGAACTCGCCCCCGTGTTCCTATTGCGCGTTCCGGATGGTCCGGACCCGCTCCTGGAAGAGGGTTGGATCGACCGGGTAGAACTTGGTCACGATGTCCTCCCGGGCACCTTTGCGTTTGATCACGATAACGCTACCGTCGACCCGGAAGGTTAATCCCGCCATCTCGGTAATGTACTTCAGGCCATCCCATATGGAGACCCTGCGCAGGTGCAGGGTGATTCGTTGCCCAGGGTTGAAGGGCATCGCCACCGGTTCGACGGGTTTTACGCCGAAGAGGTCGTCCATGTTCTTACCCCCACTTTCGAAGCCACCCAATGCGGCGGCCCGGGGTTTGGCGGCGGTTTTTTTCGTGGGCTTATTCGGGCCATCCATGAAGAGGACATTGAATGGTTGTCCATCGACTTCCCGCCCCAGTTCAAGCAGCTGTTCAATTACCTGGCGCACATCGGCGTCAGCAAAGTTGAGTTCCTGAAGTTGGGCATTTTTCAGCCGCTCCGCGGTCCTGTGGGCGAGGTTTCGTTTCCGTTGCTCGTACTTGTCGGCCGGTGCGGCTGCCGCAACCAGCAGCAGGATGCCGGTTGCAATCGTTCGTTGGAGGGTTATCATAGCGACTCTTTGGCTTAGCTTGAGTAGTGAACATTATAGAGACTTTTGCTGGGTTTCGCAACCCCTTGACCTTGCAGGAATGGAAGGTTTCAGCAGGGTTAAAATGAGATAATCGCATGAAAAACATCGGTTTTATTGGTTGGCGCGGCATGGTCGGTTCGGTGCTCATGGACCGGATGCAGGCGGAAAACGATTTTTCCGGGCTTAGCCCCGTTTTCTTCAGCACCTCACAGGCTGGACAGGCCGGCCCGGATATCGGCGTTGGCCCCCAGCCGCTGCAGGATGCATTCGACATCGCCATTCTGGCGGGTCTGGACGCCATCGTTACCTGCCAGGGGGGCGATTACACCCGGGTGGTTCACCCTCAATTACGTGCGGCCGGTTGGGAGGGCTATTGGATTGACGCGGCGTCTTCGCTCCGCATGGAGGAAGACAGCCTGATCATTCTCGACCCGGTGAATCGGGCGGTCATCGATCGCGGGATTGAAAACGGCGTGAAGGATTTCATCGGCGCAAACTGCACGGTGAGCCTGATGCTCATGGGCGTTCACGGCTTGTTTAACAACAACTGGGTGGAATGGATATCGAGCATGACCTACCAGTCCGCATCGGGGGCGGGTGCTGAAAATATGATCGAGCTGATCCAGCAGATGGGTGTGCTGGGTAGATCTTGTACGCCGGGGCAATCCGCGCTGGAGCTTGAGCAGGTGGTTTCCGGGAAAATGCGTGGTACCGAATTTCCGCAGGAACAATTCGGCACCGCGCTTGCCGGGAGCCTGATCCCCTGGATCGATCGCTGCATGGATAACGGCCAGACGCGCGAGGAGTGGAAAGGTGAAAACGAGACCCATAAGATTTTACAGGGCGAACGGTTTATCCCCATCGACGGTCAATGCGTACGCGTTGGTGCCATGCGTTGTCACAGCCAGGCCCTGACCATCAAGTTGAATGCTGACGTGCCGCTTGCCGATATTGAAGCCGCGATTACCGGGGCCAACGAATGGGTGCAGCTCGTTCCCAACGAGAAAGCGGCCACGCTTGCCCAGCTTACGCCGATTTCGGTCTCGGGTCAGCTGCATATATCCGTGGGCCGCTTGCGCAAGATGACCATCGGCCCTGAATACCTGACCTGCTTCACCGTTGGCGACCAGTTGCTCTGGGGTGCTGCCGAGCCGCTTCGCCGCATGTTGCTGATCCTGGCAGGCCGGTAGCTGCCTCCCCCAGGCCGTGTTCGACGGGGTGCAGGCCGCATTTCCGTGAGCGCGGCTACGGGGTTTTCGGCGCACTGCTCCGGACCCGTCGGTTAATGTCGGAGGCCAGCCTTCTTGATTGTGCGGGAAGGAACAGGGGCTTTTCCATATCTTTTACCTTCACCCGGATGCCGTCCTTCATCAGCCCATCCGTCGTATAGGTCTTCCCGCTGAATTCAAAAACGCCCCCCTTGGTGTCCAGCAGGTCGTCAACCAGGGTGATTCTCACCTGCTCGCCCTTGAGTTCACGCACATAGAGCTTGGTGAACCAGTCCGGGTGTACGCCCTCGTCGTTTGGGTTGGTCTGCCCGCGGAATTCCTCCACATTGCTGAAACCATCGAGATCGGCATCGCGTTCTGCATCGCCCCGAAAATTTGGATTCAGGGCGTATTGGGTTTCCCATGCATCGGGCATGCCGTCGCCATCACCATCATCGGGGACATTGCCGTGCAGCCAGGGGACGTTGTGGGCGGGCAGGTGCATGGCGACCAGGAGGGCGAACAGGATGAACTGCAACGGCGGCATTCGTTCCGCCGTACGCGGCCATCCGGTATACGAGTGGGGCCTCATTCGGCGAAATAAGGACAGGAAAAGCATGCGGATGGTGGCGGACAAAAACGCCCCCGGTGGAAAAGCCTTTCGGGGGCGTTTACGAAACGGTCGGGTCGACTCAGTTGATGGTTTCCCAGCTCTTGCTTTTGGCCGAGTTCAGCACGGCATCGCAGACTTTCTGTGTCTCAAGTGCATCCCGGAAGGTCGGGCCGCATTCCTCGCCCGTTTCCAGGCTCTTGCAGAAGTCGGCGACGTGATGCACGAAGCTGTGCTCGTAGCCAACCTGCAGGCCGGGCACCCACCATTTATCCATGTAGGGGTGCTCGCCGTCACTCACATGGATGTCACGCCAGCCCCGGACAATGGATTCGTCGTCATGGTTGAAGTACTTCAGGTGGTGGAGGTCGTGCAGGTCCCAGGACAGGGATCCGTTTTCGCCATTTACCTCCAGCGTGTACAGGGCCTTGTGGCCACGTGCGTAACGGGTGGACTCGAAGATGGCCAGTGATCCGTTTTCAAAACGGGCAAGGAAGGCGCAGGCGTCGTCGATGTTCACCGGCAACATCTCGCCGGTGTCCTGGTGCTTGCGTTCCTTGATGAAGGTTTCGGTCATCGCGGTTACGGAGGTGATATTTCCGTTGATCCAGATAGCGGTGTCGATGCAATGGGCGAGCAAGTCGCCGGTCACCCCCGAACCCGCTTCTTCCGCAGACAGGCGCCAAACCGCGGCCCCACCCTGTGGCACATCCGGGGAGATGGTCCAGTCCTGCAGGAAGTTGGCCCGGTAGTGGAAGATCTTGCCAAGGTCGCCCCGGTCGACGATGTTCTTGGCGAGTGTCACGGCGGGGACCCGGCGGTAGTTGTACCAGACGGTGTTTTTCACGCCGGCTTTTTCAACTGCTTCGCACATCTCGATGCCTTCTTCCGCGTTCATGGCGAGCGGTTTTTCACAGAGGATCATCTTTCCGGCTTCCGCGGCCGCGATGGCCATTTCCTTGTGGAGGTTGTTCGGGACACAAATGTCGACGGCGTCGATGTCGTCTCGCTCGAGCATTTTGCGCCAGTCGGTTTCGATTGATTCATAACCCCAGGTGTCGGCGAAGGCCTGCACCTTTTCCTTGTTTCGGGCGCATGCGGTCTTGAGAACCGGTACGTATTCCGTGTCGAAGAAGTTGGGTACGCGGTTGTAACCGTTTGAATGGGCCCGGCCCATGAAGCCGTAGCCGATCATTCCGATATTCAGTGCTTTTGACATGGATGTACTCCGTTTAGTATTCAATATTAATTCACAGATCAGGCGTGGTACTCACCAGACACCGGCGGGGACCATAGGAAACCCGGGGCGTTGTTCAAGCAGAACTTGCACTTTGGAAACCCGGGTATTGTCCTGAATTATGTTCGCGTGGGCCCCTATATCGGGCTCAGCCTCGTGGTCCTCTGCCCCATAGGGGAACCGCCAGGAGGACGCACCCCGCTTTCCCGGCTTTTCCGCTGCGCATGCCGGTCTTAGTACGGCCCCATCCTCCGTTGCCGACACTGAAAATCCCCCTTGTCACAACTGGATAATTCTGCCACTT
>JAPYUI010000186.1 GCA_029936175.1 Kiritimatiellia bacterium
CTGGTCCGCCGCGCTGGTCACCGCCGGGTCCACGCTGGGCACCTGGTCCACCACGATGATCGCCGCCGGGTCCACCCCGGGCACTGGGTCCACCGCGCTGATCACCGCCGGGCCCACGCCGGGCACCTGGTCCGCCGCGCTGGTCACCGCCGGGTCCACGCTGGGCACCTGGTCCACCACGCTGATCGCCGCCGGGTCCGCGATTCGCTTCCGGTCGTTGACCAGGTTTGTGCTTCCCCTCACTTGCTTGACCGCCTTTTTTATGGACTTCCTGGGCCTTGGATGATTTTTCTGCCTTCGCTTCCTTCGATTTGTTTTCCTGAGCAAAACCAGGCCCGGCACAGCCGAGCAAGAGCGTGATGCAAAAAATTACGACAGGTTTCATACGTGTTCTTCTCCGTTTTGGGTTGAGTAACTAAAAACGCTTATTCGGCGTGAATATTGCCACAGAACACCTGAAAATTTCTCAATTTCGTCTTTCTCTAGATATTCCTACCGTACCCAGGATATCCAAAATCCCCTTTATTTTACCCTTCTATTGAAAAAGTCTCCGATTTACCCTTGCTAACTTATTGACTGATTAGTAATATACTTACTAATTGATAGGTAACCCCTTGTTGGTCTACTATGGAAACCGTAAATAACTCGAATCGCGCGGACGAAATCATGCGGGAATCCGCCCGGCTTTTCCGTAGAAAGGGGTTTTCATCCACCTCGATCCGGAACATCGGGGATTCCATGGGGGTGACCTCCGCCGCGCTCTACTACCACTTCAAGAACAAGGATGAGGTCCTGTTCGGGATCATGCACCAGGGTATTCGCTACGTGATCGATGCGGTGGAAACGGTCATCGCCGGTGAAGAGCTCCCCCTGGATCAACTGAAGGCCGCCGTTCGTGCCCACGTGAGCGTCAGTTTGGAAAACCAGGATTTCGCGGCCGTGCTGCTACAGGACCTTCGCCACTTGAGCGCGGAATCCCGCAGCCAGATGGTTCAGGAACGTGACAGTTACGAGACCATCTGGGCCGATCTATTGAAGCGCTGCGCCGACCGGGGTGCCATCGCGCCCGATACCGACCTGCACCTGTTGCGCCTCATGATTTTTGGCACCTTGAATTTGATCGTTACCTGGTATCGCCCGGAAGGAGAGCGTAGCCCACAGGAAATCGCCGACACCTATTACCGGTATATATTCAACGGCGTATTGGAGGTTCAGGATGAATGCGCATGATGTATTCACGCGTTGGCAGGGGAAGTCCGCTGCGGCCATCCGTCACGAGCAGGGGCGGATGCTGCACACCCTGCTCAAGAAGCAGGTGCTTCCTTTCTCGAAGCAGTACCGCGATGTATTCAAGGCGAAGGGCCTCACTGCGGGGGACATCCAGTCCGTCGCAGATCTCCAGAAGATCCCTTTCACCACCAAGCAGGATCTGCTTAACACGGACGAACGACCGAAGCGCATCCGCGATTACGTGCTCGTTCCCGAGGAACAGGTACTTAAGAAACGCCCGGAAGTTTTCCTGAAGGCGATGGCCCGGGGTCGCGCGGCCGTGAAACGCGATCTCGAATTCGAGTACCGCCCGGTATTTATGATCAGTACCACCGGGCGCTCTGCCGACTCGGTGCCTTTCCTGCTCACCCGGTACGACCTCGCCAACCTGGAGCGCGCGGGTTTTGGACTTTGCGACGTATTTGGAACCCGCGAAGACTACCGGGTGCTGAATATGTTTCCCTACGCGCCGCACCTGGGCTTCTGGCAGGTGCATTATGCCTGCATGAATTACAACGTTTTCGGCCTGAGTACCGGGGGCGGAAAGGTCATGGGGACGGACCGTTCGATCCAGATCATGGAGCGGATTCAACCGGAGGCGATCGTGGGCATGCCGACCTTCCTGTATCACCTCCTGCGCAGGGCGGAGGCTGAAGGGAAGCGCTTTGAACGCATTGATGCGGTGATCCTCGGCGGTGATAAGGTGCCGGATGGGATGCGTAAAAAGCTGGCGGAGCTTTGTGCGGAATTGGGCAGCCCGAATGCGCGTGTCATGGCGACCTATGGGTTCACCGAGGCCCGGATGGCCTGGGGCGAATGCGGTCCGGCAACCGGCTATCACATCATACCCGACCTGGCCTATATCGAGATCATCGACCCGGCGACCGGGAAAGTCGTTGAGGATGGAAAACCCGGCGAGATCGTCTTTACCGCGCTCGATGGGCGCGGGTCACTGGTCTTGCGTTACCGCACCGGGGATTTTATCGATGGCGGACTGGTTTACGGGGAATGCCCCCATTGCGGTCGAAACGTACCGCGCCTGGTCGGGAAGATCGGTCGCGAATCCGAAGTGCGGGAGATGCGCTTCGACAAGGTGAAGGGCACCCTGGTTGACTTTAACACCCTGGAGCACCTGCTGGACGACGAGGAGGAAATCGGTACCTGGCAAATTGAGCTCCGCAAGATGAACGACGATCCCCTCGACCTGGACGAACTGATTCTTCATGTCCAGGGCCGCAGCGGCATAGACGAAATGCTCTTGTCGAATCGCTTGAACCAAAAGTTCAAGGCCGCCACCAACATGCATCCCAACCGGATCGAGTATCATTCGCTCGATGCCTTGAGCCGGATGCAGGGACTCGGGGTAGAGATGAAGGAGCAACGCCTGGTGGACAACCGGGTGAAAACGAACGGAAGCGCCAAATGATGGCGGACAAACAGCGCCTGGTGATCGTTGACGGGGTCCGCACGCCCTTCTCGCGCATGGGTACCGTGCTGGCTCACCTCGGTGCCGACGAGCTCGGTCGCATGGCGGTACAGGCCCTGCTCGCCCGTACGGGTATCGATCCCGGCCTGGTGTCAGAAACCATCATCGGCTGTGTCGGTCAGCCGGTAGACGCGGCAAACGTCGGTCGCGTGATCGCCTTGCGTGCGGGCATCCCGGAACACGTGCCCGCGATTACCGTGCATCGCAACTGCGCCTCGGGCGCGGAGGCGCTAAGCCAGGCCTACGAGAAGATGGTGGCCGGTCGCGGCGAGATATTCGTGGTTGGCGGAGCCGAATCGATGTCCCAATATCCACTGGCCTATTCCTACGAGACCGTGTTGAAGTTCGGGCACTTGATGAAGGCCAAATCTGCCTCTGCCAAGCTGAAAGCCCTTTTCCGTTTTCGCTTTCCCGATTTCTTTAACCCCCGCGTCGCCTTGAAGCTCGGCCTCACCGACCCGGTATGTGGGCTCAACATGGGCCAGACGGCAGAGCTGGTCGGACGGGAGCAGGGGATCACCCGTGAAGCCCAGGATGCCTTTGCCGCGGCATCCCATGTGAAAGCCCTCGCGGCCCGCGATCGTTTCGCGGAAGAAATCGCTCCCGCCTACATCCCCCCGGACTACACGAGCGTGATGACCGAGGACAACGGTCCGCGCGAAGATTCCGTACCCGAGAAACTCGCGAAGCTTCGCACGGTTTTTGAAAGGGGCACCGGAACCGTAACCGCGGGGAATGCCTCCCAGATCACGGACGGCGCGGTTGCCTTGCTGGTGATGTCAGAGGCCAAGGCGAATGAACTCGGCTATGAGCCGCTGGGATTCCTCGCCGCTTACGCCTACGCGGCCAACGACCCGTCCCGCATGGGCCTGGGACCGGTCTTCGCGATCCATGCCGCGGAACAGCTAAGCGGGTATTCGGTCGACGATGCGGACCTGGTCGAGATTAACGAGGCCTTTGCGGCCCAGGTGCTCGCTTGTTTGCGCTGCTCAGCCTCTGAAGACTTTGCCCGGACCTACCTCAAACGTACAACCCCGGTAGGGGAGATCCCGATGGAAAAATTGAATGTCAATGGCGGGTCTATTGCGTTGGGGCACCCGGTCGGTGCCACCGGTGCGCGCCTGGTCCTGACCAGCCTGCTGGAGCTCAGGCGGCGCGATGCGAAGCGGGCAGTGGTCAGCGCCTGCGTGGGTGGCGGGCAGGGCATGGCCCTCTGGCTGGAGCGATTTTAACATGAGCCACCACATCCAATACAGCCTCAACGAGGACCGGGTCGGGATCCTGAATTTTGATCGCGAAGGCAGCTCGGCGAACATCTTCGATCACGATACGCTGGAAGAACTCGCCACGCACCTGGATACCATCGAGGCGGATACCGAGCTCCGGGGCCTGGTCCTGGTCAGTGCGAAGGAAAAAATCTTCATCGCCGGCGCGGATATCAATGCCTTTTCCCGGGTGGAGGATCCGGAAGCGTTGCGCGAGATCGCTCGTGCGGGCCAGGAAACCTTCGCCCGAATCAGCGACCTCAAGATCCCGACCGTCGCGGCCATTCACGGGCAGGCGCTCGGCGGCGGTTGCGAAATTGCGCTGGCATGCGACTACCGCCTGGCATCGGACAGCCGGGATACGAAAATCGGCTTGCCGGAAGTCACCCTCGGTATTTTGCCCGCCTGGGGTGGCTCGTATCGACTGCCGCGACTCATCGGGTTGCCCAATGCACTCGACATGATCCTCGCGGGTAAGCGGGTAGCCGCCTACCCGGCGAAGAAGAAAGGGCTGGTCGACCAGTTGTGCCCCCGCGAGCATTTTATCCGTATCGCGACCGAGTGGATCGGGAAGGGGAAGCCGCAGCGTAAACGCCACTGGAAGACCCGTAACCCCCTGGCGAAGATGATCATCCGCAGCAGGGTTCGCCCCATGTTGCAGAAGAAGACAAACGGCCATTATCCAGCACCCTTCAAGGCCCTGGAGGTTTGCCTGAAGGCCGTCTCCGCGGACCGCGCCACCGCGTTTAAGCTGGAACAGGATGCCCTAGTTGAGCTGTTGCTGACCGATGTCTGCCAGCATCTCGTGCGCCTTTTCTTTCTCCAGGAACGTGCGCGGAAAATTTCGGTTTACGAGGGTGACGTCGCCCCCACCGATACGGTTGGGGTCATCGGTGCCGGGGTGATGGGTGCCGGGATCGCCCAGTGGTCTGCGGCACGCGGGAATCGGGTCATCCTCAAGGACATCAACCCGGAGGCCTTGCAGAAAGGCATGGCCGCGATAGGAAAGGTCTTCACGGGGGCGGTGAAACGGCACGTGTTTACCCGGACGGAAGCGCAGGCTGCCCTGGATCGTATCTTTCCCACCGCGGTGGAGGTGCCGTTCAAGGACGTGGACCTCATCATTGAAGCCGCGACCGAGAATATGGACCTGAAGAAAAAGATCTTTGCCGGCCTGGACGCGGCCGCCGGCCCGGATACCGTTTTGGCCACGAATACCTCGGCGCTCTCCATTACGGAGTTGGCGGAGACGACGTCCGATCCCGGCCGCGTGGTCGGTATTCACTATTTCAACCCCGTGCACAAGATGCAGCTGGTCGAAGTGGTTCGCGGCAGGCAAACGCGCCCGGAGGTCCTGCAGCGCGCGCTGGCCTTCGTGCAGCAGAGTGGGAAGCTCCCGGTCGTGGTCAACGACAGCCCGGGCTTCCTGGTGAATCGGATCCTCATTCCGTACCTGATGGAAGCCGGCGCCCTGTTCGAGGCGGGTGCGGATCCGAAGGCCATTGATGGCGCGATGCTCGACTTCGGCATGCCGATGGGGCCCCTCCGCCTGATCGACGAGGTCGGCATCGACGTCGCGCACCATGTCGCCACCTTTTTTGCTGAGACCTTCGGCGATCGCATGCCGATGCCGGAGAGCCTGAACCAGCTCCTGGAAGCCGGCTTGCTTGGTCGCAAGAGCGGGAAGGGTTTTTTCCTCTACGGCGGCAAGGGGGATCCGCAGGTGAATCCGGAGGCCCTGGCCTTTGTCAGGACGGCGGAGCACCGGGGCGCGAGCCGCGAGCTCCTTGAGGAGCGCATGTTGAACAAGATGCTGGTCGAATCCCGGATGTGCCTGGAAGAAGGCGTGGTTGAATCCGCGGACGATATCGATTTCGCCATGATCTTCGGCGCCGGGTTTGCCCCCTTCCGGGGCGGGCCGATGCAGGTGGACAAGCAGGTAGAAAGGACAGGCACATGAACCCCCCACACGAAGATAAAGCACCGGCCCCCCATGCGGAGGAGGAGATGGTTATCGACACCTCCGGTATGTCGGACGGCAAGCGCGCCGCGCTCGAGATGGCCGAGGCTTCGCGCGACCGGTATAATGTACGCGATTCCTTCGTCGGATCCCTGTTCATGGGCCGCTTTCCCTGGAAGAAGCTGCATCCCTATCCCTACCAGTCGGAGGCCGACAAGGCGAAGGGCGATGTGTTCCTGGCCGAACTGAAAACCTTCCTGGACGAGCAGGTCGACCCCGATGAAATCGATGCCTCGGGCGAAATACCCGACCGGGTGATCGAGGGCCTCGCCCGCTTGGGCGCCTTCGGGATCAAGATCAAGAAGGACTACAGCGGACTGGGCCTCTCGCAGGTCAATTACTGCCGGACAGCCAACCTGCTTGGCGGTTTTGACGCAAACCTGGCCGCGCTGGTTTCCGCTCACCAGTCCATCGGGGTTCCCCAGCCCTTGATCTTGTTCGGTACCGAGGAGCAGAAACGGAAATACCTGCCCCGGGTCGCGACCGGAACGATTTCTGCGTTTGCGCTTACGGAGCCCGGGGTCGGTTCCGATCCTGCGAAGATGACCACGACGGCCGACCCGACCGCCGACGGGGAGCACTTTGTCATCAACGGGACCAAGCTCTGGTGTACGAACGGCCTCAAGGCCGGCGTCCTGGTGGTCATGGCCGGTACCCCGGCGAAGATCGTCCGGGGCAAGGAGCGGAGCCAGATTACGGCGTTCATTGTCGAGATGGACACGCCGGGCGTAAAGATCGAGCATCGTTGCCATTTCATGGGGTTGCGGGCCCTGTACAACGCGGTTATCTCCTTCACCGACGTCAAGGTTCCGCGCGAGAATATTATCCTGGCCGAGGGCAAGGGACTCCGGGTCGCCCTGACCACCTTGAACACCGGCCGCCTCACCCTGCCCGCCGCGGTGAACGGTGGGTCGAAGGCCTGTATGGAAATCGTGAAGAATTGGTCGAATGAACGCGAGCAATGGGGTTCGCCGATCGGCCACCATGCAGCGATTGCGGACAAGATTGCCAAGATGGCCGCGAACATTCTCGCGACGGATGCGATGACCTATTACACGGCTTCCCTGGTCGATCGCAAGGTGGGCGACATCCGGCTTGAAGCCGCGATGTGCAAGCTGTTCGGATCAGAGGTCGGTTGGAAAATCGTGGACGAGACGATGCAGATTCGCGGGGGCCGGGGCTACGAAACGGCCCATTCCATGGAAAACCGCGGCGAAGAAGCCATCGGCGTGGAACGCATGTTCCGCGATTGCCGGATCAACATGATCTTTGAGGGGTCCAGTGAAATCATGCGCCTGTTCATTGCCCGCGAAGCCCTGGATCCGCATCTCAAGGCCGCAAAGGACGTGATGAACAGCAAGAACTCCGTCGGTAAACGGCTTATTGGCGCCTTCGGTGCCCTGGGCTTCTATGCCGGATGGTACCCCCCGCTTTGGCTGCCAGCGTTCGTGAGCACCAGCGGCTTGCCGGATCCGCTCAAGAAGCATGTTCGCTTCGCTGCGCGGGCCAGCAAGCGGCTGGCGCGAGCGCTCTTTCACGCCATGGTCAAGCATGGTCCAAGGCTTGAGCGCGAACAGATGGTCCTCGCTCACCTGGTGGACATCGGGACCGAGCTATTTGCGATCAGTTCCGTAAGCGCCTATGCGCGAGGGGATGACGTGGCCTGCGCCGACTACTTTTGCCGCGAAGCCCGCTTGCGGATAGCCGAACACTTCCGGGCGCTCAGGAAAAACAACTACCGCCGGGGGTACACCTTGGCGCGATCCATCCTGGCGGAGGACCAGGAAGCGGGCCGCAAACTGTAGGGGTAGGGGAGTCAACCCCAGTGAACAAGCGGGACTCGAACCCGC
>JAPYUI010000187.1 GCA_029936175.1 Kiritimatiellia bacterium
GTTCTTTTTATTGCGCCTCAACCGTTCTTTCGCATCCGCGGGACGCCCATTAATGTCCGGAATATGGTCAGGACCCTGGCCGAGCAGGGCCACGAGGTCGATCTGCTGTGCTACCCCTTTGGTGATCAGGTGAAAATACCGGGCGTCGTTATTATTCGATCAGCGGGCTTTCCAGGTATTCGGGACGTGAAAATAGGCCCTTCCCTGGCCAAGTTTCCCCTGGATGGGCTACTCTTCCTCAAGGCGTGGGGGCTCTGCCGGAGGCGGAGATACGAGGTCATCCACGCGGTGGAAGAGTCGGTATTCTTCGCGGTTTGGTTAAAGAAGTGGTTTAAAACCAAGCTGATTTACGACATGGACTCCATAATTTCCGACCAGCTTCGTTATTCGGGCTTTGTTAAATGGGCCTGGATCCTGCGCATGGTGGAACGCATGGAATGCTGGGCCGCCCGGGAATCAGCCTTTGTTCTGACCGTCTGCCAGTGTCTCTCAGACGAAGTGGAGGCCCTGGCTCCCGGTATTCTGATTGCCCAGATTGAAGATACCCCGCTGGAAGAGTGTAAAAAAGAGGACGAAGTGGGCGCGCAGGAGATTCGTGACGCCCATGGGCTTCAGGACCAGCAAATCGTCCTGTACACCGGGAATCTGGAGCCTTACCAGGGGGTGGAACTGTTGATCCGGTCCGCCGAGGAGGTGGTAAAAACTCTTCCCCATACCCACTTCCTGATCGTGGGCGGTTCCGAGAAGGATCTTCAACAAATGAAGCGTGTGGCCGCCGAATGCGGCGTGGCAGGCACTTGCACCTTCACCGGTACCCAACCCATGGAGGATATGCCGGGTTATATGACGGCTGCAGACGTGCTGGTTTCGCCCCGGATCGAGGGGACGAACACGCCCCTGAAAATTTATACGCTAATGCAGGCGGACAAGCCCATCGTGGCGACCGACCTGCTCACCCACACCCAGGTGCTGGATGATCAGGTTGCCGTGCTGGTTAAGCCGGAGCCCTCTTTTCTTGCCAAGGGCTTGGTAGAGGTACTGTCAGATTCGCAAAGGGCGAAGGCTCTGGGAGCCGCGAGTGCCGCAAAGGTCGAACAGCACTACAGTTGGGCCCGCTTTCGAGAAAAAGTGCGTGCCGCCTACGCTTTGCTCGGCTAGGGGCATTACATTTTGTGCGACCGGCACAAAATTCGTGGGAGTTGCTTAGGCATTTACACGGAACGGCTTGCAAATGTGATACATCTGCAAATTCTAAATCATGCAAGCACCGATGAGCTCGGAAATATTGTTTTTACCCAGCTTTACTGAACATTCTGCACCTTCTTGCGGTAAATCGGCCCGGTTGACCCACGACCTTTTACCCGGTGGCATGGCAGTTGCTGTTACCTATACCGAGAAGTGCAACGGGTCATCCGCTTGCCCGATATAACAACGTATCAGGGAAAAAACATGAGTTTGATAAGTAAGCCAGACATCAGCCGGATCAGCTCCGAGTTAAAATCAATCGCGAACCTAATCGGTCCCGGCAAGAGCTATAGTATGCTGCTGGAAGGTGATGGTAGCGTTGCTGCCATCCAGTTGCCTCTTGCGGTGGTGATGGAGATGGTTCCCGAGCAATACCACAAATTTCCCGGAGCGGAATACTCGGACGAGACGATTGCCACCATCTGTATCGAAAAGATGTTCGACCAGCTGGACGAGGGCATGATCTCCACGCCGTTGCTAAGCCTGCTCTCCGATGTGCCGGATTTCTATATCGGGGAGATCCCTCCCTTCGCCCTGGATGAGCCGATCGGTATTCCCCGCCAACTGGTGATGGATGCCCTCTGGGCAAACTGAACGCCCCTGGTCAAGCAGCTTGAAAACCGCGTCTACGGTCGCGGTTTTCTCGTGTCAGGGCCTTGCCCTTCAGGGCCCTGTACCGGTTTAGAATCCGATGGTAATATTCCCACCGCTTGCATGGCGGAAGAAGTAGAAGGATTCGCCGGGCGCCACCGTATCGGTGACCACCGTGCCGAAGTCGGCTGCATCCAGGCTGCGCCAGAGGTTGTCCCCCGCGTAGAGGTAGCGGCGGAAGGTGCCGTCACTGAGCAGCTTGACAATCAAGTCCGCCTGGGTCTCGTCGAAGCTTCCTGTCAAGGTGCCGCCCGAGACCTGGGCGAAGGCCTGGTCGAGGGTGAGCTCCGCTCCTTCACTCATGGTGATCATGTTCCATCTTCCCGCCACGGCTTCAATGGACGCCGTCAGCTTGTTGCCGACGGGCCCGATGAAAGCGGAGTCCTTGGTGGTTGAAGTGGAGTTGTTCAGCAGGAAGTAGCCTTGACCCTTGGCTATGACCCGTGTGCTGAGAACACCCGTCGATTCACGCCACTGTTCGCTCGTGTCCAGGTAGAGGACACTCCAGGTCTGGCTGCTCGGGTCGTAGATCATCACCTCGTCGCCGAGGCCATCCATGGTTCCGCCATTGTGACCCGTCAGGCCCTCGGACAACATGAGGCCGAAGCCGCCGTTGAAGGCGCGATCGGTATCGATTGGTGGGGCGGTCATCGTGAAGCCGCGCTGGCTGGTACTCATGTCGATCGGCAAATACGTATTCCGAATGGCGCCCCACATGGCCGTGGTGTCCACGGGGTCGCCGCGGTCCACGACCAGGAAGTAACGCCGGTCCTCCGAAGACGAAACCGTTGCAACAATGCTGGTTGAGTTGGCCGTCTGCGCATCAATGATTTTTGTCCAGGTCATGCTGCCGCCGGGATTATCCGTCGAGGTGTACATGTCGTAGAGCACATTGACGACGGTGTTCCACGACATGATTGCGTCTAGGCTGGAGATGGAAGCAAAGCCGTCAAAGATCTGTGGATCTACGGGATTGACGGTTATGGTAAAGGTCTCATTATCATCCAAACCCGCATCATCCTGCACGCGCACATCCAGGTTCAACGTCGCGCCATCGGTTTCAAAGTCCACATAGTTGGCAATCGTCACCTCGCCGGCCGAGTTGATGTCAAAGAAGGGGTCTGCACTGCCACCGGTAATCGTGAAGGTCAGGTTGCTGAACGCCGGTGGTCCCAGGATGTCCGGGTCGGTCGCGATGGCGTCGTAGGGGTTGATGCTGATCGCGGTGTTTTCGTACAGGGCGAATGCCTGGGGAGTCATTACCGGTCTCTCGTTCAGGTTGTTTACGTCCACCGTGATGGTCGCGAAGTCGTCCAGGTTCGGTGACCCGTTATCCAGCACGCGTACCGTCAGTACGTACTGGCTGGTGGCTTCAAAGTTCAGTTGGCTGACATCGGCCACGCGAATGTTTCCGCTGCTATCGATAAGAAATACCGAGGTCGGGTCGCCCGCCGTGATGAAGTAGCTCAGGGTCTGGACCGGGTCAACGTCTTCATCCGTTGCCCCGACGTTATTTACAATCGTCCCGTTGACGCTGTTCTCGTCGATGTTGAAGGTATTGTTATTCACCACCGGGGCATCGTTGATGTCATTGATGGTGATGGTCAGGCTCTCCTCAAAGAACAAGCCGCAGGGGTCCGTTGTGCGAACGCGGATGCTGTAGGAATTCTTAACCTCCTCGTTGAAGATATCGGTCGCCCGGAGATTGGTCCCCAGGATGTTGAAGGAGGCGTTGTCCGTACTGCCGCTTCCGCTCACCAGGGTGTAGGTATGCGTATCCAAAACGTTTCCATCCGCCGTGGTCAAGGCGCCAATAACATCGTTGACCGCGTTGTTCTCGTCAGTTGCGGAAGGGGTAAGCGTGATGTCGGTCGGATTTTCCTCGTCATCGGTGATCGTTGCGATGACCTGTTGCTCTCCGGGCCCGGCTTCAACCCCATTCCCGACCGTCGTGATGTCGACAGAAACCGTTTCACCGTCATCATCGTCACAATCATTCACACCCGTGAGCGTGATATCCGCGGACAAGCTGCCGGCCGGGATCAGGATGGAGGTGGCGTGCGTGGTCGTGTAGTCGCTTCCGGCGGCGCTTCCGGCATAGGCCAGGTTGACCGTAATGGCCTTGCCGGACACCAGGTCCAGAGACGCTGTCACGATAGCGGTGCCACCATTCTCATCGAATGGGGACCCGGCCAGGCCCAGGCTCACCTCTGCCGGCGGGTCATCATCGGTGATCGTGGTCGTCACCTGTTCCGTGCCGTCCTCCGCGCCATTAATCACCGTGTCGATATCGACGATGATCGTTTCATCAAATTCGTCGAGGATGTCCTGCTCCGCGGTAAGGGTCAGGGTGGCACTAAATGACCCGGCCGGAATGAGCAGCGTGAGGGAGGTCTTGGTGAAGTCATTGCTTACGGTGGCCGTGCCGCTGAGGGTAAGGGTAACCGTTGTGGTGAAGGCCGATTCCCGGTCCTGGGTGGCCGTGACGATCGCTACCCCTGCGGCCTCCGCAATCACCGCATTGTCGATGGAAAGCGAAACCAACGGTGCCGGTTCGTCATCGGTGATCTCGACCGTGGCCTGCTGGACGCCGTTCTCTGTCCCATTGAGCACGGTGGTGATGTCCACGAGCACCTGCTCATTCGGCTCGTATATGGGGTCGTCAACCGCATTGACCGTGACATCCCCGCTCAGTGATCCTGCAGGAATGATGACCGATGTGGCGGTGATCGTGTAATCATCCGTCAAGGTGGCATCACCGCTCAGGGCGTAATTTACCGTGGTGGCGAAGGCGGATTCATGGGAAAGCGTCGCGCGGACAATGGCGGAACCGCCCAACTCAGCGATGGGGGAGGTGATGACCGAAAGGGTCACGGAGGGTGGATTGTCATCATCGGTAATGGTTGCGGTCACCGATTGGACGCCTGATTCCGTGCCGTTTTGTACCGTATCGATATCGACGATGACCGTTTCATCCGTTTCGTAGATCGCATCCTGAATCGCGGTCAGCGTGATATTCGAGGACGAGGTGCCGGCCGGGATCAGGATGCTGGTTCCGGAGGGCGTGTAATCCGTCGCGTTGATGGCCGTGCCGGAAAGCACGAGATTGACCGTGACCGGCAATCCGGAAACCGCATCGAGGGTGGCGGTAACGGTGGCCACGCCGCCATTTTCGGCCATGGGGTCATTCGCCAGGGAAAGGCTGACACCCGGCGGTGGGTCATCGTCCGTTATGGATGTGCTGACGGTCTGCGGAGTGGCTTCGGTACCGTTTACGATCGTATCGATGTCGACGATGACATCTTCGTCCAACTCGTCGATCAGGTCCTGGTCAGCGGTGATGGTCATGAATGCGCTGGGGCTGCCTTCCGGGATCACGATACTGGCGCTGGACGCGGTATAATCCAGCCCTCCTGCCGCACCCGAAAACGCGAGGTTGACGGTCACGTCACGGCCAGAGACTGCTGAGAGGGTGGCGGTGACGGTGGCCACGCCGCTGGCCTCAGCAATCGTGGCGTTATCGATGGAGAGCACCACGCTCGGCGTGGGATCATCGTCGGTAATGGTGGTGGTCTCGGTTTGCGTTCCACTTTCGGTTCCGTTTATTGCGCTGGCGATGTCCACGATTACGGTTTCAGGATCTTCGTCCAGGGAATCGTCGTCGCCCGTGATGGTCATCGTGCCGGTTGTATTGCCGGCCAAAATAACAATGCTGGCCGACGAGGGGGTATAATCGACGCCGCCGCCGGTTGCGGTACCGGTTAAGGCCAGATTCGCCGTGACGTCCAATCCCGAAACGGCATCGATCGTCGCGGTTGCGGTTGCAACACCTCCGTTTTCCGCGATGTTCGCATTGTCTATAGACAAGGTGAGGAGCGGGGCCGCATCGTTGTCAATGATCGTGGTCGTGTCCGATTGTACGCCATCCTCTATACCGTTTATGATGGAGACAATGTCCACAATGACGGTTTCATCATTTTCATCGATCGGATCCTCGACCGCGGTGATCGTTGCCGTAGCAACGATGCTGCCTTCGGGAATTACAATGGTCGTGCTGGATAGGGTATAATCCGTGCCGCTTCCGGTGGCGGTTCCGCTGGTGGCGATGGTCACCGTCACATCCCGGCCTGAAACCGTGTTCAAGATGGCCTTGACCAAGCTGCTGCCCGCGGCCTCGGAAATGTTGGGCGTAGCCACGGACAGGGTGACCAGGGGTTCGGGGTCATCGTCATCAATCGTGACGGTTACCTGCTGCTCGCTCGGGCCTTCTTCCAGTCCGTTGGTTATGGTGGTGATATCGACGATAACCGTCTCCGGATCCTCGTCCAGGAGGTCAGGTCGGCCGATAAAGTGCAGGGCATCGGCGCTCAGCTGGCCGGCCGGGATCAAGATTGAAGCGCTGAAGGCGGTGTAGTCGATCCCGCCGCCGATCGCTGTTCCGCTATAGCCCAGGTTCACGGTTACATCCCGGCCGGATACCTCGGACAGGGTTGCTGTGAGGATGGCTGTACCACCATTTTCCGCGATGTTGGTCAGGTCGACGGACAAGGCGACGGTTGGCAGGGGATCATCGTCGGTGATGGTTGCCGTCTCTTGCTGGGTGCCCAGTTCACTTCCGTTTGTCACGCCCGTGATGTCCACGATAACCGTCTCGTCGTCCTCGTCCAGCAGATCCTGGACCGCGGTGATGGTGGCCGTTCCGTCTATGTTCCCGGCAAGTATAACGATGGAACTGGCTGAGGTGTTGTAGTCGGTGCCACTGCCGGTTGCGGTTCCGGTGTAACCGAGGTTGACCGTAACGTCCAATCCGGAAACGGCCCCGAGGGTTGCGGTCACGGTGGAAATGCCCCCGTTTTCCAACTGGGGGGTTCCGGCGATGGAAAGCGTGACCGCCGGACCATCATCATCGTCAAGAATCGAGGTGCTGACCTGGTTGGGCGTTCCTTCATCCCCATTGGTAACCGTACTGATATCGACGACGATGCTTTCGTCCAGTTCGTCCAGTGGGTCGTCCACGCCGGTAAGCGTGATGTTGGCGGATGGATTCCCGGCTGTGATCAGGATCGATGCACCGGAGGCATTGTAATCGGTCCCGCTGCCGGTGGCATCTCCACTAAAGCTCAGGTTCACCGTGACATCTTTTCCGGAGACGGTATCCAGGGTGGCAGTAACCGTGGCGACACCTCCATTTTCAGCAATGGTGGCGTTGTCGATCGACAGGGTTGCCACTGCGGGGGCATCGTCGTCGGTAATCGTTGTGCTTTCCTGCTGAACCCCGTCCTCCGTACCGTTGTCGACGGTGGATATATCGACCACCACGTCTTCATTAAACTCGTCGATGTCATCCTGTATGGCGGTTATATCCATGGTGCCGCTAAGGGTGCCTTCCGAGATGGTGATACTTGGGCTGGATGAATAATCCGCCCCGACTGCGGCACCCGAGAAAGCCAGGTTCACGGTCACATCGCGACCGGCGACCGTGTTCAGTGTCGCGGTAAAGGTAGCGATCCCGCCGGCCTCCGCGATGGTCGCGTTATCCCGTGAAAGGGTGACGGTGGGCAGGGGGTCATCGTCGGTGATGGCCGTGGTTTCCTGTTGCGTACCGTTCTCGGTGCCATCGATCACGCTGGAGATGTCCACGATAACCGTCTCGTCGTCTTCGCTGAGGGCATCCTGGTCGGCGGTGACGGTGGTGGTACCGTTGAGGTTTCCAGCACTGATTACAATGGTGCTGGATGAGATGCTGTAGTCGATACCCCCACCGGAGGCGGTTCCGGTGAAGCCGAGGGTTACCGTCACGTCACGTCCGGCGACGGTGTTCAAGGTGGCGGTAAAGATGGCGATGCCGGAGGCCTCGGCGATCGTGGTGTCGTCAACGGACAAGGTCACCAACGGCAGCGCATCGTCATCCAGGATGGTGGTGGTCTCCTGCTGGGTGCCGCTCTCGGTTCCGTTGCTGACCGAGGCGATGTCCACGATGACCGTCTCGTCAT
>JAPYUI010000414.1 GCA_029936175.1 Kiritimatiellia bacterium
TTTCCTTGCCCGATTGAAAAGCTGAATAGTGGCCCTTTTGTCCAGAAAATCATGCAGGCGGTAGACGGGCCTTCGCAGCGGGTTTTACCGGCAACCGGAAGGGATGTATAGCCCGGGGACTATCCATCCACGCGCGGTAAAGCCGAACCACTTTCTGGTCAAAATCCAACACCTGTCCATGTATAATAACCTCATGCTTCGGTGGCGCCTGACCCTTCCCATACTCCTGCCCGCTGTCCTCTTCGCCGCACCCGGCGACTGGCCGGGCTTCCGCGGTCACTACGCCGTGGGTTTTGCCGACCAACAGGATCTGCCCCTGGAATGGAATGCGAAAACCGGCAAAGGAATTGCATGGCGGGTCGAGATCCCGGGCCTGGGGCACTCCAGCCCGATCATTCACGGGGACAAGCTGTTCGTTACCACAGCCGTGAGCAGTGCAGGCAAAGCCAGCTTCAAGCCCGGACTGTACGGCTCCGGGGATGCCGCTCCTGACTCCTCACAGCACACATGGCGGCTGATCTGCCTGGACATAGCCAGCGGAAAGATCCTCTGGAACGAACCGGTGACGAGCGGTAGACCCAAAGACAAGCGGCACATCAAGGCCACGCATGCCAATGCAACGCCGGCAACCGATGGCAAGTATGTGATTGCCCTCTTTGGGTCAGAAGGACTTTTTGCCTATTCCGTCGACGGTAAAGCCCGCTGGAAGCGTGATCTCGGACGCCTCAACGTCGGAGCCTATGACCTGCCCAGCTACGAGTGGGGCAGCGCCAGCTCGCCGGTCATCCACCGGGGTCGCGTGATCGTCCAGTGCGATACCCAGCGGAATTCCTTCCTGCTCGCCCTGGATATAAAAACCGGAAAGACGATCTGGAAAGTCGACCGCGACGAGCTGCCATCCTGGGGCAGCCCAACCGTCTTTCCCCGGCAGGGGCGAACCGAGGTCATCACCAATGGCTCGAATTTTATCCGGGGCAATGACTTCGAGGACGGGAGGGAACGCTGGCGACTGGGCGGCAGTTCAAAGATCACCGCCCCGACGCCCGTATGCACCGATGACATGATTATTGTCGCCAGTGGGCGAGCGCCGGAACGCCCGATCTTCGCCATCCGGCCCGGGGCGCGTGGCGACATCACCCTGAAAGCCGGTAAAAGCTCCAACGCTTTCGTCCGCTGGAGTAAAACCAGGCGCGGGCCCTACATGCCAACCCCCCTGATCTACCGCAAGCGGGTGTATATCCTGGGCAATGCCGGTCTTTTCGGCTGCTACGAATTGTTCACCGGCGAGGAGCAGTTTTACGCCAGGATCCCCGACCATGTGCTGGGCTTCAGCGCGTCCCCGGTCGCCGCCGACGGCAAGATTTACCTGGCCGGCGAGGCGGGCCAGATCTTCGTGATGGAAGCCGGTGATACTTTCAAGCTGCTGGCCGTGAACGACATGGGCGAGGCCCTGATGGCGACGCCAGCGATTTCTAGAGGCCGTTTGTATATCCGCGGGGAACGACACCTGTTTGCGGTGGGAAAGTAGGCCTCTTCAAGAACGGAGGTGAACACCATGGTCTTGCGCTACTTCACGACCAGGCTTGACCGGATCTTCCGCAGGTCTTTCCAGAGCGCGT
>JAPYUI010000188.1 GCA_029936175.1 Kiritimatiellia bacterium
AACCTCGACCCGGTACCAGGCGCGCAGGGCCGGCGCAATCGTGTCGAGCAGGATGTTTTCGGGGGGCGTCGCGGCTAAGGCGGTCTGGATGTCCACCCAGGGATCCAGCACGGAACTCTTGCGCGACACGCGGTACCAGCGATTGCTCTCGCTCGGCCAGCAAAGCTCCATTTGCCCGGCGATCGATGTCACCCGGAGGTCGATAATAAGCAGGGAGGCGGCATCCAGCGCATCCGTCCCCGCCTGGAATTCCGCCACGTCTGGAAAGCCATCCTGGTCGAAGTCGCTAAAGAGGTGCGCGGTGCTGAGGTCCCCGAATACCGCCAGCTCCCAGGCATCCAGCATATAATCCCCGTCGCTATCCGGATCCTCGCTCACGACGGTCCCGTATACCGCGAAGGACGACGCGGCGCGCTGGTTCTGGTATTCCGCCCAGATCCAGTTGTCGGATTGCGCGAAGGTGGCCATGCGCACCTCGTCCAGCTCGCCCACCATGTAGGAAGTGGGCCCGATAGCGCCGTTGATCGTGGTGGCTTCGGATCCCACGCCGATGAAACCGCCGCGCACGTTGCCGTTGCCCACCGCCTGGCCGTTGTGGGCATTGATGGCCACGACCGGTATCCCGTCGATGAAGATTTTCTTGTCGATACCCGGGGCCGCGGTCGCCTTGAACCAGCCGACCAGGTGGTGCCATTGGTTGTCGGTCACGGCACCCGGGGAACCCAGGTCATGCTGGGCGTTGCCCGCGCTTTTCGTGTCCCAGCCAACCGTATTTGGTGCCCGGTCGTCCTTGACCGCTAAACGAAAATACTCGCTTCGATCGTAGCTGATCAGCATCTGGTTTGCCGTATTGCCAGACTTGACCCAGGCGCTGACCATGATCTCCTGGATGGCACCAACCTGCTGGTAGAGCAATTTGTCGATGGCCAGGTAGGTGCCGCTGCTCATGACCTGCCCGCCACCGATAAGCCCGGCGGCATCGGTCGTGCCGGTGTTGATCCCGTCATAGGCGTTGCTGGTGCTGTCCAGGTTATCCTCCGCGAGGTGCAGGACCGCCTGATAATTGTTCGACCACACCGATCCGTCCTGGGTGTAGGGGGGCAGGCCTGCACTCGCGGCGGCTTCATCGCCCCAGGTCGCGACCATACAGGTGTTGCTGTCCAGGGCTGGCACCCTGACCCAGACCGCGGACGACCCGTTTGTATTCCAGTTCTCTATTTCGAAGAACAGCTCGCTGTTGAGGTCTTCGGTGAGGATACGCAGGTCATGGCCCTGCCCGGAGGCAAAGGTGCCGTAGGCAAACCCGGGCAGGTGCTCGCCCAGCCGAAGCAGGACGGGGAAATTGACCAGGGTCTCCGCGCGATCGTAGCCGGAGAAGCAGATATCCATGCGCGAAGCCTGCACATCGTGTTGGATCGGCGTGGTAAAGGACCTGCTGCCCGGCGACCAGGATGCGGCAGCGGAATGGACTGCATAAAACCGATAGTAATAGGTGGTCTGTGGCTGAAGACCGACCTGCACGACCGGCAGGGGGCCCTCGGCCTGTTCGCCGAGCAGGGAAATATGCTCCCAGTTTGCTTTTACCTCCTGGCCATCGCTTGTTCCCCAGTAGACAAACACCTGGGCCACCTGCTCGCCGTTGGTGTGGAGGATGCCGTTCATGGTGGCACTCGCGGCGGCAACCTCACTGGCGGCCAGGCTCTCCAGCAGGGGTCCCGCGACAATCGTCGGGTCACCCGGAGAGGAATCCGCGGCCTGCCAATTGCTTTCGATTGACCCGGGTACCGCGTCGTCCACGCGATGGAGGGCATACCCCTGCCCATCTGCGGCCGTCGGCCAGGGCGCCCGGTCGAAATACCAGGTTTCATCCACGATCACCCAGGAAGCCTCCGGGTTGGGGGAATCCGCCTCCTGGGGGCGTTCCAGGGCAAGGCGCCCCCCCCCGTTGGACAGGCCCCCGGTATAGGGACCGACCAGGGGGAGCACGCTGGAGCCATACGCGACCTCAAAGGCCTGGCGCTTTACCGTATCCGCCGGGTCAAAGGGAACCATGACCAGGGATTCACCCGCGGCGAGCACCTGGGTGAAAAGAAACGTGACCGTTCCGGTCAGTCGCCAACTGCCGGTCGCGTTGAACAAGGGCACGGCGAGTGCGGTGGGGTTATGCACGACCAGGTACTCGAGGTCCTCGTCGCCGCTCCACGGGTGGTACATCACTTCGCGAATCACCAGGTCCTGGGCCGCCGGCTGGTTCGCGGCATCACGGGTAGGCACCAGGCTTTGCCAGGGTACCGTGCCATCCGGGTATCGCCCGGTCGTCACGCCGTTCTCCTGGCCCTTCAGCCGGACCGCGTCGGCCACGCGATCCTGGCTGTTCCCGGGGAGGTAGGAAAGAAAAACGGTCTCGCCCGCCTTGTCCAGCCCGAAGCCCTCGACCAGGCCCGGGGCATTAAACCCGGTAATCTCGTCAAAGGAGAGCCAGTCGTGTGCACCGATCGCGGTTGCCGGGGGGATCGGCCACTTGTCGAGCTGGTCCGCATCATCGCTGAGGTACCAGTCGGCCAGGGACAGGCTCCCCGCGCTGGTATTGTAGAGCTCGATCCAGTCATTGGAGTCAAATTGCGGGAATGACGGGTTGTTGTTATCCGTATGCGTGGCGAGCTCGTTGAGCCGTACCGGGTCGACCGGGGCGGGATCCGAGAGGCCGGGGGACCCATCGATAAAGGTACCCGCACGCCAATGGCCGCCGTAATCCAGGTAGCCGGCGGTTTGCCCGGTGGGTGATGGGACGAGGGCGTGACCCGCACCGCCCGCGGCCAGGGGAAAGTTTCGACCGTCGCTATAGGTAAAGGAAATAACCCGCCCCACCGACGCGATTTCCAGATGGATCGTTTCACCGTCGTCATCCAGCGATCCGCTGAATACCCCGGCGATGGATACGGTGGGATAGCGATTGGAAAAAGCGGCCTCGTTGTTGACGAGGACGACCCGTTCCCCCGGCTGCAACAGGGCGGGGCCCCCGCTATCAAACGCAAAATCGATGCCCCCGGTAATCTCGACGCCCTCGAGGCCGACCGGGTCCAGGCCGGTGTTTTCCAGCTCGACGTACTCAAAATCCGAGGCACTGAAACCGGCCAGGGCCTCGGAGGGACTCGGGAACCGGGGATGGACCATCAATTCCGTGAAGCGGAGCGGGGTATCATCCGCCCGGTAGAAAATGGCCTCGGCCAGGGCACTCCAGGTCGAGCCATTGAAGGCACGGGCCTTGACCCGGGTGGTGTAGGCGAGCGGCAGGTTGTTGG
Organism: Kiritimatiellia bacterium; assembly: GCA_029936175.1. Taxonomy (GTDB): domain Bacteria; phylum Verrucomicrobiota; class Kiritimatiellia; order SS1-B-03-39; family UBA6053; genus JAPYUI01. The sequence continues at coordinate 3,303 of JAPYUI010000188.1, forward strand.
TATAGGTATCGCCCAGAATATTGCCGGTGAACGCTTCCCGGGGATCGCTCCCGTCCAGGGTATAATAGATGTTTGTGGGAGCCGTGATCTCCAGCGGGAACACACCGGAAAAGGCACCCCCGTGCTGGCTGAACACCGGGGCATCAAGGGCGGGATACAGGCCCGCGGTGCGCATCTGGGTGAACACGGTCGCACTGCGAACCGGAAAATACCCCGCGTTCAACGAGGCGATCTTGGTCTCCCATTCATCATCCGGCATATAGGGATTTCCCGGGCGATGGTAATCCCCCCACCGCGCAGCTTCCGCGAGCAGGGCCGGGCGGATCTCGTCCACGTGCTGGTTGAAAATGGCCGCCGTGCCCTCGGGCGTGAGGACCCCCCCGTTGAAGAAATGACGGTGAATGTGGTCGGCGAATTGCAACAGGTACTCGGGATGCGCCTCCAGCTTGTGGTGCAGCCGCGTCGGCATATATACATTATCTGGCGATACCGTCTTGTTCACCGTGGCGCTCAGCATCGTGCGCTCCGAGTCGTGTACGAAAAACCTGAAGCCCTCGGTTCCGGTACGGTCGCGCGCCGACTGCCAGTTGTTCTTATCCCAGTCCGAGTTCCCGTTGTAGAAATTCACCATCATGTAATCGATGAAGTTGGGGATTTCGATGTAGGACTGGATGGCCAGGTACTGCGCATCGGTGGTGATCCCGGCCTCCGCGAGGGCATGCATAGCCTGGTAGGCGGCCTCATTCCCATCTTCAACATCGACCGCATTGGCTGTTGCTTGCGCCTTGATGATATCCCAGTCGTCTGCATTCCCGCCGAACCAGGCTTCCGCCCAGTCGGCCTCGATGCGCTCGATGGAATGGTAAAAGCCCCAGTACATCCCGTTGAGGAACAGGTGCATGTGATCCTGGGCAGGCACCGGCTGGCCCATGGCCACGGAAAGGTAGCGGGCGAACTGGTCACGCAGGTAGGCCGCATCCGTGCGCTGGCTTCCATTTGGGTGAATCCAGGAGTCCCCGTTCTGGCCACGCATCAGGTAACCGTTGAACGGTGGCTTGCCGCCGCCACGGAAGGCCGGGAAGTCGAACTTGCCCGGTCCGTAGCTCGAGCGAAAGATGAGGCGCATGTTATGCTTGGGGCGCGAGGGGGCACGGCTCGCATTCCCGAAGAGACGGATGCCGCAATTCACCTGGGTATCCGGGGCATCGGGGAAAAACAGGAACTCGGCCGAGATCGGACGCTCCCATTGCTCGCCTTTCGCCTGGGAGTTGGCGTAGATGCCCGTCTGCTGGTCGAACCACGCGTCCTTGTCCATCGCGATCGACACAATGGGGTGCGTCATCAGGCTGTTCGTCATCAGCGGACGATACGCCGGGTCGGTGACGATCGATGCGTCCATCGTGTAATGGGCGCCGTTGGCATGATCCGTTCCCGAGGCATTTAACCATTGCGTGGGATACCCCGCAGGGGGCGTGGTAAAGTTGATCACATCGTCCATGAAAAAGTAGGAGTGCGTATCGATATCGGTGGATTGATAGCCGACCTTGTAGGCGATGGCCCGCACGACCTTTGTACCGTCGACGAGAAATGGACCGGTGTAGACGGTACCCAGGGTCTCGGTCGGGGCGGAACTGTCGAAGGTATAGCGAATGGTGGACCCGGCGGTATCACTGGTGATGGCCAGCGTGAAGCTGTTGCTGAAGATCCCCCGGTCAACACTGAACTTGGTGTCCTCGACGAAACCCAGGAAATCATCCGCATTGGGTGCGAGCGGCGTCGGGGTCGCAAAATAGCGCTGGGCGTTATTCGTATCCACCCCGTAGGAAAGGTCTTCAACCTGGTTCGGGTAAACGGGCGTGTATTCGAAGACGACATTGGTTTGCCCGTTGACGAGGGCCAGGTATTCCCCATCGCCATCCAGCTTGAAATTCGCGTGCAGCTGCCCGAGGATATTGGTGTCCTTGTCCGAGGCGAAAACCAGGAGGTAGGCATTGGTATCCAGGCTGACCGCGGGAAAGCTCCAGCGGGTGAGGTTGGTCTCTTGATCGCTGAGAAACCAGCCGGTGAGATCGACCACATTCGAACCCGCGTTGTAGAGCTCGATCCAGTCGGAAAAATCCCCGTCTGCATCCGCGAGGGTGCTGTCGTTGATCGCCTGGAACTCGTTGATAAGCACCTGGGCCCGTGCAAATGGACACGATAGCAGGACAATCAGGAAATAGAGCAGGCGGAACATAACAAAAAGTAATATACCCAGAAATACAAGGGAGCACAAATCACGGGGCAAACAAATCAATTGCACAATACGAGCGCATTGACCAGATTGTAGCGCATGAAATGGATACTTTGCCTCTCCTTATGCCACCCGCTTGTCGCCCTGTTCGCCCAGGGTACAAAGGTCGATTACCAACGCTCCGACGATTTTCACAAGCGCTACCCGCTCAGGGTATATAAGCAGGAGCTGGATCCGCATTGGATTTCCGATAATCGCGTCTTCTTCGTCGATCCCGTCGGCAAGGGAAAATGGGTCTACCTCCTCGCCGATCGCAAGCAGGGTACGCGCAAGGTGGAGGTGGAGGAAAAACATTTTCGCCCGGTCCTCGACAAGGCGGTCCCGGGCAAATCCAAGAACCTGGAAAAGGATATTCACGTCATCGATATCGAGGGGGATGTCCTGGTCTTCCGGTACCAGGGCAAACAGTGGGCGTACAAGCCCGGGGATGATGAGGCACAAGCCCGGGAAGGCGATACGCGCCAAACGTTAAACGCCGATCCCCCATCGACCCGGGAACGCCCACCGTCGGGCCCGCGTTCGCCCGACAAGAAATGGACCGTCCTGATCAAGGACCACAATGTCTGGATCCGGCACGAAGAATCGAAAAAGGAGCATCAACTAAGCGAGGACGGCACCGAGGAGAACGCGTATCGTCGCAAGGTCTACTGGGCACCCGATGCAACACGCTTCATGCTGGTGCGCCAACGCGAGGAGCAGCCGCACATCGTCACCATGGTGGAATCCAGCCCGAGGAACCGGGTACAGCCCCGCCTGAAGCAACATAACTACCTCAAGCCCGGCGATCGCATCCGCCAGGAACAACCCTGCCTGTTTGAGGTCAGCACATTGAAACAAATTGCCATCGACACGAATGCCTTCCCGAATCCCTGGAAGATCGAGCGGTATCAATGGTGGACGGACTCCTCGGCCTTCACCTTCCTCTACAACCAGCGTGGGCACCAGGTGATGCAGGTGGTCGAGATCGATGGAAAAACCGGTAATGCGCGGGCCCTGATCGACGAGCGCTGCGATACTTTTTTTGACTACTCTTCCAAGACCTACCTGCACCTGGATCGGGAAAGCCGGGCAATAATCTGGATGTCCGAGCGCAGCGGGTGGAACCACCTGTACCGGGTGGACGGACACACGGGAGAAGCCAGGCCCATCACGAAAGGCGAGTGGGTGGTGCGGAACGTAATCCATCGCGACGACAGGGAAGGGGTCATCTGGTTCATGGCCTGCGGGGTTTATCCCGGGCAGGATCCCTACTACCAGCACCTCGGGCGCGTCAATTTTGACGGAACCGGGCTGACCTTCCTGACCGAGGACGATGGGACCCACCGGGTAAAATTCTCACCCAACGGGAAGACGATCATCGCCACCTGGTCACGCATCGACCACGCCCCCGTGCACCAGTGGCGCAGTGCGGTGGACGGAAGCCTCATCTGTGAGCTCGACCGTGCCGACGACAAGGCCTTGCGTGCAAGTGGGTGGAAGTACCCGGAACGGTTCACGGCAAAGGGTCGGGACGGGAAGACCGATATCTACGGGATGATCGTCCGGCCAACCCATTTCGACCCCGCGAACACGTACCCGGTGATCGAGCACATCTATGCCGGTCCACACGATCAATTCGTGCCCAAGCGTTTCCGGGAATCCTACAACATGAACCGGATGGCCGAGCTGGGATTCATCCTGGTGATGATCGACGGCATGGGCACCAATTGGCGATCCAGGAAGTTTCATGATATCGCCTGGCGGAATATCAAGGATGGGGGCTTCCCGGACCGGATCGCCTGGCTGAAAGCCGCGGCGGAAAAATATCCCAGCATGGACCTCTCCCGGGTGGGAATCTATGGTGGATCGGCCGGGGGCCAGAATGCCCTGAGCGGGTTGTTGCACTTTCCGGGTTTCTACCACGCGGGCGCGGCTGATTGCGGATGTCACGACAACCGCATGGACAAGATCTGGTGGAATGAAGCCTGGATGGGCTGGCCGGTGGGCGACTGGTATGCCGAGAATTCGAATGTGACCCATGCGCATAAGCTGCAGGGTAAATTGCTGCTGACCGTGGGCGAGCTGGATACGAACGTGGACCCGGCCTCGACCATGCAGGTGGTGAACGCATTGATCCGGGCGAACAAGGACTTTGAGCTGATCGTGTTCCCGAGCGGCGGGCACGGGATTGGCGAATCATCGTACGGGTGGCGGCGGCGCGCGGATTTCTTTGTCCGGCACTTGATGGGCGTCGAACCCCGAAGGGAATGACAGGTGCGGAGGGAAGGAA
>JAPYUI010000415.1 GCA_029936175.1 Kiritimatiellia bacterium
TCCCGGCACACACAGTATCCACAGTGCCGCGAGGAATTGTTTTTTCATTTCAAACGCACGAAGGTGGTCAGAAGGATCGGGTCCCATCCCGGAGCTTCCCAATGTCCTTGCCCAATGTACGAAGGGTTCCGAGCACTCCCGGGGGAATCCGTCCATCCCCTGCAATCGGCACATCAAAGGTGACCGTACCGCCTTCCGCATTGATCACGTCAACCCGGTCTTTCAGCGTCTCGAGGTCAAAGCGGGACTCGGTTCCCGCTCCCCATCCCGCGCTGAGCGGCAAGAGCAAATGCCAGATCACCCCCTCGGGAGCGGGGAAATTTTTCGGGGTGAGTGCCTTGCCGTGCCCTTTCTTTAATTTTTCATAAAACCCGTGGTTTTCGCCCGAGGTAAAGGTCTGGTGCGGGCACAATTTCCCCTTGGTGCACAGGGAAAGGGTTGGATGCGCCCCGGCATTGAAGGCCAACTCGGCATCGGGATTGCCGGAAAGAATGGCGCGGACCCAGGTATCGATATTGTATGGTTCCTTTTTCAAGCCCTCGTAGGCATCCCTCATCTCGGTCTTGTACCCGTCAAACCACCAGCCGGATACCCGGGTTCCGTAGCGCCGGGACCACTCCCCGCACACAGCCCCCCAGTGCTTGAGGAAGGTCGGGTTGGGAGCTTGGTTTTCACTGCGCAGGAAACCCTTTACCTTGCGCGGATGCGACATGGGATTTACATCCGGGCCCGCCGGCTTGCCGGCAATGCTCGGTAGCGTATCCCCCATGGCCTCGATAACCTTGTAATGCCGCATGGGGGCCCGGGCGGTCATGTAGATAATGAGCCGGATATTCCGCTTCTCGAGCTCCTCGCTGATCTCCTGGATGAGGTCACGCCGGGAGGTCCATACGCCATTTCCCACGCCCAGTCGTTTTTCATACACGCTGTTCGGGGCGCAGTATTTTCCCCAGTGCTGACCAATGACAAAGATGACATGTCCGGCCCGGGTACTGGCAACCGCGTCGGCAAAGGGCACGACCTCAAAGCTGTCGATCACCCGGTTGTACATTTCCGGGCTGTGATTCTTGAACGCCTCATAATGAAACATCAGTCCATAGCCCGACTGCTGCAGCCAGCGCGCGGGCTCTGCGCCCGGTGCAACGAAAACCGACCCGATCAGGACCGAAGACACGATAACGAGAAGACGGTGAATCCTATACTTCATATTGGTCTATCCTTGGACCGGGGAGCCTAGCCTGATTCAGGCCCATCTCCCACCTTTAAAATCGAATCGATGCGCCGGAAAACGACCCGGACCAAGACCCACATCAGGCTGCCCGTGACCAGCATGGCCAGGCTCGGGACCGGGGCGATATGCAAGACCACGCCGAAGACCGTGCTTTCCGGGGCGAAATACAGGTACAGGCTGATCCCAAAGGCACCCACTGCGATCAATACGAAGAGGATCCAAAAGCCCAGGATGAGCCCTTTAAAGATCCCCAGGAGACGGAGGAACCTCGCCCGGTGGGCATTGATTGCTTCGCCGTGATCCGCTTGCACCGTGTTCCCGTCTGCCATCTTGTTCGACTCCATGCCCTACTGGAAATCGGCGATATAGAAAAATTCCTGG
>JAPYUI010000018.1:0-14279 GCA_029936175.1 Kiritimatiellia bacterium
CTTCTTTTTGTTCTCTTCCGGCCCCTTGTAGTAACGCAGCCCATTCCAGTAGAAGTTCCAGTCGAAGTAGCGGCTTTTCTTCACCGCTACCGCACGGGGAGGGACATACGCAGGCTGGGTCAGGTACCAGGCCGTCCTGGCATCCGCCAGGCCCACCATGTTGGACTGCCCAAAAAGAAAGACGATCTGTAGCTTCTCATTCTTGACCGCTGGATTCTCGTCTGCGGATGACATGCTCACGAAACCAATAAGTGTCGCTGTGGCAAGTGATACAAAGAGTTGTCTGCGCACGATCATTTTACTTCCTCTTCAATCAGTTTTTCGATCGCGGACCATTCACCATCTACAAGCACCTCAGCCCGGCCCTTGATCTTCGCGGGCTTGGTGATCTTTGGCGCGCTTGGCATGGTGTAGAAGAAGGGAATATCATCACCTTTCTCAACCGCAAAGCCCTGCTTCCAACTGTTGACCAGGGCGGATAGCTCGGCATGGAAGTTGGCGCCTTCTGCTGCCTTCGGACCGGTCAGGAAAATTACCCCCCGGAGTGACGTTGGCAGGAAGGAGTGGGTCATCATATTGTAGCCCTGACACGCCGTCGAACTGCCGCTACTGGCCATGGAGGGCATCTCTCCCCAAGCCCCCCAGCCCTCGGGCACTTCCCGGGTCGTGATCATGGATGCGATATCCGTCTCCCAGTAAGCCTTCCAACCGTTCATGTAGTCCCTGACCAACTTTTCGTAGTGAGGGGTGTCGGGATGCCTGCCACCCACAATACGGTAGTCCTCGCTCCAGTGCCCCGCGTGAGCAAGCGCGGTGTAAGGGACCCATTGTTTGAGTTCTTCGACGCCATTGGCACTCATGAAAATGATACCCACCGGGGTGCCGGTCTTGGCGGCGATGGCGTTGCCGAGGTCGGCAGCCAGACCGCGCGCGGCTTCTTTCCATTGAGAGGAGTAGCGGTTCTTGGGGGTGCGGGAAACGGCCACGCTGAAACGCGACGGGCGCGGACTGGTGGTACGCCTGCATTTTCGCTCCAGGGAACGGACGATCTGACCCGATGCTTTAACCTTGGGCACGTTCAGCGAACCACCGGCGCCGGCCACGTAAAAGACCTCGCCGAGAACCATGCCGGTGATCTCACGTTTATGAACCAGTTCTCCGTCGAGGGTGGCGCTCACCTTGAGCGTGTGTGGCTCTGCGCTGGCTTTCATGGGAGGCAGCACAACCTGCCACTCCGCCATCTCCGGCGTGACGTTGATCGTCTTCTTGATGCCGTCAAAGTCAAAGTGGATCACGAACTTACCCTCGGTGGGCGTATCCTGCCACTCGCCATAGAGACGGGTGGAGCCCCAGAAGATCAACGGTTTGCCGGCCTGGAGCACCGCATTGTCGCGGAACTGGGTGCTTAGGATGGGCATCTTTCGCCACTCATAGACCTTGCCGACGGTATCGGGGTCGATATTTTCACCGGCGACCTTGAGCTTCTCGTCGGGCCAGTTTTTGGCGAGCAGAACCTTGTTGTCGAAGTAGATGAAGGGGGACGCCGGCAAGAGCGCTTTGTTGTAAAGCGACGGCCTGAAAGCCACACCACCGGTGGCGTAGGAAATGCCGCGGGGGCTTTTGACCGCATCGGAAGTGCTGATGAGCTTGTTGCCGGAAATCCTGATAGTGGCCGGATGCCAGACGCGCTTTTCATCGGCCAGATAGACCAGCTTCACTTGGTCTTCACCGTTTTTGATGATCCTAGGGTTAGCCAGGCCAGTTGCGCCTTCCACCGTTTCATCCGCCTCGTTTTTGCCTTGGGCATTGCTTCGGGCTTCCGCCACCACCAAGCCGCCGTCGGCGTGATCGAACTCCACGATGAGCTGGTTGCCCTTGACGGTGTAGCTGTTAAACATGGGGCCATCGACCACGAGTTTCTTCTGTCCATACTCATTCTTAAGAGCATGCAGTGCGAGGCGCTGCCCCGGGACAGCCTTGTGCTGATAGTGGATGGTACCGCCGATATCAATCTGACTGGCCATTCCGGTGCGGGGAATGTCACGGGCCATCTGAGTACCCAGGCGCATCTCTGGCGGGCCGCCGATCGCGGGTTTATCCGAGCCGCTACCGGGCGTGTAGAACTGATGGAAGTAGACCGGCAGCTCCGGCCGGTCAAAGACCAGGCGCCAGCCACGGATCAGGCTGTGGAGGTTGTTGTAGTAAACCAGGCCCTCACCTGAATTGGCATAGCCCTGATTCCAGATAGCACCTTTGATGGCGTAGGGAACCACGGGATGGAGCTTGCCGTTATAGAGCCAGGATGGGTCGCGGTTGCTACGGGTATTGCCCGGTGTGGGGGCAGTGACCGCCTTGGGTGCCCTGCTCCTCTTGTTGGCCATAAGCTTATCATCAAGGTTCTTGTAGAACCCATCCCAGGCAGATTTATACTCGGGTGTGGTGGGGTCGGTTTCCAAAATCTTCTGGTAGATAGACTGGGTATACTCGTCTTTGCCATCACGGAAACCTTCCCTGGGTACCCAGGACTGAATCGAGGTCTGACTAAAGGAGCAATTGAGGATGCCAATGGGCACATCCAACTCTTGGAATAGTTTGTAAGCGAAAGCAAAGGCGATGGCGCTGTAGTTCATAAAGTCGTCGCCCTGTTTCCAGGCGCCCTCGGCCTTTTCGATCGGGTGCATCATGGCCACCACGCTGCTGACGCCGAATTCGCGGATCACCGGATAGCGCTCTTTCTGCGCCGCAACCCGTTCCAACATCTGCGGGATCAGCACTTTGCCGACGACGCAACCCCGACCGGCGGCCACCCACTGCATATTGGACTGCCCCGAGGCCATCCAGACCTCACCCACCAGGATATTCTTGAGCGTCTCGGTCTGCCTGGTCGCATATCGTGTGGTAGCGGAAATGGTCAGGCTGCGGGGTTCAAAACTGGCCTTGAGGGGATCGAGCCAGACCATCCACTTGCCGTCCTTTCCAGCAGTACCGGCCTTCTTTTGCCCGGCGAACTCGACCGTCACACGGTTTCCGGGCTCACTCCATCCCCAGACCGGAACCTTCATCTCCCGTTGCAGGATGGCGTTGTCGCGAAGCGGTGCACCGAGCGTGATGGCGAGTTCAGGCTGTGCCGGTAATACCTCTGACGGTGCGGCCGCATGTACGGCAAAAGGTGAAAACAGCATCGTTGCCGTGATGACGATAAATGTCGCTGCGAAAAGTGAAGTAAACAGTCGCTTGGGCATGATATCTCTCATTTGACCTCCTGTAAGCAGTCCTTCTTTATCCTCAGAATCAAAGCTGTGGTAGTGCCATTTCATCTCATGATCCTGCCCACTCCTCCCGATCACAAATCCAAATCCAGGTCGTCGAATTCCGGTAAGGGTGCCGTCTCCGGCTTAAACACCTTGAGCAAAGCCTTACCCGCGCGTTCGGACGCGGTTTTCCATATCGGATAGGATCGATAATCATGCGCCTCCGGTCCGCCACGTAATTGCGTAACCTCGATGTATTCGATGGCGTCCTTCAAGGCGTCCGCCGCCCACTCACGATCTTTCGCCGGTGCTGTTGCCATGCCTTCGGCGGCAGCAATAATACTCATGGTCGCCGTATCGGTGGCGCCGCGTCGCATCGCATCCTGCAAGGCGAGCATGCAACGGCCCGTACGCACCCGGGCGAGATAGGTGATCATTTTTTCGTCCAGCACCATTTTCAGTAACGGACCCGCAAAGTCCATTTTTTCGTCGTCGGTCAAGGTACCGATGCCCTCAGGGCCAATAACCAAGCGTCGGGCCCCCACTTTGGCGATGCGCTCTGCTCGTTCGGGATACCCTCGCATCAGGCGGATCAATAGTTCGTTGGTCTCGAGGTCAGGCGCAAAAGAAAGGGCTTCGACAATGCGATCGAAAGCGGCATCATCCACCTCGGCCTGCGCCGCTTTTTCCAGTGCGACCAGTGCCTTGGGACCACCGAGGTTCGCCAACACCCAGTACAGGGAGTCGCGGACCGGCTCTTCGGCCTTAGGCAACAGCGCAATGCAGGCACCGACTGTTTTCTCGGCATGCGCGGGAACATCGCGGCGAGACAACAGGGCTTTTTCGCAACCATCGAGCTCCTCGGAATCGGTGGCCGCACGAAGCTGCTTGAACACGTCGATCAAGGCTGCATCGCCCCCGAGAGCGAACACGGTGCGTATGGCCTCGCCCCGCACCGCGCCGTCGGGGTGGGCGAGCGCCTTGCGGGCCGCGGGCAAAGCCGCGGCATCACCGCGACTACGCAGGACGGCGAGCAAGCCCACGGGTATCGATCCGTCGGATTCGCCGGATCCGACCGATAATTCTTTCTCGAGCGCCTTCACCAGCGCCGCAGTAATACCCGGCAACTCGTTCAGCAGTTTGTGGGTATGCAGCCGCAAGCGGCGATCGGGATGGCTTACGTAACGCAGCAGATCGGTGATCTCACCTTGCCCGGCCAAGGCACTCAAGGCAGTCATCTGCCGGAAGGTCAAGTGGCGGCTGGGGTCTTTTAACACTTCACGATAGCCCTCGCGCGCATCGCCCTTCATGCTCGACACGAACCACTGCTCCACCTCTTTAGCGAGGCTCCCGGGCAGGGGTGCATCCGGTGCGACCACAATGAGGTCAATCAACTCTTCCACATTGGTGTCTATGGTTTTCTTGCCCACCTTGACCGATATTTTTGCCAGTGGGTCATCCGCGATCCAGTTTTTAAGCGGATCCACGATGTGCTTGAACGCACCGGGATACTGTTTAACCAGGTCGATATCGATCACGCCCAGCTTGTACGACACCTTACCACGAATTTGCCGAGGCAGGGCATCCCGTTTCCACAACATGTTCGCCGACGCCTCCAGGGTTTCCTGGTAACCAAACTGTTCCATGAGCGCCACCGCGGCCTGTCGCCGTCCGTTAAACATCTGGTCGACGATCTGCGGATTGGCCACGGTGTGAATCAATGGACCGGCCAACCGCACTACGGTATCTTTTGACCACACGCCTTCGCGGTGCGCCAGGAACGGACGGTTGCCCATGGGGTCGAGGGCAATCAGTTTTTCCAAAGCGACCTGCACCAGCTCTTCGTCATACCCCGCTTCGAAGGGGGATTTCGCCAACACGTGCTCGCCCTTGAACAACACCGACTGCGCATGACTGCGCAGGCTGTTCGGGGCGGCCCCCATGTATTCGAAGGTACGCGCGGTCGCGCTCAACATCGCTACCTGGGCATCGGGACCGATGGTGATCCTGCCCAGGGTATTCAACGCCCGGATGCGCACGAACTCTTCGGGCGCATCGAGCAGGCCGATGATCTTCGACTGGTATTGCAGGGCGGCGTCTTTTCCACAGGCGATCAGGCCCGCGCAGGCCCCGTCACGGGTCCGCGCATCTTCGTGATCCAGCAACTGGGCCAGGCGCGGTACAATCTCTTTCTCGCCGGCCTGGTAGCGTTTGGCCAACTCGGCGGCCACCTGGCCACGCGCCTTGGGTTTAAAGATGTTGATCAACTTGAATACCTCGTCCGTGCTCCGCTCGCGCCAGGGCGTACCCGCGCGCTCGATCAATTTAGCATCGTTCAGCTGCGGCTGGGCACTGGCGAGGAGTTGCTCGAATTCCTGCTCGTTCGGATAGAGCTTCGGATTCGGATCCTTGCCGGTGATCAGGGTCTGTCCCATGGCCACCGCCTGGTGCAATACCTCGGTCGCGGTGGGATCGCGGAGGGCGCCGTAACCGGTCGGCGACTGGTACACGAAACTGCCGGTGTGGGTCCGGCACAGCGTGCGCCGCCAGCGCAAGTTGCGTTCGTTCGCCATACGCACCTCGGGCCCGCACATCGTGGCGGCCCAGCTCGACCAGTTGCCATGGTAATCATGCCCGTGCCCCCCGCGCCGGGTGAAGGCACAGTGACTCGACATCATGGCAAAATATTTCGCGCCGTAGTCGTTGCCGAGCAGCTTCATGGAAAACGCAATGCCGGTGTTTTTGCCGTTGCTGTCGTCGGTCGGGTAGGCGCCGAAGTCACCGTAAGGAATCGCGCCGAGATCCACGTAGGAGTTAAAGAAGCGATGGGCGCGACCGACGGCGAGGTCGATTTCGGGATGCTTGATACCGAGCTTCTTGGCCAGCGTGATCAGGAAAAAGCAACGGTTGCCCGCGGCATTCAGCGCACCATAGCCGGGATTCATGCGATGCAATTCCCCCCCGTTGACCCGGGGAAAGGAAAAGGTATGCCCCCAACTCCCGCCACCGCTCTGCCCCATCGCGGTCTCGATGGCGTACTTGCGCAGCGCGGGGAGCACGTAGTCGTCGCCGGTGGCCTCGTAGTAGAGCGCACAGTACAGGCCGCCGAATCCGTGGTGCCAACTCTGGTAACCGTTGTACCCCCGGTACCCCGGCTCGAATCGGGCTCCAATCCGCTCCTTGGGCGGGTGCCAGGGCGAATGCTTTCCGCGCACCCACTTGCGTACCAGTTCCAGGTACTCGGGCTTGCCCGAGGCCACCAAGGCAAAGGCCTCGATGATGCCGCCCCGGCCACTGCGACGCACATTCGGATCTTCCACGAACTTTTTCGCCAGCACCTTCCACGCATCTTCGAGAATACGTTCGGTCTTGGGGCAATCATAGGGCGCGGTGTCGCTGTAATCGGGCAACACTTCGAGGGTGAGGTTCGCCACGTAGTTGCTGCCGTCGATCGGAAACTCATCAAATCCCAGGGCCTCCTTGGTGCGGGCCTCCTCCGACTTCCATTCGTAGAGGGAGTTGTCGTCCCGGGCCTTGGCGAAGATCTCGTCGATGTCGACGCTGATCACGTCCTTGGGGCCGCTGCGGGCAATGAGATTCAGATCGCGCCACATCATGAAGCTGATCTTGCCGCCATTGACCTCCCGCTCCGCTTCGATGATCGCTTTTCCGATTTGGTAACCCAGGTGACCGCCGGCCTCGAATTTTTTGCCGTTCATGCCGATGACCACGTCGCCTTTCAACACCTTGCCCTCTGCCGGGGAACCCTTGAGCACCGCGCTCACCAGGATCTGGTCGCCTTTGAATTCATGGTTCATGACCCCGACGATGCCGGTGGGTCCCAGGTTCCAAGGATTCTTGGGTCCGTACTTATTCTGCGGCACGGGATCGTACTTGGTGAAGTCGGGCAGGTTCTTCGGGCGCGGGGCTTCGAGCTCGCCGCCGGCTTCGATTGCCGCGAGTTGCTCGGGGGAAACAGGGCGTTCTTCGGCGAAGGCCGACAACGCGAACGCAAGAGAGATGAGAAGGTAGTTTTTCATAAGGGGGATTACCTGCAGATAAATAGTGAAAGGCCGGTTGCCGCGGCCTGTTTGGCGAAGGCTTGCAAAAGATCCGTCGGTTCGGTCGGATCCGACCGATCCAAAACCACGTGGGCAGTCTGCGCGACCTTTGCGCGGGTTGCCCTACGTTCTACGAGTAAGGCCGTAAAGCGCGCGAGCAGTTGTGCGGCGCGCTCGGGCGAATCGACCGCAAACGAGCTGCGACCGTACCAAAGCGCCTCGAACACAAAATCGTCGGCGATGTCTTCGGTCACGCGCAAAACATCGCCGGGCACCTCGCCCTCGCCAATGTACAAAAAGGCATCACCCCGTTTTTTCAGCCAGGCGAATTCTTCGGGAACGCTCCGCCGGGCCGGTTCCGGCCGGGTAAACATCGCCGGTGCAGGAGTAAAGACATTCAGCCAGGCGCTGGGCAGACGCAGGGGCAAATACGCCTCCTTGTAGACGTTTGCGCGGCGCAGATAATCGACGATCACGAATAGTATGCCGAGCAGGACCAGGATGCGGGTCACCTGCAAATTTGCGCCATCCAGGCGCTGGGCCATGTCTCGCTCGGAAGCGACCATGGTCACCGGCGCGGAGGAAGCCACTTTGTCCAACGATTCGCTTTCCATGCCTTCACTTGCTTCGCTACCGCCAATCAGGCCTTCCAGGCTGTCGTCCTCGGCTGCATCTTCGCGGCGCTGCTTCTTGTCCTTCTTCCATTCGGGCACGTCGCCGGCGGCCGCTTTCTCAAAGTATTTCAGATCCGCTTCATCCATGCCTGCGGTATCCAGGAAATCGCCCTGGGCGTCCTCGGCAAAACGGATCTGCGCCACGTCCCCGCCACGGCTTTCTTCCGCGGCTTTGCGCGCCGCCTCCTGCTTCGCTTCCCAGGCTGCTAATTCTTCCGTGCGATCCAGCTGGATACGATTCACATAGGTCTTCGAATTGATCTTCGCCAAGCCGAACGCCAGCACCGCAACACCCAGTGCGATATGCACCAACCAACGCCGCGGCCGGATGAACTTGTGCGCAAGCCAAAGCACCGGCACGCAAATCCAGAGGATCATGCTGAGGTAGCCGATGATACTGAAAGACGCGGGATTCATCATTTCTTCGCCTTCGCCACCGCGTCGTCCCACTGGTTAAACGCGTAATACACCAAATTAATGCCCAACTGCATCGCCGCATCGCGCATCTCCGGCGTCACGTCGTTGAAGCCCGGCGACTTCCATGCATCGTTCATGTCCCCGGGATGATAAAACACCATCCAGCGTCCCTCGTGTTTCATACCCAGGGCGCGGCGGCCCCCGTGATGCCAGAATGCGGGGGCACCATTGGGAAATCCGTAGGGCAACTGATACAGCATGTCGTCGTCGGCGATATCCAGGAGCGGTTTGTCCGGGAAGACCTGCTTGATGAAGTGCGCGAAGGAGCGATGGAAAGCCGCGCTGCCCGCATCAGCAATGAGCATCCCGCCCTTGAGGCAATACTCCCGCAGGATCTTCCGGTCGGTGGAGGACACGCGGCCCATGTTTCCATTGCCGGTCAGATACACGAACGGCGGAAAGCCATCCTTGGGATATTTCTTAAGCAGGGCAATCGAATGGCTCTCGCCCCGGGAGGCGATCTTCTTAAAGCCGGTGCTCTGGGCAAAGCCCTTGAGGAAGTTGATGTCGGCGCCGGAGTCGTTCATCCCGTCGTCCCAGCCGCTACCCCCGTGATCCAAACGGATGAAGCGGATCTTGTAATCCTCCATGCCCTCAGGCCATCCGCCCTTGGTTCCCCCACCCTTGCCCATCTTGCCCGCCTTGGCATTGGCCATGGCCTGGTACTGAACCTGCGTTTGCTCCTCCATTTTCTGGTCCACCTCGGTGTCGTCAAGATCCGGGATCTCGAACAGGATGGCGGAGTTCGGACGCAGGGTGAGCGTTTTCTTTTTTTTCTTCTTGGGCTTCACCATCTTGACCATGGCCACCACCGGGTTGCCACTACCCTTGGGAACTTTGTACGCCTTGACGCAACCCCCAAGCTGCATCAACCAGGGGATCATGACCAGGATCAAGACGTGGGTACACACACTCGCATACATGCTGCGACGGGCCCGGGGATCCTGGCCATGGGTGCGGATATCTTCGAGTACACGATCGCCATCCAGCGGTTCGCCGTCCTCCCTGGTAAACGCGGCGTAGACTGAGCGACTCAGCATCATGAGATGAAGCCAGGCCACGTACACGATCATCGCCAGGGCCGGCCAGGATACCTTCCACCACCAGATCAGGATCGTCGCCCGATCGTTCTCCTGCTGATCACTGGCCAACAGGCTCTCTGCATCAAGGAGCGTGAATAGCGTCGACCAGGTGATCATCACGTACCCGAGTAGAAGCGGATAGACCGCAAGGAGGGAGCCACGCAGGATGTGATACGTGATGCGCACGCGAACCAGGCTGAGTAAGCCAGCTACCGCGCAGATCAATCCCAGCACACCCATAAGCTGCAGGACTACCTCTAAGGCGAGGCTGTGCCCCGTCTGGCTGAAGAGCGAGAGGGCGAACGAGTTATTCTGCAGCCAGGCTGCGAGCGCGGGTGAGCAAACCACAGCAGCAACGATGCCCAATCCACCGAGCAGGATCGCCGACACGCTGACAATCAGCGCCTTGCGGGCAGAGGCCCGCGTCGGGATCTCGTGGATCCATTCGGCGGGGATCGTCTGGGTGGTGTTGCTCATGGGTTGCTTGGTCGTATTATGGGGGTTTGCCCGTGATTCGTGGCATTTCATTCACGGGCTAAAGCCCATGCTACTATTACTTAAACAAGTCCTCTTCTTCGATATCCGAACTCACATCCGGCAAGGATGGCCCGGACGCTTTCTTCTCCAGTTCCTGCTCGATCGTCGATTTGGGTTTTTCCGGCTCTTTCATCGGAGAGCCCGTCGTTTCAGGTTCCGATTCCTTCTCCGGATCAACCACCGGCGCCTTGGTCGGCTTTGGCCGTTTTCCCTTGGCAAACTGATCCCGGATTTCCTGCGCGCTCAGCCCGTGCTCTTCCGCGATCTTCTGCAGCTCGCCGGTCACATCCACCATCGCTTTATCGATTCGCTCTTCTTTGCTCAATTTGCTCGTGTCGTCGACCAGCACCGAGTGCAGCATGAACGGTACACTCGTGCCAAGAATCACCACCACATGCACGATAATGGTCACGATCATCATCTTCGACAAGCCGGGTCCATGAAAGGCATTCATCAAGGACTCCGGCGTCACTTCGTCGGTATTCAAATTTTTATCCGTCATATTCTTACTCCTGGCTAAAACTGCTCACTGCTAACTAATAACTGAAATTCACTACTCCACCTTCTCCCCCACCGCCTCGATAATCCCCCCGGCCTCCGCAATCGCCTTCAGCACGGGTTCGAAGGTCTCCTTCGGCAAAGCCGCATCACACTTGAACTGCACGTGCCGCTGATCCTCCAATACCGTTTTTTCCAGCATCGCGCGCACGCCCCACTCCACATCCTTGGCCGAGTCGACTGGGCGACCGTCAAAAAAGATCTGCGCATCCGCATCGATCGCTATGCGTGCCACCAGGGAATACTTGTTCTTTTCCACGTTCTCCGACATCGGCAAAGTGACGTTCAAATTCTTCTCCTTGGTCACCTCGCTGCACACCATGAAAAAAATGATCAACAGAAAGGCAATATCGCCCATGCTCGCGATAGGAACCGGAACCGCGCGGCGCTTTTTCTTGCTCCGAGACCGCTTCACTCGTCCTCCTCCACCAGGGCGACCACCCCACCGTTGGCACTGATCGCGGCCAGCGCCTGGAAATATAACTCGTAGGAGGTCATGCGGGTCGACTCGAGCATGATGACCTTTTTCGAGCCCAGGGCTTCAGCTAGTTCCAGTGCGGCCAGTCGAGCATTCAACTCCTCGATACTCACCGACTTATCGTTAAAGAAGATGTCGGTTTCACGCAAATTCACGATGGGCGTCTTGTCCATCTGCGCTTGGGCCTGCTTTTCACCCGTGGGCAAATCGGCGGTGATGGTTTTCACCTTCACCAGGCTGGTCGCGACCAGGAAGTAGATGATGAGCAGAAAGGCAATATCGGAGAACGATCCCGTTGGGATGTCTCCTTCACGATGCTTCTTATGCTGCTTTCTACTGCGTTTTTTCATTACGATTTACTGATCATTGAATACGGACCACTGGTTACTGAGATCAATGATGCGTCAAAATAAACTCGAACAACTCCGCTGTCGCTTCCTCGATCTCCAACTCGATCTCGTCGCTCCAGCGGTTAAACACGCTCAGGGGCAAGACCGCCAAAAGCGCGATGATCAGGCCCACCGCCGTAGTCACCAGGGCCTCGGAAATCCCTTTTGCAACATCCGCGCCGCCGGCGACGTCGGCCATGCTCTTAAACGAAACGATCATCCCAGTGACCGTACCCGTCATCCCGAGCAGCGGCGCAGCGGTTCCGATGGTGGTAAGGATGTCGAGGCGCTTGTTGACCACACCCATAGCCTGCAGGCTGTAATCCTCCATGACCTGTCCGACCACCATCCGCATCATTTCCGAACTCTCACTCTTCTCATGCATCTGCTGGTAGGAGCGAAGGCCAACCAGGAGCACGGATGCGACGGGTCCGCCGGTGGCCGCACATTCCGCGATCGCGGCATCGGGTTCATTCGCACGCAAACTCGCCAGGACCTTCGAGCGCAGGGCCCGAGTGTCGACTTTCCGGTTCTCCCGAAAGGCCTTCCAGCGTTCATACACGACGGCCAGGCTGACCAGGCTGCACAGGATCAGCGGCACCATCAAGGGCCCGCCTTTTAAGATATGTTCAAGCATCGTTTATCTCTTTGTTTGTTTTGTGGATTACGCCGGTTCCCGCCGCCTTGGATTTCAACTAAGAGGGAGATCCAAAGCGGTGCAGATCCCCGCAATTCAAAATTTTCAACGCATCCGCCGGCGACATTGCCAGGCAATTCAATTCCAACTCTTCCGCGGGCGCAATCACCAATGCTCCGGTGGCCGCGCAGTAATAACTTTCGGCGCAATCGTTCAGCGATGTTACCTGCAGGTAACGTCGCCGGCCGACCGCGAGCACGACCAACTGCTCTTCCATCACGCACAACCAGACTGGCGCGCGTCGCAACCAGCCACCTGCATCCACGCGAGTGTCGGTTTCCAAGCTCAGCCGTGGCGACTCGTCGCCCACAACCGACTGCAACAAAGCTGTTTCTATTTCATTCACACTAAACAACGATCACCCAAACCTACCGGCGTTTCAAGGCCTCCAGCATCCGTTCACGCTTTATGGTCTCTTTCCTGATAATGTCTTCAAACACCGGATCGGCCAGACGTCCACGTGCGCGTTTAGCCCAGATACTGTCCGGGAAATCGAAAGTCGTCCGGCGATACCATTCGTAGGCTTCCATGCGCTGGTATCCCCGGGCATCTATCCGCTCATAGCTCAAGCCACACCAGAACATGGCCTGGGCACGAATCTCGCGACCGTCGTAGGTCTCGTTTTCGATCACCCGTTCGAAGGCCGCAATCGCCACAGTGTAATCGCTTGCCCGCATGTGGTTCTGGGCGGCACGCAAACCGGCCAATCCGGCGAGGGCATGCTCGGGGAAGCGCCGCTCCAACTTGTCGAACACCAGGGCCGCTTTCTTGAACTCCACCGCGGCCTCCGCCATGATCTTGATCACCATGCCCTTGGATTCCGCGTCCTCGTTCTCCACCAGGGGATCGGCCTGGCTTTTCAAGGCCTGTCCACGCGCCTGGAAGTAGCTGCCCAGGCGCGACATCACTTCGGGGATGTACTCGCAGTCGGGGTACTTGTAGGCGAGCTTCACGTACTCCTCGACCGAAATATCAATCTCGCCCATCTTCTCGTACACCAAGGCGGTCTTGAATTGCGCCTTGGGCGCAAACTCGGTGTCCGGGTAATCGAGCGGGATCTTAGAGAAGCGGGACAAGGCATCCTGGTACAGCTTCATTTTGGCTTCATCGTTCTTTGCAAGGGCGGCGTATTCCTGGGCGAGGTTGCCCAGCAGGTACTCCGCCTGCGCCCGCATCTCGTCATCGCGATGCGTGGCGATCGCCTCCTGAAGCAACTTCTGGGCGTGAGCGATTTCACGGCGCGCGAGGCTTTCCTGCTCCATCTTCTTGTGCTGCTTGGCCAGTTCGAAGAAACATTCGGCGAGCGTGAAATGCGTGCGAATGGCGATTTCATCCTGACCGAAACGCTTACTGAAAGGCTCGATGCCCCCGTCGGCACCACGGTTGACCGACACGCTTTGCACTTCATCCGCCAGCTCGGGATACGCGATCGTTACGGTATCGCCGTAGCGCACCGGAAAGCCATTGAGCTCCACGGGTGGGAGTTCTGCGGGAATTTCTTCATCAGCGTACGCCAGCGGGAACACGCCTTTGAACAGGCCGGAATGCGCCTGCGTTTCGCGCAATTGAAACAAGGCCTTGGCCCCCGTCTCCGCCTTCAAGGTAACCGCCGTCGTATCGCGTCCGGGTCCACGGTCGAGTCCGGGAGCAAGTACGCGCACGTGAACATGCTCCCCCACGTAGGCGTTGGTCAGCGAATGCCGATAGGTGGCATTCATCACATCGAGAAAGACATGGCTGGCGATATCCATCTTCGCGGTCTGCCATCGCGCCTGCCCGGATTCATCCTTGTACGCAAAGCCGATATGCACGCTGTCGCCTCCCTGAATAGCCAGCCCGTCCGGCAGACTGGAGCCGGGGATCGCTTCGGTATTCACCGCAAAACTGCGAGCGGGCAGGTCTTCGAGAATCAGCGGCACAGAGAACGAAAAGCGTCCTTCGTCCAAGGGGGGGCGACTGGTGGGCGCCGTCGGTGCCGTATCCATCAGATACCCCTGCGGAGCTTTAACCGACACGCTTTGCGGTTGCGCTTCGAGCTTCAGCGTTCCAGGTACACGAATATTGAATCCAGCGGA
>JAPYUI010000018.1:14379-34436 GCA_029936175.1 Kiritimatiellia bacterium
TCGAAGTGATCGTATAAACACCGAGTCGCGGCTCAACGTACTGCGCATGCTCGACCGTCACCGAGCGGTCCGTGGGAATACCGGGGTCCAGGTTTTCCATGTCGCGGTAGGTCGCGGTGAGGGTCGCACCCTTGGTGATCTGAATTTCCGAGCTACGCGCAGGCTTGCCACTCACCGGGAAGATCCGGCCGATAAACACCCCGCTGTGAACCTCGGTCTCCACCGCCTGGGTCTTCGCGGTCGATCCGTTACTGCTGGTGACCGTGAAATCTAAGGTGTCCCGCTCTGGGCTGCCATCGAGATCGGGATCCGTGACCATCACCGCAATGGCGTCGTCCATCTTGAAGCGGCGGATGTCTTCCAGCACCAGGCGACGCCTCTCTTCCGTCGTTTCGTAATTCAAAAACGAAATCTGAATCTTCGCGGTATTAAAAGCGACTTGCAAGTTGCGGCCCTGACGCTCGCGACCCTTGCTGACGATGCGGTCATCCGTGTAACTCACCGTAATCGTATCGCCCGGGATCACCTCAAGCTGCTGGTTATCGCGCAGCTGCTGGTAGTCGAGCTTCACCGGTAGGCGGACTAGCCCTTCGCGGTCGGTCAGCGTGACCTTGCGGATACCCGGCACCCTACCGGCTTCTTTGAGCATGACCATTCGTAGCATACGCGCGCGCGTGTTTTCCGTAAAAGCGAATTCGAAGGCCGTTGGATCATCTTCAGCCACCGCAATGGTCGCCGGCTGGGCAATGCTCGCGCGCAGCCCCTCAGGGAACGTCGCGGGATCGAACATCTCGTCCGGACAAGGTACCAATTTCGGCGTGGCACCATCATTACACAGCAACAGGGGCTTGCGCTTCAACAGTTCCCCACGGCTTTCATGCCGCCAGATCTGGATTTCATGCAAGCCCGGCGCGAATTCGCGCTCGATCAGCACCTCACTCTCCGCGTCCTCCCCGGCTGGTAGGCCGTCGATGAGGAAAATTGTGTTGATGTTCCCTTTGTCATCTCGGGTGGGGAAACCGGTGAGCATGAAGCGCCGAATCTCCACTGCGGGCTGGTAGAACAAGGCGCGGTACTGCATGACCACCGGGTAACCGGGATGCCCACCGGATGCCAGCGGCACGTCCTTCATCTCGCCAAGACCTGTTACGATTCCGGCCTCGTACGGAATGCTCTCGCGTACTGAACCGATCTCCATCGCCTGCTTCCAATCGGAGGGCACTTCCCATTCCTCCGGCACCGTGACCTTGATCGCCCGACCGTGCGTGGGGAAGGAACGGAAACGCGGGCGGCCATCCCAGGGCATGGGATTGGAGGGATAGCGCGCACGCGCAACCCACTCCTTGCCGTTCAAGGAGGTCTGCAACAAGAACTCGCCGGGCATATGATCGGCCTCTCCATAGATCACCTTCACTTTGTCCAGCGGAACGTCGTCATTGAGATCGAGGGTAAATAGAATTTGGTCAGCCCGACTGCCGGTCTCTCCCGTCCAACCCGGGTACGGCTTCGCACTCAAAGCCATGTTCGCTTCGCGGCCGGGAGCGGATTCCGAGGCCATGGCCATCGCCTGCGCCGAGGCGGTAGGCAAGGATGCGGTGAATTCACCGCTGTGTGTTTCGGTCTCCGTCAACTTGAGCTGCGCCACGCTGTCGCCGCTGCTGCTTTCTACCGTGACCACGATCGCGTCCTTATTCGCGGTCTTGCTCTGATCCGGATCGATCACCCGGATGTAAAAGGGATTTCCAGGGCGGACGGTACGCATACCGAGGGCCGCCTGTGCCGTCGAAAGCCCGAGCTCCTCAACATTGAGCCGACGCTCGCCTGCACGTGGTGGAAACCCACCGGATGTAATATCCAATCGCGCGTCCGAGGCCACCTTGATCACCACCTCAGGATCGGGTGGGAGGTCCTTCATTTTTGCTCGGAAACGCTTGGAATACCCGTACTGAATCTTGTCGCGCCCCAGCACCTGCAGCGTCTTGTCACCGGGAGCGGGCGCGGCCAACGCAGTTGGCACCTCGGCACGAAACTTGTCCTTGTTGTCCCCGAGCTGACGCAGCATGACCCGTTCGCGATCACCGGAGGTCGCCCAGATTTCTACTTCGATATCGGCGCCGATCCCGGACACGTTCAAGCCGGGGTCGTTGAGGTCGATCTTGATGACCTGGCCGGGCACGATAACCTTCTTCTCCTTGGATACCCCGATGGGCAGATCCTTGGCATCGTCCAGCTTACGCATGTGCAACTGGGCCTGGCCGCGGAGCAGTAAGGCTCCGGAATGATTCGGGTCCACCCGCAACACCGCGTCGATCTCGTCAAAGCCCTCGGCAAAGTTTTCCTGGTCGACGAAAATCTCGGCGCGCGCCAGGTGGCCGCGCATGCGGACGGCAGGATTGATGACCTGCATCAGTTTGTCCAACTCGCTCATCGCCGAGCCGTAGTTCTTGCCTTGGCGGTCTACCCGCACCATGCCAAGCAGGGCGTCGACATACACCGGAGTGCCCTTGTACTCCGCGACGTCGGCCACCTTTTGATACCAGGCACGTGAGGTAGGCAAGGCACCCTTCAACAGCGCGAGGTCAGCGTAAGCAATTTTCAACCGGGCATCCTGCTCGGAGGAGAATAAGCCCTGCTCAACCCGCGACCAGATGGTGAGCTCCTTGATGAGTTGTTCCGCCTCTGCAGTCAGCTCCGCATGCAACACCTGTTCAATAAGCCAGAACGCATAGTCGACGGAAAGCGTGCGGATGAGTGGCCTGCCACTTTCGGTTTCCGCCATGAGCTGGTTGGCTCCCTTCTCGTACCAGGACCAGGCCGAATCAAGGTTCCCCTGCACAAACTCAACGTTGGACTTGTAGATCGGATAGGACGGATCCGATTCGGCCACCGGGATCTCCACCGCGCCGATCGCAAGCGCGGCTTTACCGTACACGCTCTGAACCCGCTCCTTAATCTTGGGAATGTCCCAATCCTTTTGATTAAACAAGGTACGACCCGCCTGTCCGCGCAGGGCCGAACGCGAAAGCGTCGCAGCGATCGAAGGCGCTTCAGCCTTTAATGCGGCATCAGCCAGCAGGGATAATTCGATCGCTCCAGAAGAACGCGGGTCCTCCTTAGAGCCCGCTACATACCAGAGCCCGGCGGCATAGGGCTCGAGGGCACCCCAGGTCTTGTTTTTCACGGCATCCTTGGCGACATGCACGACCAGTGCCTCATAACCCTGGCCGGTTGGATGCGGACCGACGGGTGCGTTCTCCTTGAACAAGGACAATACGAGCTTGCGGGTGGCGTCCGACCACTCGGGCAATGCAGCCACACGTTTCAGCCCGGTGACCGAAGTCGGAGCAGGTGCCTTGGCCAGGCGATCCATCGCGGTCTTGAAAGCCGCTTCAACCTGCGCGGGCGCAGCCTCCTTGGGCAAGGCGAGGAGTTCACGACTCAAATAATGCACTTCCTGGGCAGCGAGGGCCTGCGTCATGCCGAGTTGACCAAAGTGATGGCGGTCGGAGGCCGTCCGATGATAGGCAGGATCAAGCTTGGCATAAGCGGGCGACTTGACGATCTGTGCCATCAAAGCCTTTGCCTCATCCTTGCGAACTTCGACGCTGTGCAACCACAAGCCGAAGACGGTTTCGGAAAACGTACCGGCCTGCATCTGTTTCTTTACGAGGTCCTCGAAATGCTTGAGCAACTCGGGTGCATTTTCACGAACGTCGCGTTGATGATACTTGAAATGGTTGTCGTACACATCCGCCACCCAGGGCAGTCGACCACCGCCCTTGGCGCCAAAGGCCGACTTGCCCAGCGCGCGATGCAAGAGGTAACGATGTTCGCCGCTGGTATTTGCGATCAGCGCTTTCAGCAACTGCGCTTTGTCGGTATCGGAAGCATTGGCGAACAGCTCATCCCACAGCGGCAAGGCGCCGGGAATAGTGGGGGTGGCCAAAAGGTCTTTGCGCAGCGCATTGAGGGCCGCCATCCGGTTCTGACTGGAAGCTTCTTTACTCACCTGTTTCTTGAGTTGCTGATAGCGCCCATCGAGTTTCTCGTACTTCTTGATCGGCTCGTCATGCTCGACGTCCCGCTCGAACATTCCGCTGTGCCACAACCCGTGAGTGACCTTTTTGACATCTTCGAAGCGCCACATATCGGTCTTCATCATAAAATCAGTACACGCGCTGTATTTGCGCTCCGACGTCGCCCACACGCGGACCATCGCGGCCTGGGCGTACGGGTTGCGCGCCAGTTGAGGCGCCAGGGCTTTTGCCTCTTCTACGGTGATCGTCTTGTCAAAGAGTTGGACATTGGCAACGTCGAGGGCGTTCAGCATACCTGGATGCGCAATCACGGTCTTACGAATCGCAGCGGGGTCAAATTTCACCCGGCCCCGCGCCAGCTCGACGGCCAGCAGGTCATCGCGCTTGTCCGCAGACATGCGAGGAATCACACCGAGCAACTGTGCCAGTTTGCGTTCACCCTCCACCATGAAGCGCTTTTCACAGTTGCCCGAATGATGATGATCGTACTCCACGCCCCAGCCTTGTGCCACGAGGAAGGCACCTTCATTGGGCGCGATCTTTAGCAGCTCGGCCGCGGCCGCAAGTGGCGGATCGCTCAGCTTTGGATTCACCGTCTTCGCTTCCGCATTGCGCAACTCGTCCAGCTCGCGATTGTAGGGAACCACGGTACAGGCCCACTTAAGCCGAGCTTTGTATATCGCGGGCACACGCTGAGCACCCACGAGCTTGAGCGCAGCCGGATACCAGGATTCGTCTTCGTATTTAAACGACTCGAGTTTTACACAGGTCCATTCGAGATCCGGGTGGAAGGTCGCCGGATTGGACGAGCCATCCGCGAGGATCGTGACCAGGCGCTCACAGAGGGCAGGAACATCGTTGCGCTTCTGCGCTTCGTCGAGGAACCAGCGGTCAAACTTTTTCACCTCGCCGTAGGCCCGCAGGCGATTACCCTCCAGGCGCATGTAGGCATAAGCGGCTTCAGGTTCGCCCAGCTGATTGATGATCAGGCGGTACAGACCCGGGACGACCGCCGCGGCGATGCGCCCATCTACTTTGGGATTCTTGAGCAGGGTTTTGTAGAATTCTGCGGCTGCCGGCCATTCGCCGGCTTGTTCAGCGGCCCGACCTGCGACCAGCAGGCCGGGAGCACTCTTGGGCTGCTGCCGCGCCATCCAGGGTTTGACCGCGACAAAGGCTTCAGCTGAACGGTGTTCGGAAAGGCCCGTCTTGAGGAGGTTGACGACGGTGGTTTCAGATTGTTGCTCTGGAGCCTTTGAAAATGATGCCACCTGCTCATCGAGGGGACTTGCGCCTGCAAAAACCAAGCACCCAATAATCCACATGCCTGAGATAAGGCTCCTATAATTCAACTTACTCATACTTTTATTAAAACTCTAATTCTATTTCCTGGAGGGCGAGACTCCGCCCTCCACAGTCTATAAACCTTGTTCGAGACGCTCGATCTCCAATTCCTCTTCCAATAAAATCAATGCATTCTGCGACAATTCCCCACGGGCATACGCCGCCCACTTACTTTCGGGATAATCGTAGGTCAGGCGCTTATATAACGAGTAGGCGATCATCTGTTCCTGCAGAACCTGGTATGACTTTGCCACCCAGTACATGGCTTCTGCGCGGAGGGTCGGGCCGTCGTAGGCTTCGTTATCAAGCACACGCTTGAGTGCCATGATGGCCTGCTGATGTGCATTCGCACGCATGTAAATCTGCCCGGCGCGGAGGCCTGACTTTCCGGCGAGGTCATCCCCGGGAAAGCGCTCCTGCAAACGCCCAAAAATCTGTGCGGCCTTGATGTATTCCAGCTTTGCCATGCGCCGCATCGCTCTGCCATCGAACGTCGCATCCTTGTCGTCGGTCTTCGCCAGCAGCAGAGCGGCCTTCTTTTCGTAAATCGTCGCCTTGCGCTGGAAATGCGTGCCCAGGCGCGCCATGGCAGTGGCGAGGTGCTCACTCTCCGGATGCTTGTAGGCCAGTTTCACATATTCCTGGGCGGCAATGTCGGGTTCGCCCAGGGCCTCATAGGTCCGTGCGATCTTAAACTGCGCCATGGAGGCATACAGCGTTTCCGGATAGCTCCCGGTCACGGTCATGAAGCGTGCAAGCGCTGCTTGATAGCGGTCTTTTTGCAGCTCAGCCTCTTCCGTAGCCTCGGCTTCCTCCAGGGTGAGGTTGCCCAACAGATATTCAGCATGGGCGCGCACCGAAGGATCGTGAAATTGTCCGATAGCGTTCGACAGCAACTGTTTGGCGCGATCGAATTCAATCGCGGCTTTGTCGTTTTCTTTCAATTTGCGGTGCCGACGGGCAAGCTCGAGGTAACTCTCGGCCAGCGCGAACTGGGTGTGCATCGCGGTATCCGAATCCTGATACTGTTTGGTGAATGGCGTGATCGTCCCGTCCGAACCCTTGCCCACCATCATCATCTGTACCGGGGTCTTAACCTTGTTGGCATCGGTGTAACGCGAAGCAAGGGTATCGCCATAGGTAACGGGATATCCTTGTCGACGAACATCCGTAACCGCTTCGTCCGATGTGTAGGTCGTCGCATACGAAGCGCGGAAAACTCCGGTATGCGCATCGGTCTCATTCAGCTCCAGCGAATACTTGGCGCCCGACTTGGCCTGCACCAGCACCTTGAGCTTGTCCGGAGCAGCACTGACATCGGCTCCGAGGTCGACCACGCGCAGATTGATGTTCTCACCCACGTACAACTCTTTCATCCGCGTGCGATTATCTTCGTTCATCAGGTCATACACCGGATGGGTGATGACCTTCGCCGAAGCGGTGAGCCACTTCACCTGATCCTGTGAATCGAAGTAGCGGAAACCAACATGTACGCGCTCGTTCGGGCGTGCCACCAATCCGGCTGGAGCGGGAATCTTCTTGTCGTAGCGTTCTTTCGCGGTCAGGGCGCCGAAGGGCGGAAGCATGCCCGCGATCAAGGGGACTTTTAGCTTAAACCGATCGGCCGAGTCGGATGTCCTGGGTGCGCGCTCGCCGCCGACATAGGTCGAGAGTTGCGGAGTCGACCGCCAGGGATCGCTGTGATGGAGCGGGCTCACCAGAGCGCCGGTCAGCTCGATCGTCCCCGGGACATCGATGTCGAAGGCCCCGGAGGCTGCCCCGGTCAGCGCGACCTGCTCGCGCCCGGCGTCGGTTTGTACGTACACCTTTATGGTCGAAGCAACGCCCAGGGCGAGCTGCGGAGCTAGCACATCAAAATACAACATCCGGCCGTGCACGGCAGCGAAACCATCGGCAGGCGGCTGATCGCTCGGCAGCAAGGCATTTTCAATCTGCCAGCGAGGGATTATAGATCCACGGGCGAGGTCGCGGGCACGGCGGGCAGCGGCCGATTGATCCTGCTTCTCCCACGGCAGCTCCGGCGTAAAGCCCTGGGTGAGTCCGCGGGCCTCGGGAAGCTCCTTATCATCGATCGTGGTGACGGTGGCGTGGCCGAGCTCGATCCGTGGCTGCGCAAAGGCTGCCTGGGAGATCAGGGCAACACGCTCAACCGGCACACCAGGTCGTACGTTTTCGGCGTCGCGGTAAGTCGCCGTCAGGGTCCCACCCTTCGACACCTGGATCTGGTTTGCCCCGCTGGCCGCTCCCGCGACCGGGGTGACCACGACCTTGAACAGGCCGTCTTCGGTTTCCGTGCCGGTGAAGGTCTTTTTTCCAATGCCGTTGTCGATCGTGACCTCGATGGTGTCCAGCTCGACCGACACATCCATATCGGGATCGCGCACCGCAAGGGTCAAAGGCTTGTCATAGGCAAAGCGCAGGAGTTTTTCGTAATAAGGCCGATCTTCCTGATGGCGGCTGCTATAGCGCGGCTCGATGTCGGCAAACTCCACTTTGGCATCGGAGAAGGCAACATGCAGGAAGCGCTCGAGCTTCTGCTTGCGCTTGCTGACAAAACGATCGTCAACATAACGTATGCTCACCTTGTCCCCGGTCAGGATTTCCAGGATGTCGTTCTTGTTCAGCTCGGCAAAGTCACGACCAACTGGAAGTACCGTCGCACCATCGGCTGCGGACAACTCGAGCTTATTGAGCGCGGGCACAGTGCCTTCGTGCGCGGTCAATATAAGGCGTACGCGACGTGCGCGAGAACCGGGGACAAAGGGCACCTTAAATTCCGTTCCGGCTTCGTTGGCAACTACCGGTGCAGGGGCATTGCGGTGTTCAAGCACACCGGGTGGAAAGGTCGATGGGTCGAAGAAGCTATCGGGGCAATCGACCAGTTCGAAGCTGGCCTTTTCCTCGGGAGCCGGCACGGGTGCATCGTCGGTTTGCAGCTTTAGCCCACGACCAAACCCAATCGTGCAATCCCAGCCCGTCGCCCAGATCTCGAAGCGGTGCAGGCCCGGGCGTAATTGAATCTCCCCTTCCAGCCGGTCCATTTTTTCCACATCCGTGATAGGACGACCATCGACCGCCAATAAAAACTGGGGAGGATGCGCAACCGATGGATGCGTATTCTCGGGAACCTTGTACTTGCCCAGTTCCAACTTGAAACGACGTAGCACTTGAGATGGCTCGTAAAAGTACGCGCGGAAACGATAGATCACATGGGCGTTGTGGTGTTGATTGTTCCGCTTCCACTTGACCTTTCCCGGGATCTCCGTGGTCATCGCTTCAGACGGACCCGCAACATTTCCGGCAGCACCCGCCGGATATCTCTGGCTGATCCAGCCTCGCTCCAGGTGCTCGGTCAACTCCCCAAGATCGTAGACCGAACGATCGTTGCGCCCATGGTGGTGATCGGTATCGTTCATGACCACGATGGAGGACTGCCAGGCGTTGGTCACCCCAACGGTAAAGGTGGGATACACGCCCACCGTAGTCCACGGTCCCGAGAGTGCGGTCTGCACGGCAAATTTCTTGAGCGTGGCCCCGGCTTCTTCGGCGCGAATGGTCAGTTCGCCAAGCTCGACATTGTCATTCAGGTCCACCAGGAATTCCGGTGTCTTGTTCTTCACGGGTACCGGCCGCCAGGGCGCGTAGTCTTTGGGACTGATGATCATGTTGGGATTGCGTCCCGGCTCACTGTTCTCCGCAAAGGCAAGTGCCTGCGCACCGGCGGTAGTGATGCTGCCTTCAAAAAGACCGGAATGGGTGTCGGTTTCTTTCAAGGTAACCCGCGCAACGCCATCGCCACTGGAAGTCTGCACACTGACCGTGAGTTCGTCGATTTCAGCGGTGCGACCCCGATCGGGATCGATCACCCGAAGATGTATCGGGTTGCCTGGCTTCACCCGCTCTTGTGCGAGCCGCTTTTCTTCGGACGCACGTACGAGGGCCATTTCTTCAGCCAGCTCCTCCGAGCTAAGCTGGTCAAACTGTTCGGGCTTAAACTGGGCCTCGAGCCGGGTACGATCTGCGGCGAGCTGCTCGGCTTCGGACAACAGTACGCGGGCCGAGGCCATAAGCACCGCATCGGAGGCAACCCCGATCGGCCCGCCCTTGCGCTCTTCGAGGTTGTTCATCTTCGCGCGAAAGGCCTCGGAGTAGGCGTAATAAACCTGGTCATCACCCACGAGTTGCAACACGCGGTCATCGGGTTTCGGGGCACCCAGCGCGGTGGCGACTTCGCCGCGGAACTTGGTTTTCACGTCGCCAAAGCGTCGCAGGAAAAAGGTTTCGCGATCCCCGGAGGTCGCGGTGACCACGACTTCGATTTCCGTACCTACACCAGACACGGCGAGGGTCGGATCGTTGAGCGTAACCTTCAACTTCTCACCAGGCACCAGCGTGTTCTGCGCACTGACCGACCCCAGCTCGACCTGGGTCGCTTCCATCAGCTTCTTGCGCTTGAGATATACACGGCCTTCCAGGATCTTCGCTTCGGCATGATTCGAATCGCGTTGCAGTATCGCCGCGATCTCGTCGGACGCATCGCTGAACTCCTCCATATCGTAGAACACTTCCGCGCGGGCGTAACGCGTAGCGGACCACAACTCGGGCACACGCTCCAATTCGAGATCCATGAGCGTTTTCAGTGCGGCGTCAAAATCCTGGGCAAGTCGCTCGGTCATCGCCCGGCGCAAGGTGGCGGTATGGCGGATGACCAAACCTTTGTAGGCTTCGTTTTTCTCGGTTTGTACGAACAGCTTGTGCGCCTCGGGCAGCATGCCGCGCTGCACCGCAATGTCGCCATAGGCCAGCTCGAGCTCGACTTTTTCCTGCAACGTAAAGGCCGTGCTCGCTTCCCCCGCCCAACCCAGCAGTGCCTTCACCAATTCTTCCTGACGTTCTTCCGCGCGCTGATGGATGAGCTGTTGCAGAATCCAGGACAGGTACTGAATGGACAACTCGCGATGCAGCGGCATCAGCTCGTCCCAATGTTCGTCCGCCATATTCCACGCACTGTCCTCGTTGCCGCTCAACCATTCGGCTTGCGACTGATACACCGGATAGCCCGCTTCGCCGGGTGCCACCGGGATCACGATCAAACCCATCTTCATGGCTGAGCGGCCGCGAATCGCCTTGAGGCGTGGAAGGTCGGTTTCTTTCTTCCAGTACGTGTGCCCGCGGTGAACCGCGATGGTTTGCAATGCAATTTTGGCGAGGGCGCTGGCCGCCGAGGGCTGAGCTTCCTCCAGTGACTCGGTAAAATCCATCATCTGGGCAAAGTTGCGATGGTAGCGATCGGTTTGCTGATACATCCAGGCGGCGGTGCGGTGAATGCGCCCTGGCTCGGGCGTCTTGTTCAGGATGTCGAGCCAGCGATAGCTGACATGCTGGCTGCCTTGGAACATGCGCATCGGGCCGGCGATCATTTCGATGCGCGCAAGCACCTGCGCATTGGTGAAGACGGACATTTCCATGCCGGCGAGGTTTTCCAGGCCCTGAATTTCCAGACGAAATGGTGAGGCTTCAGCAGCTGCGATGGCCTTGTCCACGGCCGCAATCGCGGTGGGGACATCCGCACCCTTGGGCAGCTCGACCAGATCTTTAAACACCAACGCGGGATCGGCGGCGTCGAGCAGGGCGAGTTGCGCGGGCGACATGAGGTCGCGCTGGAACCCGTCGCGCAATCCGTACCGTAGCTCGTAGGGAAAGGTTTTGTAGGCCGAGGACTTGAACAAAGCCTGCGCAAGTTTGACCGACTCCGCGTTGTCTTCGGGGAATTGGGCGTTGAGCCAGGCGAACACCATCCAATGTTCGAGCTTGTTCTGTTTGAGTTGTTCGGCGACCACCTTGCGCAACACAGCTTCGTGCGGATGGGCCACATACTGGTCGGGATTATGCTGCTTTAATTCCGCGAGATTGGAACGCCGATGGTGCCGTGCCTTAATCATGATCGCAGGGTCGTAGCGGTCGACCCGCAGGGCGATGTGACTCCCGTATTCTTTGTATACCTCACCAGGACCGGAAATGCCTTTGGCCAGGGCTTCCTTTGCCAGCATACGCGCTTCCGGGCGGGCATCTTTAAGTACGATCGACAGGACTTCGGGCGTGAACAGCAATACCGGCTTCAGGCGTGCGAGTACGCTAGGCAGTTTAGGCTGCGGAGAGAGGTAATCCGCCCAGAGTTTTTTGAACGCGGCGACACGCTGAGCGGCTGGAGCTTCTTTTTTGGTATCAACCGTATTGAGTCCGCCGGCCAATCCCCCCCACATCTTGCTGTGCGCGTCGTTTCTCTCTGCGCCCATTGCTTTTTGTAGGTCTCCGAATAGCCGATTGCGTGCATCATGGTGTTGGGGAAGGCGCCAGGCTTCCGGGCCTACGAGTGCCGCCAGCGCCTTATCGAAATTCTTCTCGTCTCCGCCCGCGGCCAGGGCACGGATCCGAGAGGCCGTGGAGTTCGGATTCTGGGCAAGCAACGGAGCCAGCTTTTGCGCTTCCTCCGGGGTGAATTCGTTCCAGGGTTTCTCCAACGGAAACACCCCCACACGGCTGTTCGCCAGCTTGGGATTCGCCAGGAGGAAGTCACGCACGCCTTTGACCTCCCGCGGGTGCACGGTGTTGTCGTGGTAATACCGCTCCCGCCAGGACGCCAGCAAGCCGGCCTGTTCGACGGGCGTGAGCTTCGCCGCTGCGGCGAGCACCGGGGCCATCTTGGCATCGATTTCATCCGGCCAGTATTTCTTGGGATCGTCCCGGTAATACGGACCGGTACGACTGCCCGCCCAATCGGTCTGGACTTGCAATGCATGTTGGGGATAGCGGGAGAGCAGTGCTCGCGCCTGGTCAATGGGTGCGGGTACATCTTCACCCGCGATCCTGGCCATATTATAGTCGTAGGCCGAGATGTACCAGGCGAGCAGAAGCTTCAGTTCGTCGTCGAAGGTAATCGCGGCGGCAAGGGCCTCCACGTCGGCAACGAAATCCGGGGTGTAGCGGGTGTGATCGTAACGCGCTTCGCCGATGGTGTTGAGCAACCAGCGAAAATATTTCTCGTAGTGTGCGATCAGCAGATCTTTGGAATACCCGGCCTTGAGGCAGGCGAGCAATCGACGCGCTACGGCTTCATGATCGCGACGGCCCTTGGCGTAATCGAGATACCAGCGATCGAACTGACGCGCGCGGGGATTGACGGCGAGACGATGCGCAGCGACGCGACTCCAGGCGAATGCGCCGCCGGGGTCACCGAGGTAATTGAACTGTAGCGTGTACACGGCAGTGATGGCATCAGAGGTCGTGTCCGATTTCGGGTCCGCTCGCTCGAGATATTGCTGGTAGAGTGATACGGCGGTCTTCCAGTCGCCACTGAGCTCTGCAGACCGGCCGGCGTAGTATAAAAGCAGGGCGTCTTCGGCCTGGTTCTGACGCAACCACTGTTTCGCCTCAGCGATGGCCTGGGTGGGTTTGTGTTCTTCGATACCGGCCTTGAGCAGTGATAAAATCGCGGCCTCGGGCTGGGTCGCGGGCGAGGCGGTGATGGCGGCGCGTTGCTCGTCGAAAGAGGCCGCGGATACCGTGAGCACGAGGGCCAGGCAGAGCAACAGTAACGGCGGGCCTCCCGGCCCGTTTCGGAAACCCAGCACATTCCTGCAGGCCAGAAGGTCCGTCGTTACAGCAAATCGATAGATCAATTAATTGGCCTCCAAGGCCGCCAGCTTTTTCCGCGCCTCGGCCACATGCTTGCTCGAGGGATACTCAAACACCAGTTGCCGCAACTTGACCTTGGCCATCTCCTCGTCCTGCATGCGGTAGGCGACCTTGGCCCAGAGCATGAGCATCTCGTCGAGGAATCCAGCATCGGGAAAGTCCGCAAAGATCTGGTCGAGCAGGCTGGCCGCCTGTGCGTAATCCTCGGTGTCGACGAAATGCCGCACCACCCGGCCCAGGGCATCCGAGGCATAGGCGCTTTCGGGATAGGTCTGGTAGGTCTTGCGATACGCGGCAATCGCCGGGCCCATCGCCCGCTGCAGGGCGGACTGGCCGAGACCCGCGTTGCTCCACTGGCTGCCGTGACCTTCCTTGTTGTCCGCCTTGGCCTTCGCCTCGTAGACTTCGCCCATGCGGAACTGGGCTTCGGCAGCGGAAATCGGGTTCTCCAGGCGCAGCACCCGCTGGTAACCATCGATCGCGCGCAGGTACTCGCCCTTTTCGGCGAGGCCCTTGCTCAGCGTCATCAGTGCCTGGTCGGCGAGCACGGACTGCGGGTACAGACGGTTGAACGCCATGCAGGTCGCGGTGGCGCCCTCGAAATCGTCCTTGAGGAGCTCACTCTCCCACTTAAGTTGGAACGCGCGTTCAACCAGTTCGCCGGGAATCTTGTCGCGATCCATGATGATCGGATCGAGCTTGCCCAGGGCTTCGTCCGCGCGCTGGCCCGCGCGCTCATCGAGGCCCATGTCCTTGTAAATCGCGCCGAGGCCCTGCAGGGCTTCGGCTTCGACCAAAGACTTGCGCGCCTTGAGCACCGCTTCGAACACCACGTACTGATCGGCGGTGACTCCGGAATTCACCGAACCGGTAACCTTGATGCGCGCGGTGCTTACGCGTTCTTCGTTTCCGTAAACGTGAACCTTGTCGGTGTAGGTCACCACCAGCTCGTCGAGCTCGTCACAATGCAGTACGCCATCACCGGCATTCGTTTCGGTACCTGGCTCGAACGCGGCCAGCTCGACCTTGGACCGGAAGTTGCCGGTACGAATGCCCGCGCCCTCCCCCGTTTCGACCAAGGTCACTTCAATGCTGTCGCGTTCCCGCCATTGATCCGCCTCGTCATCCTGGACTGCAAAAATATCGAGCAGGTCATCCATCTCCTCTTCGGCGGCATCCGAGGTGGCGACCTTGTACATGGACTTGACCGTAACGTTAATCGTCTCCGCTCCGTTTGAGGTATCGAGGTCCGCGTCGTTTAGCATCAGCGCCTGAGGTTGACCGGGAAAAGCCAAGTACGCCGGGGTGGAAAAGTCGCCGAGGTAAAAGCCGACGGTGCCGGTACTCACCGCGCGTACTTTGCCCGCGCGCTCCACGCCCTTGTTGCCATCGAGCGTGCTGTCGTCGAGATAGGTGACGGTCAACGTGTCACCGCCATGCAACTGAATGATGCCATCGTTGGGCTTCGGCGCGCCGATTTGGGTGGGGGCGGAGGTCAACATCTCATCTTTCTTGCCGGCCACGGGTACGCCGACGAGGATCTCCGTGTCACCGGAACTGACCTTTACCTGGGCTTTCACTTCTTTGCCCAGCTTGCGGAGCACCGGAATGTCGGCGTCAGTGATCTTGGAGTAGAAGCGCTGCCCGATCTCAATCGCGCCAAGGTCATCGCCCACGTCTTCGACCTCGGTGCCGACCAGGGCAAGCGCGTCGATCGCCTTGTTCCAGCTCTTGAGGTTGTAGTGGCTCATGCCGATGTAGAAGTAGGCCTGGTTCGCCCACTTACTTTTACCCGCGACTTCAGTGAGCCGACGGAACATGGGAAAGGCCGAGGTGTACTGTCCCGCCTGGTAATAGGCAAAACCGGTCTGGAACAGTGCTTCACGATAGAGCTCTTCAACGTCTGGACTTTGCTTTTCGCCTGGAATGGGTGCGAGCACCCGGGAGAGCAGTAGAAAGTGGGTCAGCGACTCGGTGGTCTTGTGCTGATCAAGGAAGTGCTTGCCCATGGCCATGTGCGCCTGGTGGGCGAGCAGCGTGCCCTGGTTGTCACGAATCACGGTGTTGAGCATCGCGAGGCCCCGCTCGTGCTGCTTGTACTCCATGAGCTCGATGGCCTTGTCGTAGAGGTGCTTGGCGCGACGATCGACGCCTTCGGCTACGCGGGTGCGGGTGGGACGAGTGGATTCCTGGGCGTGGGTGGCGCCCACAAAAACAAGTAGCAGCCCCAAGCTGAAGCCGAGTTGAAAGCTTATCTTTTTCATATCAATTAAACGATCCGTAAAGGCCGCTGGGGATAGCGAGCGAATAAAATTATTACTGATCCGTGAGACGAGAATGACACAAATCGTTGGTTAAACCGTTCGAGTCTGGTCCCCTCAAGGGGCCAGAAAGAGGCCTGCATCAGATCCGCGCTCAATCTTCCGCCGTCGCCTCGCCACCGATCACTTTCACGCCATAATTTTCCAATCGGTCATGCGCCGTACTCGACTCGCCACTCTTGGGGTAGCGGCGGAGCACGAGGCGCAACTGCTGGACTTCTTTACCCTTGTCGCCACTGTGCCGATAAATGTCAGCGATTTTCAAACCGGCCTGTGAAGCGATCGAACCACCGATGGATTCCAGACCCTGCACGGTTTTGACCGCGGAACCGAATTGCTTGAGCGAAATCTGGCACTCGGCGACCATCCAAGTTGAATTCGGCTGGCGATTCGCGGCCTGGTAGGCCTTGATCGCTTCTTCATGGCGACCGAGATTGCGAAGCAATTCGCCCTTGGCCCAGATTACGTCCTTGGAGTACTCGGGAATCTTTACCAGCACCGGGATTTCGACGAGGGCTTTTTCCATCATGGGTGCATTGCGGTGGCTCTTGCTCATGAAATAATCATAACGGGCCTTGGTCGCCAGGTTCTTATCCACGATCCGCCCAAGGATGCGCAACACAACATCTTCGTCCTCGTAATAGCCGAGAAAGTGGCCGTAGGCCCTCAACTCTTCGTCCTGCATGCCCTGGGGGTTGATCGTACGGGCAACCGCGAGCGCCTCATCGTGCATGCCGTGGGGGTGGCGCAGCCCGCCCGCGAGCTTCAGTTTCGCCGGGTTGTCCAGACCGGCCATCAGGGCCTTGCTCTGCCGGGCGAAAAAGGCCGAGCGCCGCTTGCGGTCCGCATTGTAATAGCCGCACCATTGCGCGAGGCGATCAACGGAAGCGGGCTTGAGGGCGTACTGCTTTTCCAGGCGGGCATCCCAGGCATCGCGATCTTTCTCGTGCAGGTACTGGGCATGGATCCAACCGACGCGCAGGGCATCGTGTTCATTGAAGCGATCGCCCATTTTTGCGCTCCAATAAGCGCCAATTCGTTCGTGGTCCTCGCGGGAACGCACCACCGTGTCCATGACCGTGGTCCAGTACCGCGTATCCTCTTTCGGGTCGCCGACCTTGTGGGCGCGGCCATCGAAGCCACCGGCCTCGGTATAGAACGCCATGAGTTTATCGTGGTTGGGCGAGCGCCGCACGTAATGGGCCAACACCTCGTTGCGCGCGGCAGCCGCGGCTCGTTCGTTGGTCTTCAGAAAAGCGGTGGCGGTCCGCCAGTGATACTCAACCGCTTCCTCAAATTTTCCACGCTTGGCCATTTCTTTGCCAAGGTAGGACAGTGCAGTCCCCGATCGCGGTTGGGCAACATATTCGTCGTCCTTGACCATCCGCGCCCAGGTTGCGAGCTTCTTCCCGTCGTCCCCGTTCAGGCCGTGGCATTCGCCGATGTAGTAGAGGGCCGTCGCGGCGTAACGCACATCGTCTGGAAAATAGTCGACCACATCCTGGTAAGCCTTGATCGCGGCATTGCGCTTTTCGAGCAACTGCAGGCAACGGCCCATACGTAACAGCACATAGGAAAGCGCTGGACTTTTAGCGAACTCGAACGAATAGGCTTTGTAGGCCGCATAGGCACCTTTGAAGTCCTTTTTGATAAAGAGCTTGTCCGCATCTTCGAGATTGAGCCCTTCAAAGGTGTCGAGCTTGGCAAAATCCTCACCGGGATAGAGAATCTCCTGATCTGCCCGTTCCTGGGCAAAAGCACAGCAGGTCCATCCAACGATAACCAAAAGCCAGCTGAACAGGGTTTTCAATTTCGGTATTTCTTCCTGGTTCATAACGCGTCGCATCCGATGATATTTACGGGACTATCCGTCGATTTGACCCTGTAGATGAAAGCCAAAATCAAAAAAGACAGCCTTACCCTCTCCAGCTGAATGTCAAAGGTGTTTTATAGACGTTATGCGTAATCCCTACGCGTTTTACGACTCACCCACGCGGTTGCCAACAAAGCAGGTGCTGAGAAAGGTGGTTATCTTCGGCGAGATCATTGGCCGCCATCATTATTTCCCGGGTTGTTTTCAGCGCCTACGTTCGGCGCAGCGCATCATGGTGTGTTGCCCGGGTACAAGCGTCACCTGCCATGCGTCGTCCATATGTCCGAGACCGATGCAGAACCGCAGATGCTCTGCAACCCGTTCAGGCACAACGCCAGCGGCGCAGGATCAAGCTAAGACTACCGAGGATGACCAGGGCGAAGGTGGCGGGCTCGGGGATGGTGGTGGGAGCCGCATTCTTATAGGTGTGACCACCGGGAAGATCCCCTGCAAGTCCCCATTTCCAGGCGAGGTATCCTTCTACCAACGCACGATCCGTAGTCGTTGGCACGCCGGCAAG
This sequence comes from Kiritimatiellia bacterium, assembly GCA_029936175.1. GTDB lineage: Bacteria > Verrucomicrobiota > Kiritimatiellia > SS1-B-03-39 > UBA6053 > JAPYUI01. Next base: position 32,191 of record JAPYUI010000018.1, read on the forward strand.
ATAGATAAACTCAGCCATATCACCATTCATTCCCGCATGACCGTTCACGCCTCTCGCACCCAAAACAAAATTGCCATCTATCGTCGTATCGATGTACGTTCCAGAACCCACGCCCGCTATTTCCGTACCATTTCGAAGGACGCGTGACGCGACAGATAGCTCATAGGAAAACTGTTGTGCTCCAGCGACAAAAGACCCATTCGCGGAACCACCGTTCCCGCTGTCACTCCGAACCCTGACGCTCCCCCCGCCATTGCCCAGCTGCCACCGGTTCTCTTTTGAGTTGGCTCCGGCGAAACCGGTTGTCGTAAGAAGCCAGTTTTCCCCATCGTTACTCTGGTCATCTATTACCGCAAAGACCGTCCAGGAATTTGCGGAGAGACTTATGTTCCGAAACAGCGAATCCCCGGTATTCCCTGTATTCGGAGGGCTTGTAAACTGCACCCTTGGCATCGACCCCCCGTCAAACCCGCTGGCAAAATACTTCGGTTGCGACGCCGCGGATCCCTGAGCAAGGTGCAATCCATTCCCGCTTTTGTCATCCCACTGGGACACGTCGTCCGTGCCGTTCCTCGTAAGGGTAGCGACATCCGCAGCATCCAACCACAATTGGGTGGTCATCTCGGCCGGCGTCCAAAGGTCGGCGTGAAGCTGAACGGATCCGACAACAAGAACAGCCAGTGCAGGACGCAAAATCGTTCGCTCGAAGCAGGGTTTTTTATTCATCATGGTATCGTATATGCGTCCCGCCTGAAGGATCAAGGTGAATCGTCATGCTGATTACGTATAGTCAACGCGTATTTGCGTCACAAATATTTTGCGCGGTCGGCAGGACACCAACCCATGGGGGCAATCATTTTTTTCTTTGCATCGCCTTACACACCGGTCAAAATGCGGACATGATTCGGCACAACCCTTTCCTGGTCTGCATGGTGTTATGGGTAGCTGCCGTGGGCGTCCAGTGGGTCCCTGCAACCACGATACAGTTTGACGACATCGGCAGCAACAATACCCAGGTGCCGAACAACTATGGCAGTCGGGTTGCGCGCAGTGGGGTGGGATTCGTGACCACCGATGGAAGTGGTGCAACGCCGAACATTTCCCTGACCTGGAATGATCCCACCCGTTGGGATTATCACGGCAGTGCCGTCTGGACCGAGCTGGAACAGGGGATACCGGTGGATGTGATGCAAATCGATCGCGGGGGGACCGGCGCGTCGGCAAGCTCCATTTCCTTCGTGCCCGACCCGGGCTATCGGGTTCACTTCCACACCCTGCGAATCGGGCATGCGAGCGACCAGGTGGAAGCGCCGTTTGCCTGGACCATTCGCGTGGAACGGGAAAGCGACCATGCGACGGTGTATTCCTTTACCACGCTGGAAATGGGACCGGGGGGCGTGACGCTCGTGCCGATCGCCTTTGCAGGCGAGCCCGGCGTGAGCTATCGCCTGGTGTTTGACGACGGGGGTGCGAGTTCGTTGCGTGCCGCCATCGACGACCTCGGTTTCAGTCAATCGCCCGGGGGAGATGCTGCGTTCCCAAAAATTATTGCCCACCGCGGAAACAGCCTGTTTGCCCCGGAAAATACCCTGGTGGCTTTTGTCCAGGCGGCCGCGATTTCGGACTTCGTGGAGATGGACATCCGAGCGAGCGCGGATGGTGCGCTGGTGGCCATGCATGACCCCACCGTGGACCGGACCAGCGACGGTACCGGCCAGATCGATGCGTTGACCCTTGCGCAAGCTAAGGCGCTCGATGCCGGGTCCTGGTTTGGGTCCGCCTACGCGGGCGCGTCCATTCCCACCCTGGAGGAAAGCATCCAAGCCACCTGGCCGGCTGCGACCCCGCTCATCGAGCACAAAGCCGGTTCCGCGCAGGCCTATGTAAACGCGATTCAGTCGCTGAATGCCTCGGCCAACGTGGTGGTGATGTCCTTCGACTGGAATTTTCTCGATGCCGTGCGCAGCCTCGATGCCACCATTCCCCTGGTGGGCCTGGGCTCCGGCCCGATCATCTCCGCCATCCTCGACGATGCGGTAGCGCGAGGCTTTTCCGGGCTTTCGTGGAGCCAGTCGGACCTTAGCGCGACAACCCTGGCGCTCGCTCGTGCGCATGGGCTTTCGCTCTACGTGTGGACGGCAAACGGATCGGATATTCAACGCCATGTCGACCTCGGTGTGGATGGCATCTCCACCGATGATCCCGCGCTGGCGGGCAACCTGACCCGGCTTGGCCTGGTGTCACGC
>JAPYUI010000018.1:34536-42803 GCA_029936175.1 Kiritimatiellia bacterium
ATGGGTTAACCTGTCGGAAAAACCGCTGGGTATCCCCGAGCCGTTCAGCGGAATTTATGATTCTGTAGAGGATGCCTACATACTGTACCTTGACAAATCCTCCAACGAACTTCGCTTCAAGGTCACGGACAGCGTGAATGACGCAGAGCGCCCGGGCATACCCGCCTCGGCCCTGAATGTCGGGGCCTGGCACCACGTGGTCGGGGTCTATGACGGGTCAGCCGGGGCATACGCCGGACAGGCGCGCATTTACCTCGATGGCAAGCTGATGGACGTACACACCGCCTCGAGCGGAAACCTGCGCGGGGTGGTTCGCCCGGGCCAAGTGGCCGCGATCGGGAAAAATGGAAGCGAGGATGCCTATTGGTTTGCGGGTGCGGTGGATGACCTCTCGGTGTGGCGGCGCGCACTGGATTCCGCGGCGATCGTCCAGTTGCTTCGGGGCCGCTCGCTGGAGAGGCAAATCGTTTCGCTGGAGACGATTCAGCCTCGTGTGCTTCGCCTCAACGATCCGGCATTTGAGTTCAAGGTCGAGGTGGTTCATGGCCTGCTCAACCCCTCGGACCTGCATCTGCAGAAAGCCGATCAACCGGGTGGGATGTTTGCCCTGGACCCCAGCGCGGTGGTGCAGGCTTTAGGCCGTAACCGGTTTCGATTTACGCTTCCGGTTCCTGTCGAGGGCGACCGCTCGTTTTACCGGGTCGTGTATCCCTGAATCACCGCCGCTTGCTCGCTGGTCAGTCACGAGGCCCCCCATGGCATCGGTCAAGCCTGCATGGATTGGCTTCCCGAGGCGCAGGGCGCGATGGCCCGGAGCCCGACTCCCCGTTCTACACGAGCCAAGCGCTGCTATTTTTCCTGGCTACAAAAAGATGAGAAAAGGCCCGAAAGATTCAACCGCCCCAGGCTGATAATATACGGATGACCGATACCACCCCATCAAGCAGCGGCAGAAGGCGTTCAGTCCCGCCCCAACCAGGGTGTGCCCGGTGGACGTAGCGGGAAAAAGACACGTGACAGGTAAACAATCGATATTTTCGTGGGGTTTAATCCCCTTGCTTACAAGCCGATACTGGATAGAAAGGGAGTTGAATATGAAACGTTTCAGCACTTCTGTACCGCTTATACTTTCCGCATTTTTTTTGGGTAACACACCCGCCATCCCGGCCGATGACCTCACGGAATCAGCGTTCCATGAGCTGCGAAAGGTGTTAATTCCCCCGGAAGATGAACCCTGGAAGACCATCCCCTGGCGCCTTTCACTGCTGGATGCACAGGCAGAAGCGGGTACCGTCCAGAAACCTATCTTCATCTGGGCGATGAATGGACACCCCTTGGGCTGTGTCTGAAACAACGGGATTATCGACCGTGCGTCGATTTTTGCAGATCCTGAAGTTATCCGCTTGTTACAAACAGGATTTATACCCGTGGCCATCGATCAGGATTACCATAGGCGACAGAAAGACGCTGAGGGAACATTCTACCGGGAAATCGTCTCAAACAGGCGGGGCCAAACGTACGAAAGCGGAAACACCCAAGGCCTCTATGTCTGCACCGCATCGGGCGAATTCCTGGGCTACTCGAACCATCGTTTTCCAACGTACGCGATTCGCTTGCTCAAGGAGGGATTGAAAAAATACAAACCGGCCCGGGTATCCCCGATTCGATCGACAAAAAATACGGGGAACTGGAATCCTCATCTATCCCCTCCCAAGGGAGGCCTCGTCGTTCGGGTCAATGCGAAGGTACTCGGTGGGTTTGAGCAAACGCAGGACCTTGAAAGAACCATCCAGCGCGACTCCATCTCCAGGGATAATTTGTGGACCACCAAAAAAGAACACGAATCCCTGGTCAAGGGGGTCATGCTGGAATCCTTGAAGAACCGAATTGGAAAATTTCACCTGGTTGACGGAACCCGGGGCACCGGGTCTTCCTGGAAGGACGAAGATTTTAAGCACTATGAACTCAACCTGAAGGACGGAACCATCACCGGCTCCGTACACGTGGAAAATATATCCAAAGGTTGGGGGCATACCGCAAAGCTCCTGGGATTTGTTAAGACAAAAGATGGGAAGGTCACCCAATTCGATCTCGTCGCCAAGGGGCTGTATTGGGGCGGGGGGCGCTACTCAAAAAACCCGCCCAAGGGGAAATACCCATTCGCGACCTCGTTTACCCTGGCAGATGGAACGCAGCTCGCGGACAAGATTCCGCCCGAAGGGACCAAAGGCTGGCCACCGCAATACATCCAGTTAAAGTAATCCTCAACGCCGGGGACGCGGCGATGGAGGCAGAGGGGTGAACAGGCGGCCTTCGACAAGTTGTCGTCAGTGTGAAGGCCGGATCCAAGCCTGGCGTCGGCGCCTCCAGAGAAGGGCAAGACCCATGAGGCCGAGGGCAAAGGTCGACGGTTCCGGAATCGTCGAAAGATCGAGGTGAAAAATACGGTCGCCATGATTGGGGGCCGCACCCTCGTGGAGCGTTATCGCCGTGTTACCCACCCCGACGCTACCCGAACTGTAGGCACTGCCGCCCGGGTAGTTACTGTCCGCGTTGTTGACCGTGACGAAGCCCTGAGCGTTCGACCCCCAATCGAATCCATACAGGGTATTGGGTGAGAGTGGGATGGACGTGTCCAAATTAAAGGTGAGAAAATCGAGGGGGACATACGAAGCGGGAACGCCCGTCGCGCCCCCGAAGCTCGTGAAGGTTGTGCCGCTGATCGTCCCCACCCTAAGCGTGAAGGTTGGGCTGGTCGCGATGGTATTGTTCAAGTTCTGCAAGGTGACCGCGTTGAGCAGGTAGCCTCCGGGATTCGTTCCTGTCGTGAAGGACTGTCCCTGGACGGGGCGGTTGTTCCAGATATGGCCCTGGTTTCCGCCGATGTCGTACTGCCCGACGGCGTTCAGCATCGAGATATCATCCCCGTCCGGCGTCGGCGCAGTAGCGGAGATGGTAATAAGATCGGCGTTCACCAAAGTGCTCGAGAGGATGAAAGCTGCCACAGCCAGGGCGGCGAGGCTATTTCGTATGATCACGGTTCCCGTCATTTCGTTCTCCAGATGCGAGGATTGAGGATTGCACCCGTATATTGAACCTACCCTACGCCCACCGCCGGAATATCGCGATACCTTTTTACGCCAGAATCGCGTTCACCATGCCGGTGCTGTCCGCGTAGCGTTCCCGCTCGATGCCCAGGGCCTGCATTTGGGTCAGCCAGAGATTCGCCAGGGGCGTGCCGCGCTCGCAGTGGACGTGTGAGCCGAGTTTCAGCCGCCCGCCACCACCGCCAGCGACGACCAGCGGCAGGTCGTTGTACTGGTGGGTCGAGCCGTCACCCAATCCGCAGCCCAGGGTGAAGATGGTATTGTCCAGCAGGGTGCTGCCGTTGGCTTCCTCAATGGCGTCCATCTTCTGGATCATGCGCGTGTAGGCGCCGACGTGCCAGCGATCCAACTTGAGCAACTCATCGACGAACTTCCCCATGTTGTGCGTCATGGCGTGATGACTTCGTGGCTGTTCAAGGATGCCTTCGAACTTGGTTGTGGTTTGCCAGCGCTCCGGGGCAATCATGAAGGTGCTGACATTCGTGAGCCCGGCCTGCAGGGCGGTAATCATCAGGTCACTCATGAGGTAAATGTACTCGTTCCGCGGCAGATGCTCGCCGGGACGCTCGGTTTTATACTCCGCGACCTCGGCCCGCATGGTATCCAGGCGGTCCATGCGTTTTTCGATTTCACGCACGGCCTCGAAATATTCGCCGAATTTTTCCCGGTCCGCGCGACCGAGTTTCTTCTCCAGCTGGTGTGCGTTCCCCAACACCAGATCGGTGATGTTACGATACCGGGAAGCCGCATCCGTGCTGAACAACCGATCGTATACGTCGCGTGGATTGCGTATCGAAGGCGCGACATGACCCGGGCCGTACCAGGACATGTTGTCGAAATATATCGACTCGATGTTATCCTTGGCATCATTGCAGCTTAGCTCGAGCGTGGCAAAGGGCGTCTTCTGCCCGATATGGTCGGCAGCGACATGGTCGAGCGTACGATCCAGCGGATACACAGAATTCTCTAGGGTGTAGGGCGCAGACCGCGTGAGGTAACAGGATGCCGCCTGCGCGTGCGAATCCGTTCCGTGCTGAAAAGTACGGTCCATACCCGTAATCAGGGTGACCTTGTCTTTTACCGCGTGGAGCGACTCGAGCGTAGGGGTGATGGTGATGGGGTGCGTACCGGCCGGGACGGTTTCGCCCTCGAATCGCCAGACATTGTTCTGGCCGGCAAAACCGGGCAGCTTGGCATCGCCTTCGCCGGGGAAAAAGCCTTTGCGGACCAACCCGTTCGGCAAGTAGAAAAAAGCGAGACGCGTGTCCGGCTTCGCCGCCGGGGAAGCGGCTACGCTATCCAACCAGGGCAGACCCAGGCTGGCGCCGCCAACGCCGCGAAGAAAAGTTCGACGGGATAAAGGTTCAGTTTTCATGCTTTGGCTCCTGCTTGACTATACCCGATGTGTTCTTGTGATGAAAGGGTTCGCTTTGGCCGACCATTTTGAGCATGTCGCGCAAGCCGTCCTCACCGGCCAGGGCCCGTTCCCTGATGCGATCCAGCGCGGGCGAATCCGCGGGCGTCAACTCGCGGCCCAGCGCGTAGGAAAGGAGATGTCCGGCGAAGGCGCGAAGGTACCGCCCCTTTTCTTTCAGCAGAATCGCCCGGAATTCTTCCGGCGTCTTGAACGGATACTTGTTGAACAGTTTCCCGCTGGGATCAACCGCCAGGCCGTTTTCGTAATGGTCCCGCCAGACCCCCGTCGGCCCGTAATTTTCCAGGGCGAAACCGAGGGGATCGAGCTGATTGTGGCAGCTCGCACAGTCTTCGCGCTTGCGGTGGTCTTCCAGGCGCTCGCGAAGGGTCATCTTCGCCAGGACCTCCGGATCCGCTTCCGGCAAGGGCGGCACATCCGCCGGCGGTGGATCAGGCGGGTCGTTGAAGATCACGGTATTGACCCATGCGCCGCGGGTAATCGGCTGGGTACGCAGCGGGCTTGAGGTCATGGTCAGCACGGCTGCACTGGTGATCACCCCGCCGCGTCGCGGATCCTCCACCGGCTCTCGCTTGAAGCTCATGGTGACGACCTCCTTGCGCTTGGCCTTGTTCTCGCCCTGGTAGGCATTGTTGAGCACGTCCGTCATGTAGGTGAAGTCGGGCTGGATGAGATCGATGATCGAGCGGTTTTCCAGGAAGACGGTCTCGAAGAGCAGTAAGGGCTCCATCATCATGTGCATGCTCGCGCGATAAGAATCCCCATGGAAATAGAAGTTCTTGAACTTCACCGGATCCGGGATCGCGGCCACCAAGCGGTCGAGCTGCAGCCACTGACTCGGGAAACTGTCGCAGAAGCGTTCCATGCGCCGGTCATTCAGCATGCGATCCAGCTGGGCGTTCAACGTTTCTTCTTCGCCCAGTTTTCCCTCGGCGGCCAGGTCGAGCAGGGTGTCGTCCGGAATGCTGCTCCAGAGGAAAAAGGACAGGCGAGCGGCGAGCTCGAACTCGTCAACCTTTCCAATCGCCTGCTCCCCGGCCCGGTCGTACAGGTAGATGAAATCGGGCGAAGCAATCGCAGCACCCGCCACGGATTTCATCGCATCCGTAAAGCTCGCCCCATCCGCCAGGGTCTTGGTGGCAAAGGCGGTAAAACGATCCAGGGTTTCCGCCTCGACCGGCCGCCGCCAGGCCCGGCGAAGCAAGGTTCCGATCCGCGTGTGCAACTCGGACGCCTGCTTCTCCGCCGGCGGAGCCTCGAAGAAGCTTTTCCAACTCCGGCACTCTTTCGCGTTCAGGTCCTTGCTTTCCACGATCGTCTGGCCCAGCCGCAGGAAGGATTCCATGAGCAAGGGAGAAAGGGTGAGGTGATCCGCCCGGTTGTCGTAGCCATGCTCCGCACGCAAGTCCTGGGGAAACGCCGCGACCCCGAAGAAGCCCTCTGCCCGCTGTCTGTCCTGGTCCTTGCTCAGGGGCCGGCAGGAAACCTTCACCTCGCTCGGCATCTCGCCTTTCTCCGGGTGGAAGTAATCCGAACGCCTTCGCATCAGCCGTTCGTGCAAGGCGAAAATCCCACGATCCAACTCCAGCAGGTCGACCACCGCGTTGTTGTACTGGAAGCGGTTCATCCGGCGGATGGGCGTGGGCGCAAATCCCTGCGCCGCAATGGCCTGGTCGAACAGGCCCTCCAGCTCACGGACTAACTGCTTGCGGAGCTCCGGCTTCAGCGGCGGCTCGTCTTCCGGCGGCATGTCCTCGTCTTTGAGGGCGGCGATCATGTCCTCCATGAGCTCGGGGCGGTGCAGCAGCCCATCGACGCCTTTCACATTCAACAGGTTGACCTTGCCCTTCACCTTGTCGCCTTTTCCGTGGCACTTGATGCAATGCGCTTTAAAGGCGGGTTGGATGATGGCCTGGAATACATCCGGCTTGGCTGGGAGCCAGGCAGGCAGGCATAACAGGAAGATGAATAGGCAAACGCGCCTCATGAAGAAAAAGGCTAGTGCTCAACAAGCAGGATGACAAGTCGAGATCATCCCCAATAGTCGGCGGGTCTGAGCGATTAACGGCAAGGGAGGGGTGTTTTCGATTTATCCCGACGAAGCTTCCGGGTATCATACCAGGCATGGAACATTTTGCCGTACGTTATTACGCATGGACCGCCCTCATGATCACCGGCCCGGCAGCCTATAAATGACCAACGAAACGGAAACGATTCTTGTAATCAGCTTGTTGGTCGGAGCACCCGTGGTGGTGTTTGTCCTTCGACGGCTTGCTGAGAAGCGACGGACCAAGATGCTGGAGCAAGCCGCTGCTGCGCTTGGTTTCGAGTTTGTCGCCAGAGGAAGAGACGCAGACACTACCAACGTACTCACAGGAAGCTCAGACGATATCACCATAAGGATTTCAGATCGCAAATGGCTGGGGACAAGACAGGGAGGAGTAGGACGGACATATCGAGAGTCACGCATCTCTCTGACGTCGGACTTGTTGCAAATGCCAACCTTCACCATAACACATGAGGGCGCGATCGCCAAGGCGCTCACGGCGACGCTTGGCATGCAGGACATTGACTTTGACTCTCATCCGGAATTCTCCAGAACATACCTGTTGCAATCCAAGAACGAAAAGGAATGCAGGGCCTTTTTCACGGGGTCAATTCTGGAGAAGTTCAACATCGCCAGGGGACTGACAGTTAAGGGCTCAGGCCAGACCCTCCTAGTCTATCGCAGCAAGAGCAGGATCAAGCCGGGAAAACTGCAGGCAGCGATGGAAGAGGTGTTCGAGGTATATGGCTGGTTCTCAGAGGAGCCAGACAAGAAAAAATAAACAATCCGAGTCGCTCATAAAAGCATCCGGAACCAACTCTACCGTCCGTCGGGTCAGGCCACCTTTCGCAGGAAAACCAACTCGGCCCCAGATGACGCGCCCTTATTGAACCCGTAGCCCTCCCAATCAAAGGTCTTCAGGCCCTCTGCATCATCGATTCGATTACGCACCATGTGTCCGACCATCGCACCGCGCGCCTTCTTGGCGAAGAAGCTGATGATCTTGTACTTCCCGTTCTTCCAGTCCTTGAACACGGGTGTGACGACATCGGCATCAAGTCTTTTTCGATTTACCGCGTTGAAATATTCGTTCGAGGCGAGATTTATGAGCGTGCGGTTTCCGTCGATGGCCTGGTTCAACGCATCAACAATTTTATCGCCCCAGAAATCGTACAGGTTGGAACCGCGTGTGTTTTTGAGCTTCGTCCCCATTTCCAGCCGGTAGGGATAAATGAGGTCAAGCGGACGCAGCAGTCCATATAAACCGGAAAGGATACGCAGGTGATCCTGGGCGAATGCCAACTCTTTTTCGGACAGGGCATTCGCCTCAAGCCCGGTGTACACATCGCCTTTAAACGCCAGGACGGCCTGCTTTGCTTGCGGCCCGGGCTTGGTCGGCTTGCGGTAATGGGCAAAGCGATCAACGTTCAAGTCGGCCAGCTTCTCACTGATCCCCATCAGGTCGCGGAGGTCCCGGGACTTCAGCCCTTTCATCTGCTTGACCAGGGCATCGCTGTCCTTCAGGAAATCAGCCGTGGTATGCACGGCCGTCCCGGCCGGGCTGTCAAAATCGAGGGTCTTTGCGGGGGAAATGACGGCTAGCATAAGGCGGTCCAGGTCGAGGTTCGGTTCACAAGTCGTGCGCGTAGGATAAGTAGATTTCCACCCATAGGCAAGC
>JAPYUI010000416.1 GCA_029936175.1 Kiritimatiellia bacterium
CCACGCTGTTGAGGAAGGTCGTGTACAATGAGCCCACCGTGCGGTGGCCCGGCTTCCCATACCCCGGGTAATTGACGTAGTTGCCACCCAGGTTCATCTTGCCCTTCAGGTTCCCCACGATCACCAGTGGCCACTCGTAACCGGTCGAGTGGTGGGTGTCGGGCGCGTCACTCATGTAGACGATCAGGGTGTTGTCCAGCATGTTGCCGTCGCCCTCGGGCGTTTCCTCCAGGCGCTTCGCCATCTTCGCGATGAGGCCGAAGAGCCAACCACGCACCTTCTCGTAGTGGGGCACGCCCTTCGCATCGCGCTTATTACCCCCCATGTGACCGTAGGCATGGTTGCTCAAATCCACGCCAAGGCCGAGATAGGGCTGCGCATTAATCTCGGTTGCGGCAGAGGTGATCGTAGCGACGTTGCTGAGCCCGCCGATGAGCGACGAGGCCGCCAATTCGAACTGGGCTTCCAGGCGCTGGGTGGCAACCTCGGAGGTGAATCGATCGTCCAGCTGCGGCGCGGCCTGCTTGAGTATCTCCCGGTTTTCGAGCAACTTGTACTGGCGGGCAGCCAATTGATCGTAGGCCCCCAGGTAGGCGTCCAGTTCCTCCCCGGCCAGGGATCCAAGGGCTGAGCGCGTCTTCTTGACGTCGCCCACCATGTAGTCGAGCAGGTTGCGCTTCAAATGAAAGTTCTTTTCCCGCTCGCCGCCGGCCGCCACGCTGAAGAATGCATTGTAGGCCTTTTCAGGGTTCAGGATGATCGGCATCGACTTGTGCGGCGCCCGGGCGGAAATATCCATCAAGGCATCGCGGGCCCCCGATGCCATGCCCACGCCGATCCAGGGCAGGATGCCGGGGATCGCCTGGCCGAGCTGGTAATCGATGGTGATGTTCTGGGGGGACTTGTTGGCCCCGGATATCCGGTACATCCCGAGGCATCCCCCCCAGGTCGAGTGCCCGCCGCCGGTGCACCGGCCCGAGAGCCCCTGCAAAATCGTGGTCTTCGACTTCAGCGCTTCCAGCGGAGCCAAGCCCTTGGGCAGCTGGTGCTGCATCAGGTCAAAGGTCTCGAATTTTTCGCGATCCTCGTATTGCTGGAAGGGAATGCTCTCGGGGCAGGCCTGGATGGCGTCGAAGCCATTGCTCTGCACCACGAAGACGAAACGCGGCGGCGTTTTCACGCCCTCGGCATTGGCCATCACCCGCTGGACCATCGGGGAGAGCAGGGTGGAGCCCGCACCCAGCGAGAGGCCCTTTAATATCTGGCGGCGATCTAGATTCATATGTACAGCCTTTGTATTCGGCCAAGCGCCCCCTACCCCGCCCGATGATCGTCCACAGGCAGCCCGCCGCATGACGGTCTCTAGCATCATCCGCACACCGGCATTGTCCACTTATTTGTTAATGAACGTACGCTATTTCCCCCGATTTCCTGACAGGAATGAGATTTAGCGCATAATTTTCCATGGAATCCATCCCCACAAACGACTTAATATATACATAAGGGGTTCGTGGATGGTTCCATACCCCCTTTTTGATACAATACATGAAAATCCAAGTAGGTGTCCTTATGAAAAAATTCGGTTTAGTGCTCGTCCTGTTGATTCCT
>JAPYUI010000417.1 GCA_029936175.1 Kiritimatiellia bacterium
GACAATATCCGCGGAAACCTTGAACGGCGTATCCAACTCGACCTCTTCGGGAATCTCGGCATTACTGATTTCCAGATCGTTCCACGTCGATGGGTTCGTTCCAATACCCAGGATATAGACAGGGACCGGAGGCAAGCGCTGGCTGCGAAGCATTTCGTCACCTCCATCCGTCAACAGGATTACCGCCTTACAGTCAGACACATCCGGGCGCTCCGATAGCGACACCACCGTCCGCCCCAGATCCGTATAGCGGGTCCCCTCATCCGGCTCATCTTCTGAGCCCAGGATGTCGACATCAAAGCGATACTGCTCAACCCCGGCCGTGCCGCGTAGTTCGCTGGCCAACTCGTCCGCGATCTTCTCGGCGCGGGTGACCCGGGCAGCGGACCCATCGTCTGCCACATCCATCGAACTTGAGATATCGGTAATGATCGCCACCCTTTGGGAGTCATTCGACGGCTTCACATCGCGCCATGCCGGGTCCATCAAAGCCAGTACCACGAGCAGGGTAACGACCAGCTTCGGCGCCAGGAGCTGCAGGGTCTTCTTGACCGTGTAGCGTTTCCGATAGCGACACCACATGATGTACAACCAGGCCATGAGCCCCAGGATGACGAGACTATTTGCCAGCGTACCGAGATGCGGTTTCCATACAAGCAACCCGATCATCACGACGCCTCCTTATGCCCTGCGGGCGTTGTACTCCAGGGCGTATCGTCCGAATCGGCTGCGACACGGTCTTTCCATTTTTTAGCCGGCGACCCCAGGAGTCCCTCGGCCATCATGCAAACCAGGGCCAACAGCAGGAACGGCAAAAACAAACCGGTCCCGGCCAGTGATTGATCCAAGTCGTCGCGGAAATCATCTTCGTCAGAAAGCGTACGCACCCCATGAGGGATGCCGCCCGAGAAGCCTCCGATTTCGTCGCCCTCGATAAAGGGGCTGCGCCCTTCGCGCTCAGATGGCAGAACGGTCAGACAGCTCTCGCGTTGGCCCATGTTAACGATGTATGCACCGCTACGCACCAACAGGGGCGACTGGTCCCTCAAGCCGGACCAATCAACCTGGTCGCCCAGGAGGGTCGTGATCGCCATCTCGTTTCCTTCGCCCGGCATCAAGCGCGTCGGCTGGCCGGCAATAATCGATACGTTTGCATTGACCAGTCCGGATGCGGCTCCCAAAGCGATGGGTTGCACCATCACCAGGAAGGTTTTCTGACGAGGAAGCGTGCTCCAGTCGCCCGTGCGGTCAAATGCCAGGCCGCTCACAACGATCTGACCTTTGCCGTGTTTGCGCAGGGCCATAAGCTGATGGTCCTCACCGGTCGCCAGCAGGGGCACGTAACCGGCGTTATGATCGAACGAAAGTGGATGGTATTTCCTCGTAAACGCATTCCCCAGCCGAACCCGGCCGTCCAGCCCACGAAGGTCAAACCAGAATGGAGACTGCGCACCGGCAATGCGCAAGGGCACGCTCACCGGCACGGTTTGCAACGGGCCCCCATTCGCCCCGATCCAAGCCGGTGACTTGCCGGCGGGTTCGCCGCCATCGATGGCCGGCAACACCATCAGGTTACCGCCCTGCTGCGTGTATTGATCCAGCAAGGCA
>JAPYUI010000189.1 GCA_029936175.1 Kiritimatiellia bacterium
CGCCTGGTTCCCCGCGGCCAGCATATCGCCATCGATCTTCCCCCTGAAAACATTGGGATTGATGAATAATTTTGGCCACTTGCCTGTCCTTCCGGGATGTCCCTGACGTCAGGCGACCGTCAAAACTACCCCCCTTGCAAAAGGACTCGGGTAAGTTGAGTGCCTCGTAAGAAATGACAAGGAAAAGCGTACATGATCACCAAGTGGAACAAGCGTGAAAAGCAGATCGGCCTGGTTATCGACAACATGGCGGGAATACTCGATGATGTGGATGCCTTGTCCGGCGGCGATCTCGAGGTGCTTCCTTTATTGGACGATGGCCGCGAGGCGGAATAAAGCAACCAGGGGATAAAGAAGATGTCATCACCTAAAAAAGGAAAAGGTAGTAGCTTCGAGGTTAAACATCGCTGGCTCTGTATCGCTGCAGCTTGCTACAACCAAATAGACGGTAACGATCGCGAACAGGTAGATACGTTCTTATGCCGCGAATGTTTAGACGATAATACGCCAGTAGAAGAACTGGACTATCTCTCGTAGCCGTACCCGTGGTTTTTTGTGTGGCTGGCTTGGCGGGGAATGCCTGGCCGCCACGGCCGGGGTGGTGAGATAATGCAGCAAGGGAGAGAAAATGAAAGAGATTGCCGTAGTTGATATAGAAACGTCGGGTTTTCAAAACCAGGGCGGGTTAATTGTTGAGGTGGCTATCGTTGGGTTGGATGTTGAAACGGGAGATATCACCAACGCGTTTGATGCGATTGTTAAAGAAGACGGTTTTGGGAAAAAACATGCCGAGAGCCCGCTTGGTTGGGTTTTTCAAAACTCAAGTTTGGCCTACGAGGACGTGTTATCAGCGGATGATTTAACAAAAAAACTCCCGGAGATTCAGTCAATTCTTGATCGATACCCGCTGGGTGCAACGGCATTCAACAAGCAATTTGATTTTGGTTTTTTGAAATCAAGAGGCTTAGAGATTAATGAATTACCCTGCATTATGCTGTCGGCGTCACCCGTTGTTGATCTGCCGCCAAACCCCGGGTTTTCTGATGCAAAGTGGCCCACGGTAGCGGAGGTATGGGAATACTTTTTTCCCGGTACAGGATATAAAGACGCACATCGCGGATTAGACGACGCGAGGCACGAGGCCCTGCTTGTCCACGAGCTGTATAAGCTGGGAAAATTCAGGATAGAATAAGCGCCCTGGAAAATCATCCCGCCTCGCCGCCAACACGGCAGGTGGATCCAGGCGTCAGGATGGGAATATGAGTTACATAATGGTGGATATTGAATCGGATGGCCCCATCCCGGGTGATTATTCCATGATTTGTTTTGGTGCGGTCTTGGTAGACGACACGCTGGACAAGGTGTTCTACGGCCGGTTGAAACCGATTTCAGAAAAATGGGATCCCGCGGCCCTTTCCATAAGCGGGTTCACGCGGGAAGAAACGCTGGCCTTTGATGATCCCACCGGCGTCATGGAGCGGTTCGCTACCTGGCTCCAGGAACATTCAGTGGGAAGGCCCATGTTTATCGCCGATAATAACGGCTTCGACTGGCAATTCATCAACTGGTACTTTCACCACTTCCTGGAAGAGAACCCCTTTGGCTACAGCTCCACGAACCTCGGGTCCCTGTACAAGGGCGTGGTAAAAAATATGCGTAAGAACTTCAAGCACCTGCGTATAACAGAACATACGCACGACCCGGTGGATGACGCGAAAGGCAATGCCGAGGCCTTTTTGCAGATTATTAAGCGCTACAAAATAAAACGCTGACGAGCATTTGCTGAGAAGACGTCCCGGTTCCTTGTTATGGACATCTAGGAAGGCATGTCATTTCCCGCGCGGGTTGGTGCATCCGCTCGATTCCACGGCACATCGGCCTCGAAAAAATGGCTGCCCTCGCCCCAGCGGGCGTCGAGGGCCTGGCCCTGGAATCGCTCGCGAATCGCCGAGTGCCGGAAGCGTTCCCGCTCGGGTGGGCGGACGCCACCTTCGCACTCGAAGGCGACGTCCAGCGGTTCATCGCAGTTGGGGGCGTAGGCGACGGTGACCTTGCAGTGCTTCGCGCCGCGGGCGACGGTCTCCACCGCGGCCTGGCGGGCGGCGTAAGCCCCGGCGCGGTCGATGTGGGTGAGGTCCTTGCCGCTGAGGGCGCCGCCGCCGATCGGCACCCGGGGGCCGTAGTAGTCCATGACCAGCTTGCGCCCGGTCTGGCCGTTGTCGCCGTTACTGCCGGCGCTGATAAACGGGCCGTTGGGGTTCACGAGCAGGTTGACTTCGTCCCAGGGCCTGGCCCAGCGGGGATCCGCGAGCTGGATGGCGGCATAGGCGGCTTCCAGCTCCTGGAAAACCTGGGTGCCCAGTTCCAGCAGCTCGGTGGATTCACGGTGTTGCAGGCTGACCAGCAGCTGCTCGAGGATCCAGGTCTCGCCTTCTTCCCTGAGCTGCACGATGAGTTTCCCATCCGGGCCTTCGCCGGCGAGCCGACCGGTGCGGGTCGACTGCGTTAGCGCTTCACGCAGCGCATGCGCGAGGAATTGCTCGGGCGGCAGGTAACGCGTCTTCGCATCGTAGCCGGCCCAGCCGATGACGATGCTCTGGTCGTTCACGTGCTCGGTCCAGTCCCGCGGGTCACGGGCATAGCGGCACAGGTGATCGTCGAGCTGGTAGCGCGTGACGTCGATATGGTTGCCGGGCAGGTACCCGATGTCCCGGCCGACTTCGTGGATGAGCGCCATTAGGTCGCGGTCGAAAAGCTGGCGACTGGCGACCGCGCCACTGATCCAGATCCGGTCGGACCAGGTGGCGACTTCCACCTGGGCATAGGCTTGCGGATCAAGGGTGTAGGCCTCCTGGATAATACGATCCGCGACCTGGTCGCAGAACTTATCGGGGTGGCCGGGTAATACGGCTTCGGCGTGACGGATCATGGTTCATCTCCAGGGTAGGTTTCCAGTTGGCGACAGGGAATCCCCGCGCTTTCAAGTTCATGGGTGCTGCCGTCCCGCGACACGATCGCGAACAGTGACTGGTTGGTCGCCGCAAGTTTGCCGAGCAGGCCGCTATCACAGGTCTCGATGTAGCCATCGGTAATCACCACGGCCTTGCCCGGACGGGTGGCCACGACGTGCTCGAGCACGCAATTCATGGCGGTCCCGCCGCTGGTCTCGGTCCGCAGGATACCCTTTTCGATAAGCGCGGGCTTGACCTCGTTGCTGAAGGCCCAGAACGGACGACGCAAATAGCCGCGCAGGCGGTTGAGCAGGCTGACCAGTGCCTCCATCTCGGCGTTCATCGAGCCGCTCACGTCGAGATAGACCTGGCAGGTCCCGATCGGTTTCGAGGCCTGGTGTTCCCATTGGATGTCCGGGATGAGCGGGCTCCAGAGCGAGCGGATGAACCCGCGTCGGTCGGCCGCGTGCAGGACGGGGAGGGTCATCGTCCGGCTTTCCTGTTCGCTCATCCGCGCCTTTCGATCGGGGGTGACGAAGTCGCGGAGGATCTGCAGCGTGCTGCGCTCCCAGTTCCGGCGACGCTTGGAGTCGGCGCGATATTTCGCGGCATAGATCACCGCGCCCTCGCCGGGGAAGGCGGCCCGCGGGGAACGGAAGATTCCGTCCCCGTTCATTTCGCGCAGGGTTCGGTTCAGCGCGGTTTTGACCGCGTCCGATACCGACTTCGGGGCCGGTTCATGCCCGCCGATGAACACCCGGCTCCTGGGCAGGGACCATTTCCTTTTCTCCACCTCCCGGACCACGTCGAGCACGTCATCCACCACGACCCGTCCGGTCATGAGCGAGGACTTCAGTTGGTGATATTCGTTCCATTTCTCCCAATGGCGGATTCTGTAGTGGGAAAACGCATTCTCCCTCAAGGGGACGAGCAGGGCGGCCATGCCCGATGCCTTCGCGTAATAGCGGCGGAAGAAATCGCCGTAGGCTTCGCCACAGCTGCGCTGGATGATGTGGTTGATCACCGCGTCGAGGGCAAGGTTCAGCCCCGGGTCCATGCGCTTGAAGCGCTCGGTGTGGTTGAGCAGCACGTGCAGGAATTCATGCAGGATCACGCTTTGCGCATCCGTCTCGGTGTGCAGGTGCCTGGCGCAGAAATCGGGATTCACCTTGAGCACCGGGTGCTCCTCCAGGGTAACCGCGAGCGTCGGCACCTCCCGGGTGAATTCCACCTTGGCGATCGAGAGCAGGGCGCTGCAGGCGATGGGGTTCTCGTCGATGAGGTCGAGTAGCACCTGGCGGAACAGGGATTCAGTCATCTTCATGGTAAAAGCTTCCGCAGTGGTAAAGGTTCACCCAGCGCTCGAGCCGGTTGGCGGTCCAGATCACCGGGCGCTCCGGGTCGTAGAGCTGGGACGTGCAGCGCCCCAGGATGAGGGCGGCGCGCAGGACCTGGCGGTCGCCCCTGATCTGCCGGATGTCCTGTCGGCTGGCGGAGGAGGGCGGGGCCGGCTGCACGTGCAGGCGCTCGGCCGGCAGGTCGATGGAAGCCAGGGCCGCTTCCTCCGGATGGCTGTAGCCCGCTTTTTCCAACAGGTGCCAGGCCCGTTCGAGCGGCGTGTCGAAGCGGCCGGACGTGATGCCGTATCCACCGGCGTAGGGCAGGTTGATGCGCAGGCGTGTATCCCCGAGCAGGCTCGAGTGGAGGTCCTGGGCGCGCTGGCGGTGCATCGGTCCGCCCGCGTTCGCGCAGACGTGCGCATCCCTGTCCGGCCGCCGGTCCGCCCACCAGTGGCGTAGCCGGGTGAACCCGCTTGCGTGCTCGGGGCCGGGGAGGATTAGCGGAGGAAGGTACGAACCTGCGTAATGCATCGGTTGAACTCCTCTTCATACTCGATGGGATCGTCGACCAGGATATCGTTGACCAGCAGGTGGTTGAACAGCTGCTTCGCGCGCTCGCGGCGCTGGCCCCGTCGTTTGCTGAGTGCCGCCGCAAGCTTCATTTGTTCCGGCGATCGGCTATTGCTGCCCGCCTGCCGGGACTCCAGCCAGGTGATGGTGCCACTGACCTCCAGGATATCCGCCGCGGCGCGGGAGAGGTCGTTGATTCCTTCGCGGCCGACCGGCAGGCGGTTCTCGAGGGCGGCCGGGTAGAGGGCGAAGGCGAAGGCCGCCTTGCGCGCGGGATCCAGCCGGGACAGGCTCTGGTTGACCGCGACGCTGCCAATATCCTCATCGGGGCTTTCCCTCAGGATTTTACGCACGAGGCGATCGAGGCGTGACTCGATCAGCAGCTGGTTAAGCCAGGCCTCGTGGCCTTCCAGGAAGGCACTGTCCCAGGCCACCCGGTGTGCGGAGCGGACCAGCTCCGGGCCCGGGACGAGCCCCCAGGCCCGGTGCGGGATGCTCCAGTTCAGGACCTGCTCGAAGTCGTCCTCGTTCATGTGCCCGGCGCGCAGGGCGATGATGGCGTTCAGGTTCTTGACCAGCTGGCGGACCCGCCGGGGGGAGATGCGGACTTGGGATTCGCCGAGCAGGCTGGCCGCGGCCAGGGCGTAGGCGCGGGGCGCGGCCAGCGGGTCCTGGATTTGGGTGAGGTAGCGACGGCGCGACTGCTCGAGGTGGTCACGAAGCCCGACCCGGTCCTCCGAGCGGGCGCCCTCGCCCCGCGGGTCGGCGATCCGCGCGCGGTCTGCATCGTTCAGCTCCGGCCAGTCCGGGACCTCGACCACGAAGGCAAAGCGATCGGCCAGGGCCTGGTCGAGCGGGAGGGATCCGTCGTAGTGGTCGGAGCCTCCCTGGTTATCGTCGCAGGGGTTCATGGCCGCCCAGCGGTAACGCAGGTGCTCGAGCTTGAGCCCCTGGATGCGGCGCTCGTGGACGAGGGAGAAGAGGCGGTTCTGGTGTTCCGGCTTGCAGCGACTGATTTCATCGATCAGCACCGACTCCGCCTGCCAGACCGTGGCCGGCGTTTCCAGGTAGCGGATCGCACTGTGGTCCTCGTTGGGGTAGGGGAAGCCCACCAGGTCATCGAAGGCGATCAGGCTGGCATTGTAATGCCGGTGCTCGAGCCCGAGCGCTTCCGAGAGGGAGTTGAGCAGGAAGGTTTTTCCCGTGCCCGCCTTCCCGATGAGCAGGAGGGGATCTTCACTGATCAGTGCAGCGAGAATGATGGGTTCGACCGCATCGTACCCATAGACGCCGATCGATGCGAGGAGCTGCGTTGGTTCGGACATGTCCGTATGCCTTTCCGGTTTCCCGGGCGCCAACGAATCGTGCCCGGAGAGTTTTTATTTTCCGCAGGGCACCGTGCCTTGCGGCGCGTCCTTGGGCCACCGTGTGCTCTCTCCGAGCCCCGGTTGGCGACCCCGGCCAGTGACCGGGATACTCTTTAGACACTGGATGGATGCTAACCGGTTGTGGCGAACTGGGCAAGCGGTTGGTGTGTCATAAGGCGTCTGCTTCGGTTAGCCGTCACCCCATCCCGTTGCGCACCGCCTGGCTTGGCACCTCGGCCCGGGTGGGCATGCGGGAGCTGGCGGGGCCTACGAGGGTATCTTCTTGCCCCCGGCGGAGGCCCGGGTGTATACCATCGGCAGGCCAATCCCGGGGGAACTCATGCGGGCAGGAACCATACGGACATCGGTGCACAATAGATTGCAAACAGCCTGCAGCAACAACCCATTCGCCACCTGGAGGCACGATGAAAACGAATGCGCTTCTCATGACGGCTCTTCTGCTTGCGACGTCTTGCTCGCATCCGCGAATGGCATCAAACACCATGAATGACTATAAACTTTCGAAGAACCTGAAGCGCCTGGTTTATGCCTTGGCACAGCCGGGGGGGCGGATGGTTGGGACCGATGGGCACGATGAAGCACGTGCCTTGTTGGATGCTGAGCTGGAGAAGCTCGGTTGTGAACCGTATCGGGGCGACGGCTACGATCTACCCTATCACGAGGATGGCCTGGACTTCTGCAACCTTGTTGGTGTTATTCCCGGGCGTGATCGCTCGAAGAAACCGGTCCTTATTGGGGCCCATTATGATTCGGTCATTCCACATCCTTGCGCTGACGACAATGCCTCTGCGGTGGCGGTAGCGCTTGAAGTCGGACGCATGCTGATGTTGGAGCCTCCGGAGCGGGATACGGTAATCGCTCTTTTCGATGCGGAGGAACCTCCGTATTACCTGACGGAGGCCATGGGTAGCAATCGGTTTTACGAGGATGACATGGCTACGCAAGGCGTGCATGCGGCGGTTATCATGGACATGGTGGGCCATGACCTGCAGATCCCGGCGAGCTTGATTCCTGTCGCGAGACGGCTTCCGGGATTGGAAAAGGCGGGCCTGCCGATTCCCCACCTGCGGCAGCTCCTTTTTATGACGGGGGCTGAATCGCATCCCGAGCTGGAGGACATGCTGCGTGCCTGCGATCGCCCGTGGCGACTGCCAACAATTTTTGTACCCAATGCGCCGATTGGTGACATGAGTGACCACGGGGTCTTTCGCCGTAACGGGGTGCCCTATCTCTTTCTCAGCTGTGGCCGGTGGCAGCATTATCACGAACCTTCAGATACCCCGGACCGTCTTAACTACGCGAAGATGGCACGAATCGCCCGCTACACGGAGTCGCTGGTTCGCTCCCTCGGCGACCGCGTGCTCGAGCCCTCCGACGAGCCCATAAGCGATACCTCGCAACTTGAAATAGCGAGCTTGAAGCAGAGCCTGGGCCCCTTCCTGCCGATCCTGCTCAAGCGATTTCGTATAGAACGCCTGGAGGGGCG
>JAPYUI010000418.1 GCA_029936175.1 Kiritimatiellia bacterium
ATCCTCACCGATGACATGGGCTTTTCCGACCTCGGGTGCTTCGGGGGTGAAATTGAAACACCGCATCTCGACCACCTGGCCGCGAAGGGCCTCCGCTTCACGGAGTTCTACAACACCGCTCGCTGCTGGCCGACGCGCGCCACCCTGCTCAGCGGTCGCTACAGCAACGACATCAAGGGGGCACAGGTCACGATCGCCGAGGTGCTCAAGGCGGCCGGCTACGACACGGGCATGGTGGGGAAGTGGCATCTCGGTCGCGACCCGAAAAAGGACGGTCCTCGCCAACGCGGCTTTGACGACTTTTACGGAACCATGACGGGCGCGGGTTCGTTCTTCGACCCCTACACCCTGGCGCGGGATACCGCGTTTACCGAGGTGGACAGCAAGGATTTCTACTACACGGACAAGATCGGTGACGAGGCCGCCCGGCAGATCGAGTCCTTTGCCCAATCCGAGAAACCGTTTTTCCAGTACGTTGCGTTCACCGCTGCGCATTGGCCCCTGCACGCACCGGAGGCCTCCATCGAGAAATACATCGGGCGATACCAGGGGGGCTGGGAGACCCTGCGCAGCGAGCGTTACGCGCGCATGCTGGAGATGGGCATCATCGACAAGGAGCGCTGGCCCCTGCCCGAGCGGGAGAGGGGGGTTAAGGATTGGGAAAGCGTGGAGCACAAGGAATGGCGCATCCGCAACATGGCCGTCTACGCGGCGATGGTCGACCACATGGACCAGTCGGTGGGCAAGATCGTCGACGCATTGAAGCGCACCCGGCAGCTGGACAACACCCTGCTTATCTATTTCCATGACAACGGGGCCTGCCACGAACACCTCGGGGGCAACGGGTGGAACACGGCAAACAATATTCTCGCCAAGGCCAAGAAAGCCGGGACAACCATCGCCGTCGGCGACCAGTTTGACGTGCCGATGGGAGGACCGATGACCTACGGAAGTATCGGGCACAACTGGGCCAACGCGCAAAATACCCCCATGCGCCGCTACAAGGCCAACGTCCATAACGGGGGCAGTTGTACCCCGGCGATTGTGCATTGGCCCGCTGGCCTCAAGACCCGGCCCGGCAGCATTTCCTCGCAGCGCGGGCATGTCGTCGACCTGATGGCCACGTGCATTGATCTCGCTGGAGCGGCTTATCCAACGACCTTCGGGGGCAGAACCATCTCCCCGCACGAAAGCCTGTCCCTCGTACCCATTTTCCGTGGCGGCAGTAATCCGCGCGACCACGCCTATATTTTCAACCACAGCGGAACCCACGCGGTCATCCAGGGCGACTACAAGATCGTGCGGGAAGGAAAGGGCCCGTGGACCCTCTACAACCTGGCTGAAAACCGAACCGAGACCGAGGATCTCGCCGGGCAATACCCGGAGCGGGTCACGCGGATGGCTGCCCTCTGGGATGCCCGGTGGAGTCCCCGCAAAAAATAAACCCGGCCCGGCGGGCCGCCTACCGGCCCTCGAACAAGCGCTTGCGTGTGGCGATCAACTTGCGCTCGGCCTCTTCCTCGCTGAGTTTCCCCGCCCTGAAGGCTGCATCAATATCGCGTTCGATCGCGTGGTATTCGCGTACCCGGGGATCGC
>JAPYUI010000419.1 GCA_029936175.1 Kiritimatiellia bacterium
TAAAGCCCATCCCAACGCAGCCACGTATGTCGACTATCGCGTCATGCTTGAAAAGGAAAAGGACATCGACGCGGTGGTGATCGCGACTCCGGATCATACCCATGCCGTCATCACCCTGGCGGCCATCGAGACAGGCAAGCATGTCTTCTGCCAGAAACCGCTGACGCACACCGTCGAGGAGGCGCGCAAGATTACCGCGGCGTCCCGCGCGTCCAAGGTCCAGACCCAGATGGGTAATCAAGGGCACTCTTCCGAAGCCATTCGTCTCGTCCGCGAGTGGGTGCAGTCCGGCTCCATCGGCGACGTCAAGGAAGTGCACGCCTGGACGGACCGACCCGACAAGGGACCGTGGTATGCGAACTTCGGCGCGCGAGATTTGCCGACCGACTTTCCCGCGGTACCCGATACCCTCAACTGGGACCTCTGGCTCGGCCCGGCGCAGGACCGGAAGTACAGTCCGGCCTATCATCCGTTCAAGTGGCGGGCCTGGCTGGATTTCGGAACCGGCGCGTTGGGCGACATGGGTTGTCACATCCTGGATCCCGCATGCTGGGCGCTGGACCTGGTGAATCCCTCCAGCATCACCGCTGAAGTCAAACATCACAAACCGGAGTTGGCCGGCAAGGCGTACCCCATCGCGGCCACCGTAACCTACGAGTTTCCTCAACGCGGAAAACTCTGCCCCATGAAGCTGGTCTGGCATGATGGGGTCTACACCGTTCCCCGCCCACCCATGCTGGAGGAAGGTCGCAAACTACCGGCGAGCGGCGCGGTGATCTATGGCGAGAAGGAAACCATACTGCACGGTTCTCACGGAGCGGGTGGGGCTCGCCTCATTCCGGAAACCCGGATGAAAGATTTCGTCCGCCCCGAGAAAACGATTCCGCGCGTTAAGGGCGGGCACATGGGTGATTGGCTTCGCGCCTGCAAGGATGGCCATCCCGCCAGCTCCAACTTTGCCGACTACGGCGGACAGCTCACTCAAATGGTGCTGCTCGGCGTAGCCGCCCAGCGCACGCCCGGGGTGAAGCTGAACTGGAACGCGGAGAAGTTCGAATTCGATCACGCGGATGCCAACGAATTTCTTCACACGCCCTATCGAAAAGGCTGGACGCTGTGAGGGTTCCCATCGTATCGATAGCCTCCACAACGGCCTCAGGGACACCCCGCAAAAAGCAAATTTCCAGCAGGATTTCACCAAACAAAACAGCGAACAGAAGGGTTATGATGAAGACGAAAAAGAAACATGTATTCATGGCCGTAGCGGGATTGGTTCTCGTACTGGCCCCGGCCGCACAGGCGGATCTTATCCTCCCATTGGACGGCGCCACCGAGTACCGCATCGCCTTTAAGTACTCGACTGGGCTTGCAGCAACAAGTACATCCATCGATTTTTACAACGGTCTCGTCGACACTGAGGGTGATGCAGAAATCGTCAGTGACTGGCGTGTCATTGCATCAACATCATCCATCGATGCCATAGTTAATACAGGGACCACCGCTACCGATGGCCTAGCTGCTTCAGGTGACGTCCCGATTTACAACACACTCGGCGAGAAGATATGGGATGGTAATACTGAAATGTGGGATGG
>JAPYUI010000420.1 GCA_029936175.1 Kiritimatiellia bacterium
GTCAAAATACCGGCCCGGTGAAAGGAGTGGGGCCTCGATGACCTCTGCCGAGAGCGTCGGAAAAACCAGGAAGTCGGGGTTTGTGGCGGCATAGTTCACTCCGTGGATCGCGAGCACATTGGCCCCATTTTCCAAGCGGGGGATTTCGGCATCCAGTACCGTGTGTTGCTTGAGTATGCCGTCCACTCCGGATCGACTGACGATCAAGCGGTCGATGTCCATGTTCGCGGATTGTCCGCCGGTCCGGGCCGAAAACTGGACCCGGTATTCGTAGGGCGCCAGATCATCGA
Source organism: Kiritimatiellia bacterium (assembly GCA_029936175.1). Lineage (GTDB taxonomy): Bacteria > Verrucomicrobiota > Kiritimatiellia > SS1-B-03-39 > UBA6053 > JAPYUI01. The sequence goes on from JAPYUI010000420.1 coordinate 291, forward strand.
TCAGGAAATCATCGAAAAAGACCACCGGCGATCCCGCCGCACCCCGCACATCCGGGGTGACGCTGACATCGACCAGGCAGCCTCCGCCGGCATGTACGGTGAGCGCGAGGTGCATACGGTGCCAGCGATTGTTGTTCAGGTCGATGGTGCCCGACAGGTTGCGTTCATCCCGTTGGTTTCCGAAGTGCAGGGAAATCTCGTCGATGTTGGGGTAGATGTCGATGCCCATGGCGAACACGCCGCCGACGTTGGGTGCCTCGGCCGGGTTGACGGCCGCTTCCCCGTTCGCGCCCAATGCGGCCATGCCATAGGTGTCCGTGGGCAGGAAGAGCATGGAAAAGCCATCCGCGGTACCGAGCATGCGGAAATCAAACTCGGCCGTCACCTGGGTGAAGGCCCCGGCGTCGGTGCGATCGAAATGGACATAGTTCTTGTTGTTCCCGGTCCCGTTGTAGACCAGTCGCATGAAGGTGTCGCCGTTGTTACTGATCGTCGCTGCAGGGGTGCTCGACAGGTTTACGATGTCGTAATGGGTTTCCGAGGCATCCCAGTCTTCCATGTAAAGCCCCCCCGAGTTGTCATTCAGTGCGGTCGCATTGTAGGTCAAGGTCGCGGGCACGTTGTCGGCGGCGATGGCCACCCCGTTCAGGTAGGCCTGGTATCCGTCGTCGTACAGCATGTCCAGGCTCAGGCGATCGAAGGCGGGGTCACCCAGGTTGAAGGGAAACCGGATGTAGGCACCCGCATTCACGTTGCTCATGGCGGCCTGGAGGTCCGTTCCAATCAGGGTGTTGAATTGGCCCGAGCCATCATAGCCCAGGCCCGGGCTGCCCGGGGAAAAGGTCAGGTCGTTGAAGCCTGCATCGGTCCAGTTGGTCGAGAGGCTGTTGTCCGAGGGGATCAGGAACCGCGCGCCCGTGTTGACGTCCACCAGTGCGCTGAAACTTCGATCCTGTTCCAGGCCATAGGCAAGATCGGGGTATTGCGTGGGGAAGCTTGCATCATGGGAGATCGTTAGGCCGTCCGGTTCGACCACGGCAAGGAATTCACCATCGTTGTCCAGCTGGAAGTTGCTGTGCAGGGTCGGATGGCTTCGGTCCTTTCCGGAAGCGAACACGAGCAGGTACCGTTTAGGTTCCATGATGACGGAGGGGAAGGTCCATTGGGCCAGGTTGTTCGGGTCATTGCTCAGGTACCATCCGGCCAGGTTGACCGTGTTTGAGCCCTGGTTGTAGAGCTCGATCCAGTCCTCGTGCTCCCCGTCCTCGTCAACCAGGCCGGTGCGGTTTTCCGCCACCA
>JAPYUI010000421.1 GCA_029936175.1 Kiritimatiellia bacterium
GCCCACTATGATGGCCGTATCGGGGTCGCGACTACCGGCAACGTCGTCGACTCCTGGACCCCGGTGGATGGCGACGGCAGCTTGCTCCCGGGCATGGTCACCTCGTCCACGCAGCGCGGTAGCGGTGCAGCTGAGCTCATTACCTACGACGGCAGCGCCCGCTTGATTTTCGACGACCCCAGCCCGGTGGCCGACGGCCGTTTTCTCTCGGGAAGCCTGGCCAATGCCGGCACCAACGACTTCACCATCTTCTGGCTCGGCCATTACCAGGATGGCGCGCCGCTTGCCACCTCCGGCACCTACGCCTACAACGTCGGGCTTAATGACATTTCGCATCAGCGTGACGATGGCAACGGCGGTTTTCGCGTGGAGATGTATAACGGCACGACCTATACGGGCGATGACATCACAGCCTATGATGGCATCGACACGGTCTGGAGCACCGTTATCACCGCCACTACGCACGACACCTATGCCAACGGGATGAATCTCAATGTTGGCGGGAGCCCGATCAACAGCGTCACTGCAAACGCGGCCATTGTTATCGGGGCGTGGAGCCCGGGAGGCTATGACCTGGTGGGGGAGATCCGGCAGATGATCATCTTCGAATCGGCCCTTGGCGACGACGACCGCGGGCTCATCGAAGCCTATCTTGGCACCCTCGCCGAGTTGCCCGCTCTCGAGCTCACGGTTCATGATGACCTCGCCGAACTCAGGTGGAACGCCGATGCCCACCTGCTATCCTCGAGTGATCTCGTCGAATGGTTCATCGAGGCGGAAGCAACCTCACCCATGTCGTGGGAGATCGACAAGGAGCGGGAATGCTTCCGCCTGGCGACCAAGTTTACCGAGATCCCGCGAGGGGTGGTGTTGCGCACGCGCGTTGAATCCGACACCTACCGCGAGATTGAGTACCACGTCGATACCGGTGAGCTGTTTTTCCTCGGTGAGCAGGCCCACGGCCTCGATTTTTACAATACCGGCGGCTCCAATAATTTATGGTGGTGTGGACTCAATTCCGCAAACCCTGGATCCGGGCTCCTCGAGTTTCTGATGGATCGCAACGAAGATGCCGCGGCGATGAAAGCGATCGCGGTCGCCAGTGGATGGACGACCTATGGGTCCCCCACCTATAGTTTCCTGACGCTGGAACCACTCTCTTCGCAGAAAACCTACATCAACCATACCGCACCTGCATCTCCGGGCCAGACCGACACCACCGAAGCCTACACGGGAGATTACGACGAGATCGCCAGCAGCCAGGTTTTCTTCGTGCTCTACCGTAATACGTCCAGTGGGGCGGCCTACCTCGGCATTGGCGGCCCCAGCCTTGATGCCATCGCCTCTCCGCAACCACCTGGAGACGGCTCCTCGAACCGCGACAACGGGGTGCGTATCGACAGCGCCCTCAAAACGGCCATCCCTCTCTCGGAGGTGGATAAACTGGAGCTTATCAACCAATTCTTGCCCGTCCGACCGCTCTACGATGACGCCTCCCATGCCTACTTCTACCAGCACCCGCCGGGCCTCTAAGTCCAGATGCCGAAGGACTCGAAGTCGCGGATAACATCGGCCAGGGCACGGTT
>JAPYUI010000422.1 GCA_029936175.1 Kiritimatiellia bacterium
CAACAAGTTTTGGGACGAGTCTTGGCAAGTTTTGGGACAAGTTTTGGAATGCTTATTGGGAAAGCTTTGATTTTGTAATTTCCGGGGAGTCCTCTCTTCCGGGGAGTCCTCTCCCCCTTCCGGGGAGTCCTCTCCCTCATCCCTGCCTGCCTGGCTGGCTGCCTGTGGGCGCGGCTGGCTGCCTGGCTGCCAGCATGCCTGTCTGGCTGCTTGCCTGGCTGACGATACTGGGCTTCTACGGCTTAGCTAAAGGGCTCCGGGTTGCCCGCAAGGCAGTGCGCCTGCGCGCCACTGCGATGTCCCGTCTTAGGTAGCGGGGCCCCGTCTTGCTAACCATTCGACCCTGTGCTGGAAGGTTGCTTTGCTTTGCTCTAATTAGCTTTTTTCCAATGGGGCGGGTACCCGTGGTCATTGTTTGAACGTGCTACTCCTCGCTTTGCTTTGCCAGACCGGGCCGCGTGGCGCCCTTACACACCGAAGACGGTGTTGCGGAATTGGCAGCCGTCAAAACCGCATCGTGTTTGACTTCGGCGCCCAGGTTTCGCTGCGTTTCGACGGACCCGTATTCCGGTGCTTGCAAAATAAACGCTCATTGCGCCTTGGACGCCAGCGATCCCTACCCGCGTTGCGGACATCTCTTTCTGAAGGGTTTAAGTTTTGCGCGCCCCCCCCCGCCCCCCGGGGTACAATGCTGACGGAGATGGAGTGGTTTTGTTCTTGCAAAATAAACGCACATTTCTGTTCGGAGCCGCCGGCGCCCTTCTTCTCAGCATTGTACCCCGGGGGGCGGGGGGGGGCGCGCAAAACTTAAACCCTTCAGAAAGAGATGTCCGCAACGCGGGTAGGGATCGCTGGCGTCCAAGGCGCAATGAGCGTTTCTTTTGCAAGCACCGGACCCCCGGCTCGCCCAAGAAACGAACACCCGGTGCGTGTCAGAAGGGATCACGCGCCTTTTCTTCCAGATTCGGGGAAGGCCGTTTCTTCCCCGGCAACAAGAATAGCTTTTCTCATCCAGCACCGAAGAAGGCCTTTTCTCCCCCGACAACGAGAGGGGCTTTTCTTATCCAACATCGAGGAAGGCCTTTTCTTCTGCCACGGCCCCACCCCTTTTTTGTTCTTTCTTTTAAGAACTTGGCAACGCCCCGCTCTCAAGAAAGGAATCCAAGACAGCCGATGAGACACGGCGGCAGACACCCGCGCGACTCGAGCAGAAGAAGCACCCCCACTCCCAGCGAGGCTGAACACTTGCTCGCAGAACGAAGCGCCAAGGGCCGCCGACACTCCAGCAGAAGAAGCACCGCTCTAAAGGAAGCGTTCGAGCGCGCACAGAGAGCAGGCCAGGACACGAAAGCTAAGGGGGTGGCAGGGGCGGCGGGACGCGGGGCTGACTTCCTCTTGCCGAAAAGGCTACGTGGTGTCCCTGTGCCTAGCACCTTCCTTGCTTGCTTCTTCCTTGTTTCGTTGCTTTTTGCGCGAGGCTGCCCCCGGGCTCTGATCACGCCAGGCCCTGTGCCGGCCCCAAGGCTGGCTCCGGGCCTCGCCAGGACTCGTCTCCGGACGCCCTGGAGACTAAGCTGCTTGACGT
>JAPYUI010000190.1:0-5958 GCA_029936175.1 Kiritimatiellia bacterium
GGGGTGGTGATGGTCGGGTCCGCGATCACGGTACCGAAATATTCCGGGGTTTTGGACGGGTCGAGGAACAGGGGGGCGCGACTGTTTTGGCCGTCCTGGCTTTCGGCGGTCACATACCAGCGTACCATCTCGCCGGGAGATGAACTGGAGGCGTCGATCGCCGCGCAAAACAGGTCGGCCCCGTCAGGGCTCATGGGGAGGGTGACCTCGTTACCGAACATGACCCGATAATGCAGCGTGGCGGAGCTCACGGGCGAGGGACTGGCGAGGATCTCGGCGCTGATCACGATCGCGTCGTCGTCGCCCGGTACCGGTGCTGGATTTTCCGTGAGATCGCGGATGATCGGCCCGGCCAGGGAACTGTTGGCCGCGCCCGGTGTCGGGGGAAACAGGGCTCCCTCGGTGGAAGGATTACCCGACAGGCCGTAACTGACATTTCCCTGCTGCGGGGGGAAGAGCGGGGCGAATGCATGGGCAACCGTGATCCCGTCAGGCATGACGAGGGCCAGGTATTCCCCGTCCCCGTCGAGCTTGAAGTTGGTATGCAATTCGCTGCCGGCGATGGAACGATCCTTGTTCGAGGCGAAGACCACCAGGTATTCCAGGATGGGAAGCGAAACCGCAGGAAAGGCCCACTTGGCCAGGTTCCCCGGATCGTCGGTCAGGAACCAACCGGCGAGCGAGGCCGGCATCGCGCCGGGATTGAAGATCTCGATCCAGTCGGAATCATCCCCGTCCTCGTCCTCCAGGCCGCCGTTGTTGATGGCGAGGAACTCGTTGATGATGGCCCCCGCGCCGGGCACGCCGACCCCAACGCTCACCTGTTCGCTGGCCTGGCCGAGCGCATTGCTCGCGGTGAGGGTAAAGGTTGTCGACTCGGTGAGGTTGCTGGCGATGGCCGAGGCCTGGCCGGTGACGTCCGCGTTGGTGAATGCCCCGCCGTTGAGCGTGAGGACGGCGGGGTTGACGACGGTCCACGAGAGGGTGGAGCTTCCACCCGCTGCAAGGGCCCCGGGATTGGCTTCAAAATGAGTGATTGCGGGCGTGCCGAGTATAAGGGCGGTGCGACCGGCCATGTAGGTCCCGTCCTGGGAGAGGTCGTGGATCTGGAATTCATCGACCCATCCGGAGAACTGGTACGAACCCGCACCGACGGTGGCGTTGCCGATTCGAAAACGATCGGTACCGCTGACCGGGGCGAGGTAAGGGGCACTGGCCACGACGACGCCGTCTTGCCAGATGCGGAGACCGTTGGTGGGATCACCGCTTACCGCGACGTGGTACCACCGGCCCAGGTCGATATCCGCGGAGACCACTCCCTGGTTGATCTGTTGGCTGCCGTTCATGAACAGGTCCTGGCTGCGCTGGGGTGGACCCCGAAAGCCCCAGTGCCAGTTATTGCTTCCATCAAACCACTTGGTGGCAAAGCGCTCCCACTCGGTTCCGTGTTCCACGGTCCGGTACACGAAGGCCTCGATCGTGAACGAGGGGGCGAGATCGAGATCGGCCGAGTCGAGGGCGGACAGCACCGTGGCGTCGCCGGTCGCTCGACCGACCTGCACCGCCTGGCCGATGATCCCGGGAACGAATACGGGTTGCAGCGGGCCGTTGAGTGCGGCACCGGCCAGGGGGTCGGCGGTGCTGCCGGCCACCGCCGTATCGAGCAAATCGTCCTCAAAGCTCCACTTCGTCACCACCGCCGGGTAGGCATTTCCGACAAGCAAAACCCAGGGAAGAACCATGGGGGCGAGTGCCTTTGGAATGGTGAAGAAGCGGGGCATCGGTCAATCAGTTTTAATCCTGCTACAGCCGGGGGTATCTGTACAGGGCCATGTGCGGCAAAGCGGCCCTCGGTCTCGAGCCACCCGGCCTCTTCAATTTCACTGCAGGATGGTTCCTTTGGCCGGTGGAAGGATGGCCTTGCCGGCGGGGACCTTAGCTGCCCGCCGGGCAATTCCTGATCTAAAAGCGTTGCATTTCATGCCCGGGTCTGGCAGTTGGTCACGATGGGACACGAAATCACATCCGGCTTGAGTTTTGACGACGTTCTCCTGGTCCCCCAGCACAGCGAAATTCTCCCTGCCGAAGCCCAACTCGCCACACAGGTCACGGCCGGCATCGGCCTTAACATTCCCATTCTCTCCTCCGCGATGGATACGGTCACCGAGGATCGGCTCGCGATAGCCCTTGCCCGGGAAGGCGGAATGGGCGTTATCCATCGGAACAATACCATTGCCGAACAGGTGAAAATGATCCGCCGGGTCAAGCGCTCGGAAAATATCGTGGTTGAAAACCCCCAGACGATCCAGCCGGACACGACGATAGCCGACCTGGTCCAGTTGATGGCCGAGAAGGGTGTCAGCGGGTTCCCGGTGGTCGATCCCGAGGGCCTGCTCGTCGGCATGGTAACCCGCCGGGATGTATGGGTCATTGAAAACGAGCACGCCCCGGTGAGCACGGTGATGACGCCGAGGGACCGCCTGGTCACGGGTGAGCCCGGGTACGGCCTGGACGACGCGCGCAGCATTCTCTACCAGCACCGGATTGAGAAGCTCCCCCTGGTGGATGGCGAAGGCAAACTGGTCGGCCTGATGACCGGTGCGGATATAGAGAAAAGCACCATGTTCGGCAACGCGGCAAAGGATGAGGACGGCCACCTGTTCAGCGGCGCGGCCATCGGGGTGGGCCCGGATTGTTACGACCGGGCGGAAGCGTTGCTGGAAGCCGGTGCGGATGCGCTGTTCATCGATGCGGCCACCGGGCATACCCGGAAGGCCATGACGGTACTGGAAAAGGTGCGTGAGCGATTTGAGCATGCGGTTGTCGTCGCGGGGAACGTGGTTACCGAGCAGGGTGCCGCGGATTTAATCTCTGCCGGTGCTGCGGCTGTGAAAGTGGGCGTTGGTCCCGGATCGATCTGCACCACCCGGGTGATCTCCGGCGTGGGGGTTCCCCAGTTCACCGCGATTCTTGAGGCGTCCAAGGCCTGCCGGGAAAAAGGCGTACCCTTGATTGCGGATGGGGGGATTCGATATTCCGGAGACGCGGTGAAGGCTTTGGCGGCCGGTGCGGATTGTATCATGCTCGGCTCGATGCTTGCGGGCACCGAAGAGAGCCCGGGAAACAAAATCCTCTGGCAGGGTCGCGAGTACAAGGAATACCGGGGGATGGGTTCAGAAGGGGCCATGCGCAAGGGGTCGGGGGATCGCTACGGGCAGAATTCCTCCGGGAAGCTGGTGCCGGAAGGGGTCGAGGCGCGGGTTCCGTTTAAAGGTCCGCTGCATCAAACCATTTTTCAACTTGTGGGCGGCATTCGTTCCGGCATGGGCTATGTGGGTGCACCCGATCTCGACACGCTGCGCGAGCGGGCGCGCTTCGTGCAAATCACCGTGGGCGGCTTGAAGGAGTCGCACCCACACGATATTGTGATTACGCGCGAATCCACCAATTACAGCAGCGGCGTTTAGGGCCTTCTCGCATTATGCAGACTCAAATTGCCGTCATCGACTACGGTTCCCAGTATTCTCAACTCATCGTTCGCCGCATTCGTGAGCTCGGGTATTTCTCTCGTCTCTATCGCCCGGACGAGTTGACGACCATTGGCTCGCCCACCGGGGTGATTCTTTCCGGGGGGCCGCGCTCGGTGACGGACACCGATGCGCCGGATGTGGATTTTGATTTCCTGGTTGGTTTGAAGGTGCCGGTGCTCGGCATCTGCTACGGCATGCAATTGCTCAACCGGAAGCTCGGTGGCGTGGTCAGCAAGAGCACGACCAGCGAATACGGTCCGGCTGAGATGGTCGTCGAGAACAGGAACACCTTGCTGGAAAATGTGCGCAGTCCTTCCCGGATATGGATGAGCCATTCCGACACCTGTACCCAGTGGCCGGAGGGGACGGAGATTCTTGCGCATAACAAGGAGGGGCAACCGGTGGCGTTGCAGTTTAACGACCTCATGTACGGGATTCAGTTCCACCCGGAAGTCACCCACACGGAGGAAGGCACCGGGGTGCTACGCAATTATTTATCGATGGTTGAAGAGGATGGCCTGTTTTCCATGGACCAGTTCAAGCAGGCGTTGATCGACTCGATCCACAAACAGGTCGCGGGCAAGAAGGTGGTCTGTGGTGTTTCAGGTGGCGTGGATTCCAGCGTGCTGGCGGTGCTGTTGCATCAAGCGGGGGTGGACGTACATTGTATTTCCGTGGACCACGGCCTGTTGCGCAAGGGTGAGGCGGATGAGGTAAAGGCCCAGTTTGAGGAGCTGGGGATACAAATTGACCTGGTCGATGCCAGCGAGCGGTTTTTAAACGCGCTGGCCGGCGTGGACCAACCCGAGGAGAAGCGCAAGATCATCGGTCGCCTGTTCATCGATGTCTTCTGGGACCACGCAGGCGAGGTCGAGATGTTTGCCCAGGGTACGCTGTACCCGGACGTGATCGAAAGTGCGACCAGTGGCTCGGATGCCTCCACGATCAAGACGCACCACAATCGCGTGGAAAAGGTACTGGAGCTCCAGGCGGAGGGGAAAGTGATCGAGCCCCTGGCGGAATTGTTCAAGGACGAGGTGCGCGCCCTGGGCAAGAGCCTGGGCATGCCGCCGCATATTCTCTGGCGCCATCCCTTTCCGGGTCCCGGCCTGGCGGTGCGGGTCCCTGGCGAGATTACCCCGGAAAAGCTCGATATCCTCCGGGAAGCAGATGCGATTTACATCCAGGAGCTCCGGGATTCAGGCTGGTATGACAGGATCTGGCAGGCCTGTACGAGCCTGCTTCCCTGCAAGACGGTCGGCGTAAAGGGCGACGTGCGCGCCTACGAGTATCCCATCGTGCTGCGGGCGGTGATCAGCGAGGACGCGATGACCGCCGACTGGGTGGAGATTGAGCACGCGGTGATGCGGACGATCAGCAACCGGATCCTGAACGAGGTGAAGCACGTGAACCGCGTGCTTTATGATATCAGCACCAAGCCGCCCGCCAGCATCGAGTGGGAATAGCCGGGTCGCCTAAGCCTCCGGGCGCAGGTACTTGTAGCCCACCCCGTGGACGGTTACGATGACGCTGGGCTTCTTGATCTCGGGTTCGACCTTCTTGCGCAGTTGGGCAATGTGCTGGTCCAGGGTACGGGTGGTGCCGTAATAATCGATGCCCCAGGCTGCGTTCAGCAGCTCGTCCCGGCTCAGGACCTCGTTGGGGTGTGCATAGAAGATCTCCAGGAGCTTGAGCTCGCGGGCACTGAGTTGGTGAGTGTCATCGTTCAGGCAGCAGGAATACGCCTTGCGATTAATGCGGGCAGGCCCCAGGGAGAATGCTTCCCGCTCGATGGTCTCGTCGCCAACCGGGGTCGTTCCTTGTGCCCGGCGAAGGAGCGCACTGATGCGCGCGAGCAGTTCACGAACGCCGAAGGGCTTCGTCACGTAATCGTCCGCCCCGAGTTCCAGTCCGACGACCTTGTCGATCTCCTCACCTTTCGACGTGAGCATCAGGATTGGAAGTCCCGCGTCGTGTTTGCGGATTTCACGGCAGACGTCGTAACCACTCATTTCCGGCATCATCACGTCGAGGAGTACGAGGTCGAAACGCTGCTGCTCGTGCAGGTCCAGGGCTTCGCGTCCGTTGACCGCGGCACTCACCTGGTAGCCTTCGCTTTCCAGGGTGTCGATGAGCCCTTGCCGGATATGCTCATCGTCCTCGGCCATCAGGATATGGGTCTTTCTCATGTGTGCTCCCCGGTGTGGATGGGTATGTGCAGGGTGAAGGTCGCGCCGCCACCGGCCCGGTCCCGGTAATCCAGTCGCCCGCCCAGTCCCCGGATCAACCGGTCCGCGATGCTCAAGCCGAGCCCGCTGCCGCCCTGGTCAGCGGTGAGCGAGTCATCCACGCGGTGAAACTTTTCAAAGATACGTTTCTGGTGGACCTTGGGAACGCCGCCTCCCCGGTCCATGACGTGGACAAGGAT
>JAPYUI010000190.1:6058-7656 GCA_029936175.1 Kiritimatiellia bacterium
CGGCGTCCCTGTTCCAGTCGCCCGAAGTCGAGCACGTTGTTGACCAGCCGGCTGAGCCGTTCGCTCTCGTGCAGGATCGTCTGCAGGTAGTGTGTCCGTTTATCTGCATCAGCCACCCGGCCGTCACGGAGCAGTTCGCTGTACATGCGTATGGTGGTGAGCGGGGTCTTCAGTTCGTGGGAGACGTTGGATACGAAGGAGGTTTTCTGTATCGACTCCTGGTGGCTCTGGCGGGCCTGGGCAATCAGCAGGGAGGCCCCGCTGATGATGCTGATCATGAAGATGCCGACGAGCAGGCTGGAGATAAGGGTAAAGCTCTTGCCGAATCCTGCCCCGTAGCCGAAGCCCGCCCGGTAGATCGCCATGTTGTAGAAGGGCAGGGAGGGACCGATCTGCAGTACTTGATCCGGCTGCATGTCTTCGGTAATTTCACCTTCGCCGACATAATGGATGGTTTTCCCGTTCTTGTCCTGGAGGGCGATAATCGCGCCGGGCGTCCTGGCGGCCTCGAGCGAGCTTCCCAGGCGGCTGAGCAGGGCGACCAGCTCGAGCTCGACCCCGTAGCACAGGGCCTCGTCTTTCGCATGAATATAGCCCAGCAGGTGTTGATCGTTCTCGTTAAACCAGGGTCGCCAGCCTTCCGCGATCCGGGCCGGGTAGCGGTTTTCTGCGGTCGGCGTGGGCACCTTGCCCTTCAACTGGGCGAGTTTGTGGATGGAGCTGTAGGTCTTGATCCGCGCGTTACCGATCGAGCTGTTCGCCAATTGTTGCTGGTCATAGCTGTTGATCTGCTCGGGCGACCAGCTCCTTCCCTGTACGCCTTGACGGGTATCCTGCTGGGACGCCAGGCCTTGTTGCGGGGCCTGGTTCACTTCGGTGGCCTGGGCGATCTCGACCCGGGGAATATTTTCCCTCGAGCGTTCGATCCAGGCTACGCGACCCTGGAACAGGGAATCGTAGCGCTGGATAAAGCGTTCTTTTTCCCCGTCGAGAATCTCCGTGGGGGCGGGGAGCAGCAAGGCCCCGTTTTCTTTGCAGATAAAGACATTTCGGATCAGGGGGTTCTCCGCCTCCATCGCGACCAGGGTTTCCGTCAATGCGTTCAGCGGGGTTTCCCGGAGGGTTTCCATTAAGCCCTCCTGGAGGGATGCAAGGACGTAGGAGATGTCGTCGACCACGAGTTGGGCCTTATCGCGGAGGGCCTTATCCGAGGCTTCGGCGAGGCGGTCCTCTTCGTGCCGAAGCAGCACAACCGAGACCGTGCCGATAATCAGCGTGGGCAACAGGATCAAGATCCAGAAAAAGATGATGCGTGAACGTTTCATCGTGGTTCAGCGTACACGGTTTGCGCGGTTTTAGCAGGCAAACAAAGCACGCAATTACGCAGGCCATGTCGGCGTCCCGGGCCTTTCTCCCCGGGACGCCGCCGTCCTGTTTCGCGGCTATTTGCGCAAGACCCGGCTTTGGAAGCTTTGCTGGTTCCGGTCGTCATAACTGTCGTTGCGCAGGCGCTTGCGGTACTGCTTGGTCAAGCCCTGCTTTTCCAGTTGTTGCCACTGGTCCTGCTGCTCTTCCGCATCCTGCTTGAATTTCTGTTC
>JAPYUI010000191.1 GCA_029936175.1 Kiritimatiellia bacterium
TAAGCCAGACCATCCCTTCAAGCACCACGGGTGACGAGTGGCCCTCATCGTGCAGGGCGGTTTTCCAGGCAATGTTTTTCGTCTCGTTCCAGGACGTGGGAAGACCGCTTGCATCTGCCGGGTTCACATGGCTGTCCAGGGTCGGCCCATGTCGATCCGGCCACTGGGCGAAGACGGGGAGACAACATAGCATGGCGAGCGATACGGCAAGTCCTTGGTTTTTCATGGGCACAGGATAGGATGCCGTTCGGGTTCGTACAGTCCCATTTGCGGCAGGGGCACGATTAAGTTACACTGCATGCCCGCATTCCATAAAGGCGTACGATATACATAGGCTTCGCCCCGGGATAGGAAACCTGCTAGAACACCGGCATGGAACGCTCCCCCATCCAGCTTCGGGTCCAGCAAATCGGTCTCATTGCTGCACCGATCGCCGCCTGGCTCACCTATCTGCTCCTGCCGGAGGACTTCACCGGGGCCACGGGTGATGCCCTGGTCTTTTCCGATGCCGGGCGGAAAACCCTGGCTATCATGGTCTGGATGGCCATCTGGTGGTTGACCGAGGCGGTGCACATCTCGGTGACGGCACTCCTGCCACTGGTCGCGTTTCCCCTGTGTGGTGCCGTGGACATCAAGGCGGCCTCCGCCCCGTATGCCTCGGACATGATCTTCCTGTTCATGGGCGGCTTCCTGCTGGCCCTGTCGATGCAGCGCTGGGGCCTGGACCAGCGTATCGCCTTGTTCACCCTGGGGCTAATCGGGACCAAACCCATCAACATCATCGGGGGATGCATGCTCATCACGGCGACCCTCAGCGCCTTCGTATCGAACACCGCGACAACCGCGATGATGCTGCCCATCGCGGTCAGCCTGGTGGCCCTGGTCCGGTCAACGGTCCAGGTGCCGACCAAAGAGACGATGCAATTCAACGTTTGCCTCATGCTGGGCATCGCCTACGCCGCCTCCATCGGCGGGGTTGCCACGATCATCGGCTCGCCCCCCAACGTCCTGCTGGTCAACTTTATCAAGGACAGCATCGCCGAACCCTACCAGCAGGACATCAGCTACCTGCAATGGATGCAGTTCGGCGTCCCCCTGGTGGTGGTCTTTCTCCCCCTCACCTGGATCCTGCTGACCCGGGTCCTCTACCCGGTCCGCCTGCCCCCGGTCGAGGGCGGACAGGCCTTTATCCAGCAGCAATACCGCGCCCTCGGCCCCATGAAACCGGGCGAAAGAATTACGATGATCGTCTTCTTCTGTACGGCCTTGTGCTGGATCTCGCGTCCCTGGCTGAACAGCCACCCCTGGCTGCTGAAGCACTGGCCCGCCTTGGCGGACTTGAGCGACCCGGTCATCGCGATGACCGGTGCCCTGCTTTTGTTCGTGATCCCGGTGAACTTCAAGCAACACGAATTCACCCTGGACTGGGCGACCGCGGTGAAGCTACCCTGGAGTATTCTCATTCTCTTCGGCGGGGGGCTGAGCCTGGCCAAGGCGGTGAGGGCCAATGGCGTCGGCGAATTCTTTGGCTCCCAGGCCGTGCAACTGCAGGGGATCCCGCCCTTCCTGATCGTCATCGCGGTGATCACCATGGTGATTTTTCTCACTGAGCTGACCTCGAACACCGCGACCACGGCAACCCTGCTGCCGATTATGGCCGGGATGGCCCCCGCCTTAAGCCTGCATCCCTACATGCTGATGTTCCCGCTCACCCTTGCCGCGAGCTGTGCATTCATGATGCCGGTCGCGACGCCACCCAATGCAATCGTGTTCGGCTCCGGGGAGGTAAGCCTCCCGCAAATGTGCCGCGCAGGGATCTGGTTGAACCTGGTCGGGATCATCCTCGTGACGGTGCTGATGTATGCCATCGTGCTCCGGGTTGTTCCCTTTTAGGGAGGCCGTCGCTTCCTTACATGTAAATCCGACCCCTACTCCATCAGCTCGGCCACGACCGGTGCCAGGGCCGCCGCCCACACGCGATAGCCCTCCCGGCTCAGGTGCAGGTGATCCGGCTGGATGTCCCGTCGGGCCGTGCCGTCTTCGTTCAACAGCAAGGCCCCAAAATCCCGGTAATAAATCGTCTCATCATCCGCGAGCTTCTGCATCCCCTCATTCACCCGCCGGATGGGCGCGCGCAGGTGATGGGCACCATCCTCCCCTCGGGGGAACAAGCCCAGCAGCAGGATCCTTGAATCCGGGGTGATCGCATTGACCGCCTGTGCCACGGCGGTGATTCCATCAACGATCTCCTGCTCGCTCTGGCTCTCCAGGTCGTTGGTCCCAATCATGATCACCACGAGCCGCGGGCGAAGGTTCTTAAAATTGCCGTTTTTTGCCCGCCAGAGCGCATGCGGGGTCCCATCGCCGCCCATTCCCATCACGGCGGTTCCATACATGCCAAAAGATTGTGCCAGGGAATGGCGGCCCATATGCTCCCAGCCCTCCATGAGGGAATCGCCAAACAGGACGAGCGAGGCCGTGCCTTCCCGGCCCAGGGCATTGAGTTCCCGGTTGCGCTTCACCCACCATTTTGCGCCCTTGCGTTCCACGGGCATCGTCGCCCCGTTCCGGGGAATCTCCCGCTCCTGGATCGGATGCGTGGACACCGGTCCCCGGGAACAGGCCCCGTGACCGAGCAGCAAGTACACCAGCAAAATCTTGCGCAATCCCGACATCCACCCTAGAATAGGAAGCCCATGTTTAGGATGCAACGATATATCTTGTGCGCACTTGTGCTCCTGTGCTCGGTCGCGAGCAGCCAGGAAGACGCGCTGACCACTGCCAACCGGAAGTATCAAAAGTCGGCAGACACGGTCTTGGCGGAGTATTGGTCCGTGGTCATGGGCAGTCGGCAAAAATATGCCGACGACCTGGAGGCGGCCCGCCAGGCCGGGAAACGGGCCGGCACTCTCGACCTGGTGCTCAAGGCCGATGAGGCGCTGAAACTGTTCGATGAAGACCGAAACGTAATCAGCCACGAGGACAAGAACTACCCCACCCGGGTACGCAAGGCCGCCTACGATTATGGCCTGGCCCTGAACGATGCCGGTAAAAAGCAAGAGGCCACGTTGAACCATATCAAGGGGCAGTACATCCAGCACCTGAACGTGCTGAAACGGACCTACACCCAGCAGGGCCGGATCGAAGACGCCATCAAGGCCAAGGCGGTGATCGCCCAACTCACAAACCCGGTACCGACCGAACCCGAGCCCCAACCGCAAGACGATCAGGCCCCCTCCCACCCCACCCTGGGCGGACAGTGGCCCTGCGAACGGGCGGGCCTGGTCTACATGTGGGAGAGTCCACGCCCGCGCAAGCCCTGGATCGACCCGGGCATCACACCCGCGGAACCCTTCAGCCTGGAGTCGGTCGAGGGGAATGACTTTAACAAGTATGCCATGCAGTGTGATGGCGGACGCACCCTGGTCATCGGCGCAAACGATTACCTGCTCAAGGCCTGTCAACAAGCCAATGAATTGTCCATTGAGGCACGCGTTCGCCCGGCCGACGAGGAGCAGAAGGGACCGGCGCGGATTATCAGCTTTTCCCAGGACAGCCAAATCCGGAACTTTTCACTCTGCCAGGAGGGGGATCAATTCCTGCTCCGCCTGCGCACCACCGGGACCGGGCTCAACGGCTCCAAGCCCGAGGTTGACCTGGGTCCGTTACAGGCTGACAAGTGGAACCATATCGTCGTGACCTATCGAAGCGGCGAACTCGCCTGCTACATCGATGGTAAGCGCCAGGAGGTGGACCAGATCGGCGGTGACTTCAGCAACTGGAATTCACAGCAGCTACTCTTCGGCAACGAGCACCAGGATGACCGGCCGTGGCACGGATTGTTGAGCCATATCGCTATTTATGCGCGCTTCATGGACGAAGAGGAAGTCCAACACCGGTATAAAATTTCCCAATGGAACCACATTGGCGGGCGGTTTCGCGATAAGTTACGCGAGCGGTCGCGCAATCGGGACGAGTAGGATTTCCGGGTACCGGACGAGGGAAAGCTACTACATGCGCAGCTAGTCCGTGTCCTCCGGGGCCTCCTCCGGCATGTCCTCGCGGCGGATTTCCGCCTTTTCCCTGAGCGCGTCGACAACCTCGCCTATGCGATCGTTTTTTCCCTTGTTCCAGAGCATGTCGCGCAACTCCTGCACCACGTCCCCAAAGGCCTGCGTGCTGGCATCCTTCTGGTCGAAAGCCTTGATGATATGGTAGCCAAACTGCGTCTGCACGACATCGCTTACCTCACCGGGTTGCAGGGCAAAAAGGGCCTTCTCGAAGTCGGGTACCA
Source organism: Kiritimatiellia bacterium (assembly GCA_029936175.1). Taxonomy (GTDB): domain Bacteria; phylum Verrucomicrobiota; class Kiritimatiellia; order SS1-B-03-39; family UBA6053; genus JAPYUI01. The sequence goes on from JAPYUI010000191.1 coordinate 4,295, forward strand.
TCTGTCCACGTCGAACCCAACCGAGATCGCCGGCATCCTGGGGGCACCCATAGCGGCCGGCCACCTCCTCAAAGTCTGCACCGTCTTCGATCTCGCTGCGGATATTCAACATCTGCTCGAAAACCGAGGCCGGATCGTGATGCTGGTCCGCCGACAGGAGAATATGCGAAGCGCGGACCTGTTCCTGCTCGACAAAGGCGGCCTCGTTATTGTCATAGAAATCACGGCAGGCAGCCTCGTCCGGTTCATCCACCGCGCTGGTCAAGGTATCCAGGTACTGTTCGTATCGCACGTCGTCTGCCAGGCGCTCGCGTATGAAATCGTCATCCTTCGGCGACAATCCATAAGCCTTGTAGAACTGCTGCGGCCCGCCGGACTCGCGCTTCAGCTTATTGAACCGGGCGGTAATATCCTTGTCCGTGACCCCGGCGATCGACTCCTTCGAGGCCTGGTTGAGCAGGAGGCGCTCGATGGCGTTGTCCTCTGCATCCTGGAAAAGGGATTCCTGCTTCTGCGCAAACTCCTCGGGCGGCAGCGACTGCTGGTAACGCTGATACAGGGTCTGGAGTTCCTGGCTGATAAAGGCGGGAGGCACTTCCTCCCCGTTGACGAAAATCCGTTGCGGTTTATGGAGCGGGGCGGCTTCAGCCGCAGCCACCGCATCTTCTGCAGGGGCCTCTTCCGTGGAAGCGGTCTCCTCGACAGGTGGGATTTCCTCAGGCTCTTTTTCGTCGCTCATAGCGGGCGGTTCTACGCGGGGGCTTCTTTCCCGTCGAATGGAAAATGCGGGAAAATAGAACGATCCCGCCCCGGGCCAGCTCCGGAACACGCAGGCGGCGTAAATAGGCGAAAACCAAATAAGGCAAGGCCCAGACCCGCAGGGGCCTGCCACAACCAAAATGAATGGAATGCCCTCAGGATCGTCACAACAGGGTAGATAAAACGGTATTAAGTCCGGATTTTCGGTAAGATGTGGTCTTGCAGTGGGGTATTAAGTGTATATAACCAACCCGATTTCTGAACCCTAACCAACTGGAAGGTTACTGATCATGAGTGATCAACTTGAAAAAGCAGAATACAATCGCCGCGAATTCCTGGCCGCCAGTGCCGCTGCGGGCCTGGGCCTGAGCGTGGCGGAAGCCCTTGGCCAGGAATCCAAGAACAAGGATGAAATCAATATCGCGATAATTGGGGCCGGCACCCAGGGCCGGGTTCTCATGAACTCGATCCTGAAAATTCCGGGCGTGCGAATCAAGGCCGTCGGCGATATCTGGGAATACAGCCAGCGCTATACCTCGCGCTACGTCAAGAAGTTTGGTCACGAGAACAACGTTTACGCCGACTACAAGGAGCTGCTTGCAAAGGAAAAAGACCTCGACGCCGTGGTCACCGCGGCCCCGGACTGGATGCACGCGCCCATCAGTATCGCCGCCCTCGAGGCCGGCCTGCACGTCTATTGCGAAAAGATGATGTCCAACAATGCGGAAGCTGCACGCAGCATGGTGAAAGCCCGCGACAAATCCGGGAAACTGCTCCAGATCGGTCACCAGCGACGCAGCAATCCACGTTACCTGCACGTGAAACACAAGTTGCTCGGTGAAGCCAAACTCCTCGGCCCGCAGATCAACTACGCCAATGCCCAGTGGAACCGCGGCATCAAGACCGACAACACCTGGCCATCCAAGTACGAGATGGCACAGGAAGAGCTGGAGAAGTGGGGCTACGATTCCATGCACACCTTCAGGAACTGGCGCTGGTTCAAGAAGTACGGCGGCGGACCGATCTCCGACCTCGGCGCGCACCAGATCGATGTGCTGAACTGGTTCTATGGCAGCACGCCCAAGGCGGTCATGGGCAGCGGGGGCATCGACTTTTATGAAAAGGTCGAGCACAACGACACCAACATGCTTATCTACGAGTACGACCTTCCGAACAGCAAGACGGGGCGCGCCTTCTACCAGGTGCTGACCACGACCAGCTCGCTGGGTTTCCTCGAGCGCTTCATGGGGACCGAGGGCACCCTCGCCTTCTCCGAGGCCCCTCGCTGGAACGAGGTGTACCGGGAGGTGTCCACCGAGGAGGAGTGGACAAAATGGGCCGAGAAGGGCTACATCGCCAAGGAAGGGGCCAAAGACACCGGCGACGAGGAAAAAGTTGTCGACATCCGCCAGTCGCCCGCCCCGGAAAAATGGCTCATCCCGGTGGAGAACGACAAACCGATTCACATGTATCACCTGGAGAACTTCTTCGCCGCGATTCGCGACGGGGTACCCTTGAACTGCCCGGCAGAGATCGGTTTCCAAACCTGCGCCACCGTCCTGAAGGGCACCGAGGCCATCAACACCGGCAAGCGGATCGAATTCACCGAAGACGACTTTAAAATCTAACTGAACGAGGAAATAAGGCAGATGACCGTATTCAAAATCGCATTGGTCGCGGCATGCGCGACCGCTTATTCGGGGGTCGCCCAGGCGGAAGACCTGGTGGACCTGAAGATTGACCTTCCAAAGCCACGCTTCGAAGGGACCCCGGTACCGGTGAAACTCCCGCACTTAAAGAAACCCCTGGGCCATCCGCGGCCGTTAATCAAGGTGCCTGCGGGCACCCATAACATTGCGCTCAAGGCCAAGGTGACCAGCTCCGACATGGAACCGGTCATCGGCGAGATTGAGCTGATTAACGATGGAGACAAGGAGGCCACCGACGGCAGCTATGTGGAACTGGGACCCTTCGTACAGTGGATCCAGTTCGACTTCGGGGCACCGAAAAGCATCTCGGCCATAGCCGTCTGGCACTACCACATGCAGGCACGGGTGTATCACGACGTGATCGTCCAGATCGCGGACGATGCCGCGTTCAAGAAGAACCTGAAGACCGTCTACAACAACGACCACGACGATTCAGCGGAACTTAACCTCGGTGCGGGAAAGGACCTGGCTTACGTGGAGGTGAACGAAGGGGAGTTGATCGAACTGAAGGGCATCAAAACCCAGTTCCTTCGCATGTACAGCAACGGCAATACCGCCAACGAGATGAACCACTACACCGAAGTGGAAATCCACGGAAAATAGGCTGAGTGACCCCATGAAAAAAGAAGGTATCTTAGAATATATAGGGGTCGGGATCTTTGTTGCCCTCGCGTCGCTGGTCGCGGCGGGAGTAATCAGCAAGAACACGGGCGCTCCCGAAGGAACCGCCCTGGCCGTGGTCGATGACCATTCAGGACCCGCACAACCCGAACATAAGGAACCGGAAAAAACGCCGGAGCCCCACGGGCACAAAGAACCCGCCAAACCGGATCCCAAGCCGGAACCGGCCGTGGTAAAGGCACCTGAACCCAAGGAACCCGCCAAGCC
>JAPYUI010000423.1 GCA_029936175.1 Kiritimatiellia bacterium
CTCCGCGCGGCGGCGGATTCCGCCAGGCCCGCACCCGATACCTCGGTCATTTTCGTCTGGCTCGCCGGCGGACCGCCGCACATGGAAACCTACGACATGAAACCGGAGGCGCCTTCGGATTACCGGGGCTTGTTCAACCCGATACGCACCAATGTGCCCGGCATCGACGTATGCGAACTGCTCCCCATGCACGCGAAGTGCGCGGACAAGTACACCCTGATCCGCAGCATCGCCCACACCTTCAACGACCACGGCGGCGGCAGCAAGCGCTTCATGACCGGCCGCATTCCCAAGACGCCGACCGGCACCAAGGTCGATGCGCCATCGGCCATTTCAATCGTCAACAAGATGCGCGAACACTACGATCCGGGCGTGCCGAACACCATCACCCTGGCCAACGGAGGCCGGTCCAAGGTGCACACCTATGCGCAGGGCTCGGCTTACCTGGGTATGAAGTACAATTTCTTTCCCGTCGGTGACGATCCCAGCAAGTCGGATTTCCAGGTGCGCAATCTTTTCCTCAACGACAAGATCGCCGACCGGCTCGACGATCGCCTGAAGCTGCTGGGGGCGTTCGACACCTTGCGCCGTGACATCGACGCGACGGGATCGATGCAGGCGATGGATGAATACAATCAGCAGGCGGCCGAGCTGCTGACCAGTCCGCGCATGCACGAGGCCTTCGACCTTTCGAAGGAACCGCAGAAGCTTCGTGAGCGCTACGGCATGCACGGCTGGGGACAACGCGCGCTGCTCTCCCGGCGCCTGGTCGAAGCCGGCTGCAGTTTCGTGACCTGTGTGATGGAGAACCCGTACATCTCCGGGGTGAAGTCACCGAAGCTCGGCTTCTACAACTGGGATTCGCACGCGGTGAACTGCGACCTCTGGGTCGACGCACGCGCCCGTTTCCCGATCTACGACAAAGCGATCACCGCGCTGATCGAAGACCTGCACGATCGTGGTCTGACTGAAAAGGTGTTGCTGGTGGTCACCGGCGAATTCGGGCGCACCCCGAAAATCAGCCGGGCCGACAATGGCAAGAAGGGTCTGCGCCACGGTCGAGAACATTGGCCGCAGGCGATGTCCGTCCTGACCTGCGGCGGCGGCATGGATCACGGCCAGGTCGTAGGTTCCACCACGGCCAAGGGCGAACACCCGCAGGATCGCCCGCTGACCCCGAATGATTTGTGGGCCTCCGTCTATCGCCATCTCGGCATCGATCAGAACGCCACCATCACCAATTACGATGGACAGCCGATGCCGCTCTTGCCGTTTGGCGAGCCCATCTCGGAGTTGACCTGAAGCATTGCATGACCATCCTGACCGGGCTGCTGGTTGCGTCGGGGTTTCACCTGCCTGTCGGCGCAGCGGATCTCCCCGATGCGGCCTTCTTTCGCGCCTTCGTGGAAGAACATTGCATCGATTGTCACGGCCCCGATAAACAGAAGGGCGATGTCCGTTTCGACCGTTTCGGCGACGATCCGGCGGCGGAGTCCGGGCTGTGGCTGAAGGTCCTGGAGCAGCTCCATACAGGAGAGATGCCGCCGGCGAAGAAGAAGGTCCGGCCCACGG
>JAPYUI010000424.1 GCA_029936175.1 Kiritimatiellia bacterium
CCCGCCCCGGTTTAAGAGAGCAGTACATCGTTTCATGGTCCGGGTGTCCATGCTGCCCTCAGTTTCCGGGGCTGACCACTTCGATCCGGTAGAGGTCCAGGACCCGGGGGCTAGGAGGCAAGGTCTCGCTGTTCTCCGGGGGCGTCGCGTTGATGTTCTCGCGCAGGGCGGTCCAGGCCGTGTTCCAGTCGGGGCGCGACAGGATGCGATACACCCGATTGGAGGCGCTTGTCCAGCGCAGCACCCGCTCCGTCAATGCCCCGGGGATGAGTCGCAGGACATCGGATGCCAGCGCCGGGTGCGTGCCCGCAAGCCACTCCGCCAGGTCGGAAGACCCGTCGCCGTCGAAATCCTCCGTGGTCGTCCCGCCGGAATGGGTGATCGAGCCCAGCATGGCGCGTTCCCAGTCGTCGGGAAGGCCGTCGGAGTCGATGTCCCGGATCAGGTCGGCATAGCGGGTGCCGAATACAATGACGCCCGGGGTGTCGAAATGCACCCCGTCCCGGGTGAGCAGGCCGGCGGATGAAGCCAGGCCGGTAAAGGGGTCGCTGTTGCTCAGGGTGGCCATTTCCTGGTTTGGATAACTTCGGTCGACGTCGGGGCTGCTCAGGTGTTGTTCCAGCTCGCCGAGTGCGATGGGCAATGCCGGTTCCCCGACCAGGGCGCGTGTTTCCGCCAGGAACAGGGACAGGTCCGCGGCGAAATCCAGGTTGGCCAGGTCGGCTTCGCCCTGGTGCCAGATCATTCCCTTGATGCGCACGGTGTCCTGTGCGTTGCTCAGGGTCTGCAAGGCCTTCGGGACAAAGTTGGTGAAGGCCTGCCACATGAAGTTCCCGGGTTCCGTGGGGTGCCAGTCCGTGCCCATGCTGGTCCCTCCCCGGGTGACCTTGATCAGGGCAATGCGCCGGTCTGGGGCCCGCTCGGCCAGGCTGCGCGCCAGGGAAATCTCGAACCCGAAATAGGGCGAGGGCAGGGGACCGGAGAAGCTGGGGGCCGCCGCCATGCCGGGCTGCAGTATCGTCCACCCGGTGTGGTAGGTGGGGTTCACCGGGTCGTTGTTGTAGGGACCTACATAATATATTCGTACATCGGGTTGCGGGGTCTTCCAGGTAGCCAGGCTGCCGGTCAGCTCGCTGGTCAGGCCCCGTCCATCCGCGTTGGATTGGCCCGCTATAAGGTAGACATCGTACTCCGCCGGCATGACATCCCTTCGCTCGAACAGTTCCCGTACCAGGCTGGCGGTCACCGAGCGGTCATATACGTAAACGTCGTCGATCTGGCCATGGAAATCGAAATCCCGTGTACTGCTGTAGGCCTCCCCGATGGTGTCGACAATGAAGCCGGTGAGCTTGTTGTTTGCCGAGCCCGCCCATAGGCCATCCAGGTAATACTGGAGGGTGCCATCCGCCCCGGCGACCAGTGCATAGTGATGCCAGTCGGTGTCATCGGTCGCGGTGAAGTCCGCCTGTCGCTCGGCACTGCCAGAGGCGCTGCGCCAGCGGATACCCGGGGTGGCATTCAACCCGACGAAAAATGTCGTGCTGTCACGTTGTCCGAGCACCATGTCCCAT
>JAPYUI010000425.1 GCA_029936175.1 Kiritimatiellia bacterium
GCACACGTGGGTATACACATACATACAGTAGTCTATCCCTTAGTACAGTACAGTATGCACCATTAGTCCATACTCATTAGTATCATTACGTATTACCTATAGTGCATACTCATTAGTATCATTACGTACTACCAGTAGGCCGTACTCATTAGTATCCATCACTACCAGTGTGTTGTACACCACCAGTAGCTAGTAGCACACGTGGGTATACACATACATACAGTAGTCTATCCCTTAGTACAGTACAGTACTACCTATAGCCCATACGAGCCCTATCGTACGTATTACCTATAGTACATACTTAAGCACGCGGGTATACACACAGTACAGTGTACTACACTGTGTGTTCTATTGGTTGTATGAGGTGAAGCATAATAGGATATGACATATCCTCTGTGTGTGTCTAGCTATACTAGCTAACCATCAGGTGAAACCACGTGAAACTAGGTCATTATCCCCAGGATCCCTATCTAAACACCCCATTTTACCCTAAATCACTACATTTAGTGCCCTCAGGGGTATCCACACCGGCCGGTTCCGAGTCATTATTCACTTTATTCACTTTTATGGGGTAATCGGCCAAATCACCGATAGGTAATCGCCGCGCAAATAAAGGTGCATTTATTTATGTTCAAAAGTGTTCGTTTTGTTTATTTGTTGTAGAAAGTGGTCGTTATTTAGCCCTATTTTGGACGTTTATGAGCAGTCACCCGTCCTTATATACAGGTCTAAAGTGAGGCATTTGGGTCGCCATTCCTGGAATACCCCTAAATCAGGGTATTTCACGGGTATGTGTGTTACATCAAAACCGTCAATTCCAGACAACTCTTTGCATTTTCCTCCTTGTAGAAATAATGTAACACACATGTAACACACGTCAGTTGGCTCTTTTCCCTACCACGCGCGCGCGTGAAAGTATATATAAGGGTACTCTCTCCGGGGTACCCTGGATCTGGACCCCAGATCCATGGATCCGTAGGATCTTAGGGGTCAATCCCCTACTATCTTGGGTTTGGGAGGGGCTAATCCCCCAGGATCCCTATCTAAACCCCGTATCTAGGAGTGGTTATGCACCCTAATATACCCTTATTTGGCCCGTTACGTATTACTATTAATAATACTTAATGGTATTTATCCGGCGTATCCCCAAGGGGGCGTCACCGTGCGGTATTACGTTTATTACATGTTATTATGTATTATTATTTATTATTAATAATACTACGACATGTGCTAATCCGCGATGCCAGGTGTAATCACCCACAGCCGATATCCGATGGTATCCTTGGACCCCCCCGATATGGACCCATTTGGGGACCCCCATCCGGACCCCCCCCGGGGACCCCGATCCGTGGTGGCCTCCATTTGGGGGGTACTCCAGGATGACCCCATTTGGGGACCCCCATCCGGACCCCCATCCGGACCCCGATATGGGATGATCTCTAGCTAATCAGCCTATCTAAGGGTGGATATACACCCTTATATACCCTTATCTGGAGTGTTACGTATTATTATTAATAATACTTAATGGTATTTATCCGGCGTATCCCCAAGGGGGCGTCACCGTGCG
>JAPYUI010000192.1 GCA_029936175.1 Kiritimatiellia bacterium
GCCGCCTCAGCGACGACCTGGACATTTGTTGCGGAGAGATACCGTTGAAGCCTTGGAATCGCGCTTGCATCTCCACGGTCTCCCAGTACCTGGATCAACAGCCGTCGGGCGGGTTTTTCTGCGGTGTCCAGCGCGGTCAAAACGTTTCCCTGCGCCTCTTCGCCCAGGGCGGACAAGGCCCGCGCGGCGGTCATGCGTACCGTGAATACGGGATCACTCAAAGCAGCAATCAGGGGATCGGCGGTGGCGGGGTTCGCGATATCCCGCAGCGCGTTCACCGCGAGGATGCGTTTGATCTCTTTTTCGTGTTGCAGGTAGGGTAGTATTCTTGGAATTGCTGCGGATACTTTCCACTTGCCCAGGCTGCGGATCGCGGTGTTTTCAGTTTCAGCGTTTTCCAACAGGGGCCAGAGTTTATCCGCGTGTTCCGGCAGCTCGTAATAACCCAGCAGGTACGCTGCGTACTTCCGTGTCCGTTCGTGTTCAGAATCCAGGTAGCCAAGCAGGATCGGAACAAATTCGGGATCTTTGTTTCGCCGGATGATGTTATCCGCGTGCACCCGGACAACGATATTCTTGATATGCATATGGTCCATCAGGGCCTGGATACCCTTGGGTCCCCGGCGTTTGATTTCGTCAAAAGCTTTCCGGGAAAGCGCTATTTTTTCGTCGGTCAAGCTGGCGGCGCAGGCGTAGCGAACCATTTTATCGGCCGGCAGGGTTGCCCAGTCGATGGTTTCGCCGATGGACATGCACGGCAGCCAACATCCCCATCCGATGCAAAAGCCTATTCCACGCCATCCCGCTCCGTGTGCCAGGGTCCGAGCAGGGTAGAGCCGGAAGGAAAGAAACTTACTGATCATAAATCACTCCATGATCCGGTCGCCGGAGGACCTGCCCATCCACCCCGCCGCAGGTGTAAAAATCCCTGCCCAGGAGGTCGAGGAGCAATGCAATGCTCCCGTACTCCCGCTGCCAACCGTCGCTCCCGATGCCCTGCGAACGGTCGCATTGCTTGGCGTAATAGGCATCATTGCCTCTACGGTCAAGCAGCATGCCGTAGCCGTTGGTCATTCCTCGCCCCTGACTGTAATGATCCGCCGTATACACATCCTGCCCCTCATGATCGAGTAACATGCCAACCGCCCAGTCGTGTGCGTTACCCTGCACCAGGGCGTACCCGGTATAAAAATCATTACCACCCAGGTCGGCGAGCAGGCCGGAGCTGAGGTGAATCCCCGATCCCTGGCCGTAGTGATACATGGAATACGTATCATTCCCACCGGCATCGATAAGCATCCCCAGGGCATACCAGTAACTCACACCCTGTCCCCAGACATCGGCCTTGTAACTATCGTTGCCCTCGAGATCGATCAGGCTCGCGATGCCGCCCGCCGCAACCGGTCGCTTGCCGATGGAAAACCCCTGCGCCATGGAAAGAAAGCGATCATCGTGGTGCCCGTGATCAATGTAGTGCCCGCCTGCGGTGTAATAGTCGTGGCCTTTTCGATCGATCAGGTAGGCTTGGCCACGCACGCCCGCGTAGGCCTGGCCCATGTAGCCGAGGTTGTAATGATCATTGCCTTCATGATCGATCAGCACGGCCGTGCCTGCATACGCCGCGGCCTGGGCGAAGGCCTTGGCGTGGTACCTATCGTCGCCGGCGGCATCTTCCACCCAGGCGAATCCTCCAAAGGCGGACGCGATCCCGGTATGACTGCAATGGTACAGGTCATTGCCGGCGGCGTCATAAATATAGGAGACGCCCCGCAGCGCGCTACCGGGTCCCAATAGACCCTTTCCGAGATATTGATCATCGCCTCCGAGGTCAATGATGTGGCTGGTTCCGTTCCTGGCTGTGCCCGCCCCATTTCGATAGATATCATCGCCCCCGGGATCGATGATGATGTTCGAGGGTCCATCGAAGACGTCGTTGCCGAGAGTTCCAATAACGATTCGAAAAAACGGATCTTTATTGATCAGCTTTTGCTGCGGCCAATCATCAAAATCCTTGAGTGCATGACGCAACGTTTCAATCGCCTGAATCATGCGAGCGCTGTCCGGCACGAACAGCCGATCCAGGATCTCCAGGCTACGCTGTGCCGCGGGTTCGGGGTCGAGGGCATTCTGTTCCGCGATAATTTGATCGATCAGAACGGGGTTGAATCCGGCATCCTCCAGGTGCTTTCGTTCCCCCGGGTACCGTTGCGGATTCAGGGCCTCGATAAAAAAAGACCCCGCGAGCCAGTCAGCATCTTCCTGCTCAAGACTCCCCTGCGCGGGAAGCTGCATGGCTCGATAGAATGCCCGGATCGGTTTCTCCAGCAGGGGTATATCCGGTTTGTGTTGGATAAGCGCAGGGGCCTCAGCACCCGTTCTTTGGATTCCCCGGACCGGTGGATCGACCTTATTACGCTGCTGCGGTGAAGGGATCTCTTCACGGGAAGTCTCTTCGAAACGCTTGCTGATCTTTTTTGAAAAGGATTCCGCATCAAATTTCCGGGCGTCATCCAGGATACGCTTTCCAAAGATCGGCAGATCTAAAGGTCGCCCAAGAATCTGCAAGGCCACGTCGAACGAAAAGGCATGCTCCCCATGGTCCTTGTCGAAGCCCAAATCGGCGCTCGTCATATTCAGGCAATCGAGGGCACGCCGAATATGGTGAAGGTCGTTGGTATCCAGCAGGGAGTCCGCATGGGCGGGGGGGATCAACCCGATCAGGATACAAAGCCAGGCACGCATGGGAAAAGGATAAGGGGGCGCACAGGGAATGTCTAATGACTAATTTCCACGGGTTGATAAATATCGTGATGACCCGGGTGTTTCGGGTCCTGAAATCCATGACAAAAGACAGGGTCATGGTTTTGCACACCCCGATTATCCGGACGGTTCTGCAGGGCGGTAGGGCTTGCTGCAGTAAAACGGCAACACCCCGGTGAAGAGGACCGGAAAGTTCGATGATGGTGTATTTTCCCGGTAAAATATGGATTCTATTTTTAACGGGGCCGGATACCGGGGCCCGAATCATTTGACCGAAGCACCGGAGACCCGCAAAAATCGACATCCATGCTGGCAATCGTGGCACGTTTCGTTTTACTAACAAGCGTCTTAACGGGGTCAAAAATCATGAAGCGTGTGAAAATATATCTGCTCAGTCTCATCGTTTTGGTGCTGCAAGGGAGTTTTGCGGAAGAGCCCACCGAAAAAATACTGGAACTGCAGACGAAAGCCTTCATTGCCCTGGAGCAGGGAAAAGAAATGGTAGAGGCTGGCGAGTTGGAGAATGCGGTGAACGCGTATCGTCGTGCCCTGGCCATTTATCGCGGCATCCGCGAGCAGGATCCTGATTTTAAGAAAGACACCCTGGACTGGCGCATCTCGCTGTGTGGTAACGAGATCTCCCGGTTGACAACCGAGCTTCGACGCACAAAAGGGGAAACATCCAAACCTGCCCTGGAAAAAAGCAGCGATGGACAACCTCCCCCGCCCCCCTTCAACCCGACGCCCATTGGGGGGAACCCATTGGTGGGCGAACCCGAAACGAACCCGGCAGCTTTGAGCCCCTCCTCACCGGCCATTGCACCGGAACCTGTTGTCGAGGCGATACCCGCCCCGCGCCCGCAATCCCCCAGGTTGCAAGCGGAAACGGAAGACTTGGAGTACATGTCCAAGTACATAGCACTTCTGGAAGAGATGAAGGTTTTGAAACAGAAAATGGTAATCGTGCAGACCCGGGAGGAAACGTCCAACGTAACCATTCGTCGCCTGAGCAGTCAGGTGGACCAGCTCTCGAGTAAGGATGAGGACATGATGAAGACCATCCAGAAATTAAACACGCGAAACGCCGACCTGCTCGACGGCCTGGACCAGGCGAAAAAGAATCAAACATCGACGGAAAAGGCTCGGCAGGACCTGGAACTGGAAGCCGCCAAACTCAAGACCTCGTTGAATACAGCGGCGGGAAACCTGGGTGTGACGGAAACGAAACTCCAGTCCCTGGAGGCGGAATTTCAAGAGAACAAAAAAAGTATTGCCGCCAACAATCGCAAGGCGGAAACTATGCAGGCCGAGCGAGACCAGGAAACAGAACGCGCCAACCAACTTGCGGTTGAAATGGCCAAGATAGAAAAGGATTCAACCGCTGACCACGCGGAAGCAGCAGACAAGATGAAGACCCTGGAAACGCAGTTGGCCAAAACGGGTAAGGACCGGGCTGCTGCGTTGAAAGAGTCGGAACAAAACCTGGTCACCGCGCATAAGCACAACAATGATATCCAGTCGAATTTGGAGAGGGCCCAGGCCGAAGCGCTCGAGCATAAAAAGGAATTGAGCACGGAACGGGTACAGACGGCAGACAAAATAGAATCCATGGAAACGAAATGGGCCAGCGTGAACAAGGAACGGGATTCAGCCCTGGAGGAGTCACAGAAAAGCCTGGTGACCGCGCACAAGTACAACATGGACTTGCTGTCGGACCTGGAGCTGGCCCAGGCCGAAGTCGCTTCACTCAAAGAAGCGATAGCCGAGATGAGCAGCGAGACCAAGGCCCTCGCCAAGTTGCGTACGGAGTTGGAGGAATCGCAAATGGCCTATGAAGGCCAACAAGCCACGCTTGTGGGGAAGGAGGCCCTTTTACAAAAAGCCGAGAAAGACGTGGAGCGCCTGGAGAAACTGGAAAAAAATTACGCCGAGCTTAAAAAAGAAAGAACAACCCTCCAGCAGCAGCTGGACAACCAGGAAAAGAGCCTGGAAGCCGTGACCGATGGGGATAAAAGCGTGCAAGAGCATTTGAAAATGCTCCTTGCGGAAAAAATAGATCTTTTCTCCCAGCTGGATGCTTTAAAGGACCGTCACGCCTTGATGACCGTGGATTTCAGCAGCCTCGGGGGCAGACTGGAGCTTGCGCAGGCCGGACAGGCAAAGTCCCTGTCACGGATCAAGGATTTACAGCTGACTATTGCGGGAGAGCGCCAGGAAAAGGGCACACTTGGCAAGCAGTTGAAACAGCTGGAACAAAGCCTGGAAAAAAACCAGGCAAGCCTGGACGATGCGCAGAAGAGTGCCGGAGGCCGGTTAAAGGAGAAGATGGAAATAGAGCGATTGCACGGGAGGGTCCTGGCGGACCAGGAGAAGGCCCTGCAATTGATCCGGGGCGAGCTACGTGAGGCCCAGGAAGATGCGGCCAGCTGGAAGGCGAAAACGACGGATGCCTTAGCTGCACAGAAAGCCGAAAAAAAAGCGATGGATGACGTGAAGCGAAATTCAGGGTCCTCCGCCCGGTCGATTGCCGATCTGCAAAAAGCACTTACAGACCAGGAAGAAGACATGAAGGCGAAAAATGCCGAACTATCGAAGATCAAGAGCGTCCTGGCCAAGTCCAACCAGTCACTTGAGACCGCTAAATCCGAACAGGAAAAACTGGGGAAAATACTGGAACAGGCCACAAGCGCAAACGAGAAGTCGGCATCGTCCCTGGTTCGTGAGCGGGATGAAGCGCTCAAGCTCTTGGAGGCAAAGGAGGCCGAGATCAGCGAGTTGAAGAAGAAAAAGGAAAGCGAGAAGAGCAAACCGATCCTCCGTCGCAGTGCCCGGATGAATGATGTGGTGCCCGTGCCTCTGCTGGAACAGCTTGGCCAGATGACACCGATGATTGAGATTCAAGCCAAGGGCGAGGCCGGACTTTCTGTCGAGTACCAGGGCCTCGGCACGATCGACCTGGTCTTGCCGGAATAACCCGGGTGCGTTAAGCGCCGGATCTTACCGGGGTGTTGCCGCCCGCAAGTGCCCCAACGCGGCGAGCAACCAATCACCCGCCAGCAGGGTTTTCCCTTCCCTCGTTACCACCTGGTATTTCCTTCCCGACACCAAGCTCTTCGTCGCGGTCAGCCGGATGAAATCCTCTGGAGTCCGGATATCCTTTTGATAATGATCCCGTTTCTTTCGCATATGTTTGGCGGCTTCTGTCGCGTTGTGCTTCGTGCCGTTGCGGATGAAGGTGACCCCGGAATCTTCGACGAACGCCAGCAGGTCTTGAATGCGTGCCTGGACATTTTCCCCGGCGGATACGGAAAGGTTCATCAGGCCCAGTGCGAAGGAAAGGAACAGGAAACGCCTCATGACGGAAGTATACAGAGCGTGTGACGGTTTATCAACGACGTGAATCCCGGACCCCGACTATTCGGCCAGGATACGGTCCAAATCGCGGGCGATGATATCCCGCATACCGGCTCCGCTCCCCACGTGCACGACCTTGATATTTCCATCTTTTCCGACGATCACCGTTTGGGGAATGCCTTGGACCTTGTAGAGGGACCCGGTTTTTCCCTCCCCATCCAGAACCACGTCAAGCGTCCATCCCTGCTTCTGCAGGAAGCGGGATACCCTTTTCGCGCCCTCCTGTTGGTTTACCGCGACGAGCATGACATCCTTATCCTGGTACTTTTTTGCTGCAGCCATCAGCTCCGGCAGGGCCTCCACGCAGGGTGCGCACCAGGTCGCCCAGAAATCGAGGATGACGACCTGTTTCCCCCGTTGCTCGGAGAGGGTGAAATTCGTTCCATCCAGGCGCTCCAGGGTAAAATCCGCGGCCTCGGTTCCGACCAGGGCTTCCGCCGGCGACGCATTCGCCGCCTGCATGTACGTCTCGTAATCGGGGTGGATCTTCATGTCCTTGATCGGAGCCTTAAACATGGATGCCTGGATCGGTTCATTCACCTTCCAGTTTGCGTAGGTCCCGGTGAAGACCATCGCCGAGCGGTCATTCTCCATGACTTCCTTCACCTGCAGCAGCAAGGGCTGTTCTCCGCGTGCCAGCCAGATATCGTTGATGACGGTCATCTGCTCTGGGCCGAGGGCCCGCACATATTTAAGCCGGAGGTGATGAGCCGGGTGCTCGCCCAATGTTTCCTCGCCTTTATATTCCGCCGACTGCAGGTTTTGCTCCCAGGTCACCTCGGCAGTGTAGGTGAGGAAGGCCCGGAGCAGGTCGGCCCGGAGGTCCATGGGCAAGAGCAGGTTGATTTCCTCGATGTAACCAAGGTCCCGATGGGTAAAGAAATCCCTCAGGCCTTTGATGTTGTTGACCACGATGGCCTGATCCCCCATCAGGATCGTGCCCGTGTCAGCAAACAGGTACAGACTGGGGGGCGACATGGGCCCCTGCTGCCCGCGGCCGATCTTGGCAAAGTTACCCGGTTTCTCGAGGGCGACATGGGAGGTAAATCGTTCATCGAGTTCCTGGCCGGGAGCGGGATTCCCTTGCGCGCGCAATGTGTAATCCATCTCGAATCGCTCAAGGGACTGCAGGTAACGCACCGACGCATCCATCAAGGTGCGGGCCTTCGCCTCGATTTCAGGCGGGTCCTGGGCCAGGAGGACCGGGGCGATGCACGTGGCGACCAGGAAGGGCAGGAAAGGTTTCATAAGCGAATTCCGTTTAGGGTCAACATATAGTCGGGTCAGGTGAGATTCAATTACGTGCTTCGTTGATTCGGGTTTATTTGCGGAAAAACATGCCTGCCGCGCGAC